>NC_014828.1:1380000-1687500 GCF_000178115.2 Ethanoligenens harbinense YUAN-3
AACCGCGCCGAGTCTACGCTATAATCCTCTGTGATCGTAAGAGGCTTTACGGTTTTGATGGAATCCAGCCGAAGGAAGAAAAAACGTTTACCGTGAATTCCGCAGCAAGCCGCATACTGACGCCCGCTCTGTGTGCTGATATAAATTTTAAGCGGTAGCACGGTTCGCCGCTTATTGGGGTAGAGCTCAAGCTCAATACAGCGATGATTGTGGATGGCGGTAAGCAAATCCAACATGACACCGCTGTCTGGCGCAAAAAGCAGATAGTTATGCTTGAATGTATAATATTCTGGTAGCGCATCGAATTTATCCCGCAAATAGGAACCGATCACGCCAAGCGGATCTGTCTCGGCAAAAAAGCAAACTGCATCGCGCCATATCCCATAGTCGACAGCATCGTAGGGTAACCGATAGGCAAGTTGCTTGCCTTGCTTTTCGGCGGCGATCAGCCCCAGATCCACATATTCTTTCAGTTTTTTGCGAATGGTAGACTCATCGATTGGATCGGCGTGCTCGAAAAGCGGCAGATAATCGCGATCGATCATATCCATAATTCCTGTAAGCGATATTAATTTATCCGGCGACAGAATATCCATCAGCCAAAAATGCAGCGTGATATCATTTTTGGTGAAGCTTTTGGCTTTCCACGCCTGATAGAGTGGGTTATGCGGAACACGGCGGCTGTCAACGGAGATAAACATATTCTTTCCGTTTGCATCCTGATGAAAGGACATATATTCACAGAGCCAGCTCTCTATCCGGCGACGCTCGTTGTCATAGCTCCGCGCACTCTTAATGCCGACTTCTTCGCGGCTTTTAAATCCGTAAACAAAAAACTCCCGCATGTAATCACGAATGCGGGAGAAATTTTTGACAAGTTCGTTATACGGCATGCGGGGTTCACCTCGGTATTCCTAAATTTGTTTTCCTGTCCTAAAACAGCATCTTCAGCGGGCGGCTGCGCATTGTTAAATACCCCTTTTTACCGAACTTCGGCATTTAGGTCGTTCAGGAGCTGTTCCAACAACAGTTCCTGATAGCCCGCGCGCCGAGTTTTCTGTATCTCCGAGGAAACTGCCTGCAAATCGGGCAAACGTAGCTGGGCTAACGCTGTAAGCCGCGATGAAGGAATTGATTCTTCCGACAAAGAACGGTAATAATCATCTTTCTCCAAATGCCAGAAAAAGAATTGTTTGGGGTAACGTAATGCCAGTCGGTCGGCTATGCGCAGGCCTTCTGGGTCAAAATCACCGGAGTAATACATCATGCAGCTTGAAGCAGCCAACAAATCAAGCAGGATCAGTGATGCGGTTTTAACCTGTCCGGATGTACATAAAATAGGGGAATGTGACGGTAGAGATTGCTCACACAGATGGGAAAAAACCATTTGATTTTCAACAATATAAATCTTCCCAGTCGGACTTGCCGCACGAACAATTGTTGACAGATTGGAAAGTGTCACTACAGCGCTTTCATTGCGGGTACGGAATGCTTGGAATGCGGGATGTTCCCCTTCTTCCGTGTAAAGCAGAAGACCGAACTGCGTGGTAAAGCTGGAAATATCGTCCGCGAAAAGATTGACTAAAAAAAGGGTTTCCGCACGCTGCTCGGCAGTGTGGGGATATTTCCTTTGCTGCCAATCGCAAATTCCGTATAGAAGTAACTTACCGGCAAGGCGGTCCATATCGAAACTGTGCGGATTTGCGGTTATTCCCGCGCTGAAAACTGCCAGACGGCGCTCTGAAAGCGATTGGGTCGCCAAAATATCAAGTGCAGCACACGCCTGTTTTAAAGAGGTACAGGCCATTGCCTCGTCTTTGTTGGCAGCTTTCAAAAAAAGTTTGTACCCACTGTCCTTCGATTCCAACATTCTCTGTACCCAGTTTTGGGTTACTTTGGATGTAGCCTGCGTGTATGCTTCTGCAAATAGGTTTTTAACCCATTCTTGGTGGGTTTTACTCACTTCTTTATTCATACACACAGGGTAACCGAAATAACCCTCCAACAGCTCTTGCAAAGAAGTGTCCTGAAAACGACTGGCCTTTAGTGCTTGCTCGAAGTCCGAAAGCTGATACCGCAACGGCGGATAAAATGTTTTACCCATGAAAAGACCCGCTACACGGCACTCCTCCTCTGTTGCGTCCGGAAGAGAAACAGTTCCGGAATTATTCCCATAAGACTTGTACTTTTTTAAAATTTGATTCATCTGGCGGGTCCAGCCCGATTTTTCGAGGAAATAGGTAACACAGTCAGTTTGACTCATAGAAGCATCGCACCTTCGTCGAGTGTTTTTTGGTAACCGTCCCACTGATAAAGAAGGATCGTGACTACCTGAGAATTAGCCGGGCGGTACATATCCGCAATTTCGAGTTGTGGGACAGATGCATAACAGCCCCACAATGCCTGTGAATTCATGATATAGCCAAAGCCAAGTGTCTCCACAAGGGCAAACATGCTCTCAATATTTTTGTCGTCCACACCCGCAAAGGCCTCATCTAATGCGATGACATATGGGCATTCCACGGTGGCTCTTTTATATTGCGCGGAGATTGCGGCAAAGAGAGGAACATACATAGCCATTGCTTTCTCACCTCCGCTGAACTTATTGAACTCGGAATTGGTAAGATTTTTTTCCTTTTCACCCCGTCTTTGAAAAGAAAGAGTGAATTCAAACCAATTGCGAAAATCCAGAGCGTCTCGGATAAGGTCGGCGTAGCTGACAGACTGGTCATTTTCCGTTGCATATCTGCGTGCAGAGTTCACCTTAGTCCGAAAATGCGCTGTAATTTTGCGGCGGTCTTCATCGCTTAAAATTTCGATATCTCTATTTAAAAGCTCTACAAGCTTTTTCGTATCCAATTCCCCATCTGCTTGCTGGGATTTCCCTTTCCATGAAAGATTAAAAACAAGCCCCATTGAGGTGTTCACACCGCTCATAATTTCGCCCATGGTGTGCACCCATCTGTGGCTAACCGCAATGCGGTTACGGAGTTTGCCACTGATTGTTTCTGTCAGGATGGATTCGAAAAGTTCCCGATCCTTTTCGTTCAGCAATTCCTGCATCAAGGAAATCTTCTGGCCAATTTCCTGTATGAAAAAGGGAAGAGAAACCTGTTTCCCATCCAGTGTCAGAAGAATCAACCGCCGCCTTCGCAGAACCCCCTCGGTCTCTTCAAACTGCGGAATAATTTTGGGCTGATAGTCCGTAAGCGCGGCGCTGTTTTTGAGAAAATTTTCGTGAAGCGCCTGATACATATTATCAGGCAATTGCTCCACATCCTGTGCGCGCAACTTAAGCTCGGCTTTGCGCGCAGCTGCTAAAACGCTTTCATCCGCTGTATCGGGGAAAAATCCTAGCGCCTGCTCTTCCAGAAAATACGTCCTCAGATTATTTTCATGTTCAATCATAGTCACGAGTTCTTGCGCTTTTTGCAGCTTTTTTTCACATAGCTGTTCAAGTTTGGTCCCGTCTACTCTGACGTCTGCTTTCCAATCTGGCAGATTTTTTTCTAAATCAGAGATTTCCCCATTAATTTTTTGCAATTTTTCCGCGAGCGCACGATTCTCGGGTTGATTTAAAAATTCCTGAAGCGCTTTGATTTCCCGGGTCAGCGTCTGTGATTTATTTTTCCTCGTTCGCGCCGCTAGTTCAAGTGACAGCAAATAATCCTCGACCTGTTCCAGCTTGTCACTTTGTGCCCCAAAAAGTTCTTCGGCGTGGTGATAGCCGTTCCAGCCTTCCTCCAGATCATGCAGCAGCGCCATGTAATCGTCCAAAGAATTCTGCTCTTCCAGAAATGCGCTTGCGGTTCTTGAAACCGGTATTTCTTTGCACAGAGTAATCGCTCGCTGCTTTGCATTGCCCAAAGCGGCACGGGCATCCTTTTCCGCCTTATCAAGCTGCTCTACTGCACCCTTGGCGACCGCAAGGCTGTTTTCACAGGTCTGTACCAAACTCAGCGCCATCGCGAGATCAGCGGTAGAAGGTCTACCCTCATATTCTGCATTTAGGTTATTGATGCGCTGCTGCAATTTTTCGAGTTTCATATACTGCAGTCCCAGCGCGCCTTGGCATTCCGCAATTTGCTGCTTAAGCGCGTCTATTTGCCGTTGGCGATTCTCGCGGCGGGCAGCCGCTCCAATGAAGCCTGCCGTTTTTAAAGGATGGCTTTTTCCGCTTAAAACACCGAGACGGTAACGACCGTCCGGAAGAACGGCAGTATCCCCGTCATCGTCCGTACAGGAGATTCCACTAAGCGCTGTCTCTGCGGCTTCCTTCAATGGGCCTTCTACAGCGTAAAGATCATGCAGCGGCTGACGGATATGGGCATCGGATATTTTGACAAAATGGTCAGGATGTCGCTGTAAAATGTCAGACACAACCGCCTGTTCAGACTGTGGCACCACAAGAGCGTCAAGCAGACCCATATCGGTAAGCTGTGCTTCCAGCAAATCCTTTTTCCTTTGTTCCATACCTGGGGCATAATCAATCAGGTCGTAAAAAGGTGCACAGGAAACGCCACGGCGGCACAGCTCTTCACGGGTTTCCTGAACTGCCGCTGTCCGGAGTGGAATAGGTTCCGGCGCATCCTCCAGCACTTTGAGCTGTGCGCACAACGCATTATAAGTATCCTGCAATTCCTTCCGCTGTGCTTGACATTCGGCTAATTGCGTCTGCAAAAGGCTGTAAAGTGCATTTTTTTCATTGGAGAGAAGCGCGTTCAATTCACTGTCGTCCACCGTGCTTTTGTAATGGGAGACGATTTGTTTAATCTGTCCTAAAAGCGTATCGGAAAATACAAATTCCCGATTTCCGGCTTGTATGCGCAAAAAGGCTTCAATCAGTTCGTCGCGGGCTTTCTGCTCTACCAAATATGCGGTATCTAACTCATTTTGGGCGGTACGACACTTGACATCCGCGTCGTTCAACCGCTTTTGGACATCGTCCAGTTCTCTGCTTTTTTCTTCCTGCTGTTCCAGCGCGGTCTGAGCGTCCTTCAACCGGCGGCTATAAACCGTGCCGGCAGTGTAGGCCTCTTTGAAAGCGGTGTATGACTTTTTGGCGAGCTGCTTTTTTAGTTCCGAAGGCCCGTTCCATTGCAACTGCTCCTGCACCTCGTCCAGCTCATCCAATCGTTGTTGGTAAAGCGCCTGTTGGTCGTCTTTCTGCCGTTTCAGATTATCTAGCGTGCGTTGCGACTGGTTTCGTTTTTCCCTCTGTCCTTCAACATTACGCGCATCCTGTTCAAATTCGCGATCATTTTCTTGCAGTGCATCTTGTAGCTCTGTCAAGCGATCCGCCTTTTCCTGCAGTGTGTCGCTGCCGCCAAGCGCATTTTTCTCTGCTTTAAGCTGAGAAAGGGTTTCGCTATCCTTCTGTATCTTTACATTCAGCTTCTCAATTTCAAGCTCTAGGTTTGCAATATCGTTTTGTGTGGTGGAAACATGACTTTGCAGATTTTCCGTTTCCTCGTGATGCTTCAAAAACGCACGCGCTTTTTGTGCCAGCATGTATTGGTTATATCGGGTATATTCAGTTCGGATAATTCCCGCACTGATCTGCGCGCGTTCCAGCTGTTCCAGATTCCCCTGAATGCTGTCCATCTTTTCCATCGCGTCAACCATCGCCTGCAAGTCATTATCACTGAGCGGCTGTAGGGATGAATTCAAGATATCCTGTACCAAGGATGGTTTGAAATCCTTGCTTAGCTTTGGGGCACGAATTTGAATCAATAGTGTGATAAACTGCTCATATTGGTCAATGTCCGGGAACTGGAAAATACGGTCATTGACCAGCTTTTTATATTCGGTCGTGCTGTCGGCCCAATTGCCGGAGTCGTTTAGTGCGTTTTTAGCCTCTTGTTTGCTGAGAGGAAGCCGCTGTGACCCGGCTTCGCGGTACAGGCACAAGTCGGAACCGATTCTGCGCCCGTCACAAAGGCAGAATCCCCAAAACGATGAAATTCCCTTGCCTTTCTGGGCACGCATTCCGATTACCAGTGTGCAATAATGTTCCACGTCCGGCTTCTTAAATTCCAAATACAAATATCCGGTGGATTCGTCCCGGTCGCCGTCTCCCAAGAGATAAAAATCCATTTTCCGATCCTTAGTTCCAAAGGAATCCAAGCGTTCCGGACGATGGTTACCATCCAAAATAAAGGGGATAAAGCTTTGCGTCGTAATGGATTTACCTGCACCATTCGCGCCGCGCAGCAGTAATCTGCCGCCTCGAAAGGGAAACTCTTCAACATCATATAACCAAAAATTAACGAAGCCTAAACGGTTCATTAGCCAGCGCAACATCATACCTCCTCTGTTTCATTTCTTTCCCGGTAATTTCCAGTCATTTTTCCCGCTGCGGGTAGAAGTGTAAGGCCCTCTTCTCGCCGGGACAAAAGCATCCAGCTTTCCATATAGGAGAGTACCTCTTCGGTCAATTTTTCAAGGGGCATCTCACGATACTGCTTCCCCCATAAAGCAGAATACTGTGTTCGGCATTTCTCCAGTTCCCGGGTGAAATCATGGAAGGACAACTCCACGAAATCATTCATGGCACGTGGGTACTCATTCTCAAGAACAACTGAGCGCAATCTTGCAGAAAGGTTTAACGCAATATCGCTCAACATACGGTCTTCCGGATAGCTCATACCAAATGACTCATCTTCATCCAAAACAAAATACGCACCGTTTTTGTAGATCTGCAAATTGCCGCCAATGGTCTTTTCCAGGTAATGTTGTACCGAACCGCGTTGATTCTTGATATATGCATAAACCGGATCATCAGGCTGCTCCCAATACACTGCGGGTGACAGCGCAAGCTGGCGATACACTCTGTGGGTACGAAGGACACCACGGTCCTGATTCAGGTTTTCCGCGCCCTCCTTTTCAAAGTCCGTGGCGCAGGAAAAGCCTGAAATGTCATAACTGAAGCTGACGGAAAACCATCTTGACAATCCGGTATTTTCATAAAGAACCTCCTGACTCTGATCGGATGAGAAATTCTCGCTGATTCCGTCTCGGGTCTTAATCAGCGAAAGAGACTCCGCATAGCATAGTACCCGAACCAAACTCTTACGGCTAGAAAAGGTTTCCCAATTCCAATCAGAAAGAACAGGCTGCAGATAAGCAAGCAATGAGGGAGTGAGTTCTGAAAGGAGAAACCGTTCTCCCTCATCTCTGTCCTCCAAAAAAATCAATAATGCACATAGCAGACAGTAATCGGAAGGTGCATCAAAAGCTTCGATTCCCATAGAAGGTTCCGCATGTGCCGGAATCTTTTCCAATTTAATCAGTTTTTCGTTGATGAACAGCTTCCAGCCAAACTGTTCCCCAAGAATCTTTTGAAAAGTGGGTAAGGCTCGTTTAACACGGTGGTATAGGGCAGCATCCTGTTCTCTAAGAATCCAAAATTGTCCTAAAAGAGCACGAAATTCATCCATTCGCATCACGTCCTTCAAACACCAGTACATAGGCGGGCATGGTCAGATTACCATCTGTGCAGTGCAGCACACAGGAGCCTGGCTGGCGGAGCAAATGAAACTTCTGTCCATACTCAGTGATGGCATGACGGTCAGAGGCGTTGTTGGCCAGCACAACCCAGTTTAGAAAGATTTGCCGTGTCGAAGGTTCAAGTGTATCTGTGATGGTAGAAAAATCCAACTTTCCATTCCGGATATATTGCAGCGCCAGTCTTTTTGTTCGCTCCTGTTCTTCAAGAAGTTTTTGGCGAAGCGCCGCTTTCTCCAGACTTTTGCTTGAAAACCCGCTTTTGTCGATGCGTGGCTTATATTGACGGCTGCGGGTGTCGAGTAGATACACGCAAGGGGCTTCCTCATAAATGCTGCTGTTTATGTTATCCGTATCTCGGGCGCTATTGATCGTAAAATGACGGACGGAGGCAACACCAAAAACATGGGCGAAAAGCTTATGTGCTTCTTTTAGGTTCTCGCATTCCGCAAATAGCCGGAGAAACTTTTTGTAATCTTCTTTGCGGCTTACACCATTGTTTTGCATCTGAATGATAAAATTGGCATTTTGAATGATCTTTCTAATCACTTCATTGGTCGTTTCCAAAACATATTGACTTTCGCTCAGGCGACCTGCTTCAGAAACAAACCACTCATAAAGTGAACGCCACTTTCCACGGATGTTTTCTTTGATCTGTACCTTGAAATTTGGCGGGCGTTCCGATGAGGGACGCGGCTTGTCCAGCTCACTTTTAACGATTTTATCTAAAATAGTATTTATTAACGTATCGGGAATTTCAAAGAGTACTTTCTCAATTTTTCCGCCCCTTGATTGCAGTTCCTGTACAAAATCTCTTAAATATTTAACGACGTGCTCTTTATGCGCAATAAATTCTGCAGAACGCATCATGTGTTCTGCCTTTGAAGAATAAAAGTCTCTCAAATAATCCTGGTAATTCTGATTGAGCCGTTTGAAATCCTCTTGCAGGTTCTGCCACCATTCATCCACGTCCTTAAGTGGGGCGGCCTGCAGAGATTCCATCTCCATCAGTGCGTTTTGAATACGGGGGAACAGGTAAATCGAAAGCGAGGCGCTTTCTAATACGAGCGCTTCCAGCCGGATCGTCATACGCTCTACTTCCACGGCCGCCCCTGACATAAGATAGCGGAACTGATTGTTTTTATATTCCGCAATTGTGTTTGCCCGGCTCGGATCTTGGATGGGTGTGAGATTTTTCCAAATAACCAATTGGTTCAGGTGCGGAAGAAGCTGTTCCATCGTGTAGTCCGCAAAGGCAGGAATTTGATGTAGCTTTTCCAGAACAGTTTCCTTATCTAACTGGTAATGAGTCTTCTCGGATTCGTCATAAAACACACGCATGATGGCACGATAATGCGCTGTATTATCCGTGTTTAAATAAGATGTTTCAGGTATATTATCCATAGAAACTGCATTGACCGGCATAGCTCCGCCTTCTTTACATTATCGCGAAATATTTCTATTTGATAAGAAATCATTTTAGCTTATTGATTTTTAAATGAAAAATCCACGGGATCTACTAACTCAGCAGTATTGTGTTTAGAATACTGCTTAAGCGATATTCCGTCCGGTGTTTTCCATTCCTCAATACCATTAACGTGTATACCGGTGACAAATCTTGCTGCCTGACCAGGGTTATCAAAACTGATTTCTTTCGTGAGTATATTGTCTGAGTTTATGAATACGGAATTTTGAGCACGCAGACGTTTTACTATTTCATACATATCTAAGGACATGGTTGAAGCTATAAAACTTCCGGATAAGACCTTAAAGCGTGTCCCATCCAGCACACCATAGGCTTTTCCACTCATATCACTGCGAGCAATCACAAAATAAGTGTAAGAAGGCAGTTTCGGATGCACAATTGTCACGCTTTTTTCAATAGTTAAACCCTCAACTTTTATTTCTTGCAGTTGACTAATCAACTTTTTTATTTGATGGTGCTGCTTATGCCACTCTTCTGACACAGGCGCATCTGGCTGAGAATAAAACTGCGCTTTAATTTCGTTATCAGTTTTGAGCAGTTCATTTATGGCTTGCTCGATATAATTGGCTATGCTCACTGCTGGTCGCCTCCAAGCAATTCAAGTGCAATATTGCCCATAAGCCCTAAGTCTGGATTATCTGCTGTACCTATTACTGAGATACGATCAAGAAGAACATTCCGAAATTCACATGAGGTTTCAGGGAGCAAAACACAATCATGGCAAGCAGCATAATTTAGAGAGTTGAATCCCTGCTGCATTGAACTTGCGCAAAGCGGATCGCCGCTACACCACAAAGCTTTTTGTAGCATATTTTTAAGGACTGCCTGTAAGCGTTTCGGATCTTTACCGATACTTATCAGCCCGCCGAGGCTTCCTTCTGCATCAGACGTTGAAAGGTATATAAGTACCCCATGCATTTCAGTCTGGCTTGTCCCCTCATGAAATGTTGAGTATATCTTTTCTTTTAAAGACGAGGCACTATATCCGCAATCATCCGCAAGTTGTCGAATAAACAGGTGCGCGAATGTGTGCATTGCAACATATTCAGAGGAAAATCGCTCATTTGTAAAGAACGAATTTTCAAGCTCATGTGCCATTTGCGAGTAACGATCATTTACAACGGTACTCCAACCGTCTAACGCCTTTGCATCAAATTTAATAAAAATGCCCTCACCCAAAAGTTTTACTGCCGGTAACCATTTCTTTTTTTCTATGGAAAGAGGCGCGAGACAGGGATTATCTTTAATTGTTCCATTCCACGGTTGTATACGCGTAAACCCGATTAAAGCACTAATGACTGTAAGTTTTTCAACAATAGTTACTGATTCAAAAATGCTTTTGAACGCAGGTGGAACAATAGCTTTAGAAGCCACATATTCATCCGCGGTAACATTTCCTCTGCACAGAACATCGTATTCAGCCGCAAAAACATCACCTTCAGAATGCATTGCTGAGGATGCTTTTTTATCTTTAACTAATGTATATGCTGAAATTAAATCTTCAAATGTTATTGGATCTCTAACTTTAGTTAGCACTTGCCTCCTAATGAATTTTCTAACAGCAGCGTCGCCGAACTCCTCCATCTCCTGAATATTCTCATACGCGGCTTCTATTGCTTGCACCGCTCTTTGACTCCAAGGCGGAATAGACAAGGCACTCATATTTGCTGGAAAATACACGCTTGAGGAAGAACGCAACCGAGCCGAAACAATCTCTGCACATTCAGAATGATGATTTATTCCTAAATGAGGATGATGTCCACTACAAGGATATCCATTTTCACCGCTGAAAGCATTTTTGGCAAAAGCATTAGCCATCCCACGTCTTGCTTGACATTCTTCACATTCAACCATAAGGCTATCAACATCACTCCTGTTGTCTATGTTGAACATCTTGATCCGTGGATTAGCTTTGCCGCTACTGCACTTATTTCCATGATGCACCCACCATGAGTACGGAAAATCCTCCATATGACCATTCGGGCATACCAAAATAAAACGGGATGCCACAAGATGCCCACCGCATGGCTTACCGCCTTTTTTAGGATTAGGCATGAAGCAGTTATGCTTTTTTTGCTGGTTCCCAAGTTCTTCAGCATCGATTATGTGTTTACAAATAGGGCAATAGAGCTTTCTTGGGAAAATATAGGACTCAACATCGTTGCTTTTTCTGAACCGTATATTACTTGCTGATTTAGGCGCAAGGAAAAATTCTGCTCCTGTTAAAGTCTGAAGGTTATTATTGAATAGTTTTCTATCCTCCCAGTCTTCATATATGTCATCCCTGTCCCACTTATCAACTCCTCCGATAATAACAGTATCGCGTACAAAATCCACTATTGAACCAATTCCAAATGTGGTAATGAGCTGGCTTTGACGAACTTCACCGGTATTTTCAGGTTTTTGTTTACTTCCAAACTGACGAGCCATCTCAATTACCTCCTGTTAAAATAGATATTGACTGTGGGATCGACATTGCGCAGTGAGTTTAAAATTTTGGGCAAGCCCAGTTCCGAATCCTCTTCAGCTGAAGATAACAAACTCGGATTCCCATTGTAGCTCTTGTAGTACAAGGTGTTTTCGTTTTCTTCCGCGACATCTTGCCACTTCTGTGCAAACTCACCTAAGGAAGTCTGAGCAAATGCTACGCTGTCTGGCATTATCTCACGTACTCGCTGAACGAGGTATTCTTTAATCTGAATCACCGCAAAGTTATCTGCCCTAAAATATCTTGCAGCGTCATTCGCTGCCAAATTAGGAACAGTTGCACGAACAAGTGCAACAAAAACACAATGCAAAGCCTTTTCTATTGCTCTCACCGAAAACGGCGTCACACTCGTTGCTTCAACATATCGGTAAAATGATTTATGATAATAGCCGAATTGTTCGTAATGAGATTTATCCCGTGATCTCATATTATTGTACATTGTCAAAACAAGACCGGGATTCCTTCTTCCGACACGGCTGGTCGCCTGAATGTACTCTGCATTACTTTTGGGCTGATTATAAACAGTCATGACGCCAAGCCTGTCGATATCGATTCCAACTGAAAGCATATTTGAAGCGAGAATATACGAGAAGCAAGCTGAATCCGTGTAGGGTATCGTCAACTGATCCAGTGTATCTTTAATTTCTTTTGAACTCTTGCGGCTTGTGAGTTCTGAATGTTCAAACATTTTAACGTCATTGGCAGAAATACCATATTGTTCTGATTCAGTTTTGAATGTTCTTGCAATTAAATTTCTTATGTGCGTAAAGATACGGTCTTGGATAATCGTTGAGGATGCACCTAAATCTTTTAGAGCATTAAAGTACCCTACAGTAGTAAAATACTGATCAATAATATCCGTATTTTTGCCTTGTTTAATGAACAAGGCTTTTGTAAAAAATAAGGTTGCATAAAGACGAATCAGCAAATCGGATATACTGCCGCCCATTTCGCAGAAACCTAAATAAGTTCTCGCCGGACGCTTGCTTGCATCCGCTTGTACAGCAAAAAAAGAATCATCAAAATTAATTCCCGCAGGTGGAAATTGAATTGCGTTTCGATTGTACAGATTTTTTATCTGTTCCTTAGCATTCCTTACCGTTGCAGTTGAGGCTATTATTTTCGGTTGCTTCCCTGATTTTTCGCAAAGATACTCAATGGCGATTTCATAAATTCCGGAAAGTGATCCAAGCGGACCGGAAATAAGATGCAATTCGTCCTGGATAATCAGTTCAGGTGCTGGACAGTTCATTCCAAAAAGATTACGGGCTCTTTCCTCCCATGTTATTCTTGCAAATTTATCAATGGTGCTTAATAGAAGTGTTGAACGGTTACTGTATATATCATCGTCAACAACATATATGGGTAATCCTTTATGAAAATCGCAGGTCTCATTGTCAGCACAGCTAATGCGCATTTCTCCATCAACAATCTCATAACCATTTAAATCAATTTTCTGACCGCACCAAGGACATCGTGTTATTTGAACAGGGTTTCCCTCATATATTTTTTCATTAGGATTCTCCTTGAGTTTTTGCAGGACACTTTCCGCCTCAGTAATGTGGTTAGGCGTCATGCTGCTTCCAATCCAAAGCCCAATGCTGATTTCACCGCCGGAGATATTGTCTCTTCTGCGAATATATTCACAGGCACAAATTAATGCTGACGCCCTTTCAAATTGCTGGATAGTAAGAAGTCTGAGTGTGTAACGCATAATAACGGTAACACCATCGATTGAACTTGAAACGGTTAGGCGACGATAAAGAATTGTAAATGCAGCTACGCCCAAATACGCTTCAGTTTTACCACCACCGGTAGGAAACCACAGCAGGTCAACGGATTGTCTATAGTCGCTATCTTTATTAACGATGTCAGGTAATATTTGAAGAATATAAGCAAGCTGAAAGGGATACCAATTAACATCTTCTGGTTTGATTTCTTTTGTTTTGATTCTCTGAAGAAGCATAGCTTCATTCATTAAGCCAAATGCTCTCCATGCTTTGTCATTGGCAAGGAGCGTACTGACCCCCGCGTTTAGTCTTTTAATGCATTCATCAACTCTGTTCAACACCGTTTGACTGTCAGCTTTATTATTTAAAGTTAAAGGAACAGATATAGATTCCTGTTTCTTTTTCCATGAGGCATATTCATTAATGAATTCCTGCAATTCTTTACAAGCAATATTCTTATCAGCGGTCGTCCAATAGTCAAGATTTAATATCTTGGCATTGTTTATTGTGCCTGGCATCATTTGGTAGACCATCTGGGTAGGCATAAATTCACTTCTTACAGAAAATACTCCTATTTCAGTTTCGTCATATTCAACTGAGCACCCATGTCCATAGGCGTAATTTTTCACATTTCTGTATTGCAATCCGCTGATTTTTTCTTCTTCGTCCGCAATAATTGCACTGTTTTGATAAACAGGAATAAATTTTTCATCAGACGAAATAGTTAACTCACATTGGAATATTGCATTGATATTTTGCTCAATTCCAACTTGAGCGGCAGAAACAATATTAGTAGCAGTGATTGTAACAAGTTTGCAACCGTCATCCATAATATGGCGCACGGACAACGTAATCTCAAAACCAAGTTTTTTATCTTGAAATACTTGTTTCATACCAAGCCGTTTTTGAACCGTTACCTGAGGATTCACCTCAAATGGTACCCTTGTATATCGGTGTACAACCCTCTCGCGTTCAATTACTTCCTTTTCGCCCGTTTCAGGATTCTTTCTCTCTATTGGTACCATTTTACGCTCTTCATCATGGGTATATTTTGCACCTTTAAAACGAAGAGTAAGTGTGTGAACTTGCTGCGGCAGAGTGATTGATATACCCATAGATATAGGCTTGCGTTTATTTGCGTTACTTATTGAGTCGTCGTTGCTTTCCGTTATATCTTCGGGCTCCACTTCCTCTGACAAAAGCTCAACATCGTCAAATGTTAGTTGGCTGCTGTCGACAGCGGGTTGGTCTAATCTCCTTGCCCAGAGTATTCCGCAAGCATATGTATTGAGTGGTTCAACATTAACGAGAACCTCGTTTTCTTCAACTGCGCCAATCAAATCTCGTTTCAAACAAGAGCGAATCTCGCTGATAGCGTCGTAATACTCTTTATAACCACCCATCGATTACTCTCCCTTACTTAATTGTATCCCAGTCAGAATATGTGTTAGGTATCCAGTCGCTACACCTAACTGGTTGTGGTTTCTCATAATGCCAGTCGATTTTTGGGAAACCGGACAGTTCCACGCCGAGCCAGAATTTAGTTGTTCGGTAATATGTAGACACATTATCAGGAAATCTGTCTGGGGTTACTGTTATTATGTTTGTAACGAAAACGGGTGATAAAAATGGTGGCGGGTTAGAAGTCCCAACATTTTCCTTTGCTATGCTCCAGAACTCGTTATATAGACTGGAATCAAGAGAACCGATTTTTCTACCTTTATGGTGAACGTGATAAACATTGCCTGTGAGTATGAGCTGTAATTCATCTCCAACAGAAACTGCTTCCGATATATACTCTTGTGTTTCAATTGCTCTTTCAAGATCACCAGAAACAAAACCAGCTGCAAGAATATCTTTTGGTAATCCCACAACAAGATTACTGCAATGGTTGTTACCCCATCGTGCTTTATGGAAGCCTAATCCTGCCCATCGAGACGGATTTGAACCACATTTTCTTAAATACTGGTTTTTCTTACTTAGCTTATTCAGCTGATTCTTCGCTCTCGTACAACCTACATACCATACGCGAGCTTCTTCGGTATCTGTGGCATTGGGCGTGAATCCGCTATTCAATAAATAAACGCAATCAAACTCTCTGCCTTTAGCTTTATGAATAGTGGAAACTGTGAGTAATGATTCTCTTGTGTTCAAAAGCAATTCTGGTATTTTTACTGTTGGTTTACTGAGTTCAGCAGATAGTTTTTCAATCTCAATAAAAGGCTTTTTGTCATCATAAACCAATTCACAAAGAGCTTTATAGCAGAGCTCAGCCGTGACCTCATCATCGGCAACTCGGCCGCAATATCTTGTAATAAAATCATCTTCAGTTATCCGTGAATCGGCTTGATAATCCCAAAAGCAATCTGCTATCCATCGATTTAAAGAAGCAACTTTTCCAACTCCTCGCAACAAAGTATGGCTAATTCCATTCTTGAAGAGGAAGTGGCTTATGTATTCGGCTTCGCCGTTATTCCGGCAAAGTATTGCAGTTCTTTTTGCAATATTGGAAAAGTCAAATGTTTCAATCGTTCCGGCGGCCTGAATACTACCAAGTTCGTCTTTGATAAACGAATTTACAACTGATGGATCGGCAAATTCAAGCAAAGCGCAACGCATATTATCTGATACACGTGCAAGGTTGGCGGTTTGCCTCTGATTCCCGGTCAATTCATATTTGAAAACATCTATCGGAAGAATTTTATCGAGCCGTTTATAGAATTCAACAGAGTTTACACTCGTTCCGTCGTGGCAATCATAATCATATATTGCTTGGCATTTATCGCCGAGCAGTAAATAACCGCCTGTTAGCGCGCTGAGAATATTTAATCTCTGAGGGTTTAATTCCCCGCCGCTTGCGGCGTTAAATAAAAGGGTATAAAATTGGTATAACAAAAAACGAGAAGAGGGAAGAGATGAGTGAGTATATTCATAAATCTCACAATGTCTCAGTGCTGATGTACCATTTTGTATGCCCCGCTAAATATCGCAGAGCGATATTTAGCGAAGAAGTTACCAAAACACTCGTAGAAGTGTGCGGAGGAATAAGCGAACGATTTGAGATGTACTTTGTTGAAATAGGTACAGATAAAAATCATGTGCATTTTCTAATACAATCAGTACCCAAGTACAGCCCGACGAAAATAATCACAACAGTGAAAAGTATAACAGCACGAGAAATATTTTCTAAACATCCGGAAGTAAAAAAACAATTATGGGGTGGAGAATTATGGACGGATGGATATTTTGTGAATACGGTAAGCAAATTTGGCAGTGAAGAAGTAATAAAAAGATACTTGCAGAATCAGGGTAAGACAGAGGAGTATAAACAACTTTACAAAGTTGAAACAATAGAACAACTCACGTTGTTTTAGCAAGGGTAGGGTTAGCATTGGATACCCCGCCGCTTGCGGCGGGGTGATTCATTGTCATTAAGGCGCGTTCGTTAACAAGATCTTGTAGTTCATCTACAATTACATATTCGAAGTTTGAAAAATCTTCTTTTACGAACTTTTCATTGAACATATTAATTCTTCCATTATAATCCAATTGGACAAATTGCGCCTCAATAGTTGATAGGTAACTCGTTGCAAGGGAGTCAAATGTGCAAACATCCACATTTATTGCCGAATATGGAAGCAATCTCTGCGATACACCGGATTCCAAACGACTTGAAATCTCGTTCTTTGCAGCATTTGTATATACAAGAACTAAGACGCTTGATAAATCCTCAACGAGTTCCTTGTTAATAATGTGTTCGAGCCTTTTTATAACAGTATAAGTTTTACCGCTTCCCGGTGCGGCATTAACGAGTATCTTGCTGTTAATTGGGGCTTCGATAATTGCGGACGGTTCCGCAATCTTTATAAATTCTTCAGGTTTAACAAATTCTTTGAAATCTTCAATTATGGATTCTTCAGGAACTGTTTCTATTGATTCTTCATCTATTTCATTTTCTGCGAAGACTTCCTCAATATTTTCAATTCCAAGCCATTCATATCTTAAGGCGGGACTTTTCTCTTCAGTAATATCAGCATGCTCAATTACTGCTTGTCGCGTAAATTTTGCAGCGCCTCCGCAGGACGAAAATGACTTACAATTTGAGTATTCACAACGACCTTCCCAATTAATTAGCTTATCTTTACGCACAAGCCCATGAGTTGCCTCTCTATTTGAAGCATTACAACATGTTACATCATTCTGCAAAATTGATTCTTGCCATTCGGTTAGGCGAAAAGAGGAAAGTGTTCCAGAACAGTATTGGCTCTTAAGTGTCTTAAGCCTTTGTTTTCCGGTGATTTGATGAGCATATTTAATATCTCGCTGAATATCATCATTTGCACGAATATAAATATTACTGGATATTGTAATATTAGATTTCACTTCAGCGCATCTCCTTCATTATTTTAAACCGGATATATCGTAATAGAAAGTAAGCTTATTCACTTCAACATTGGTAGGTTTGCTGTGTTGTAAGTCACCCATTGAATTATTATACAACTGAATTCTTGCAATTTGGTCATCATCTATCCGCGCCGAAAGTCGAATGATTTCATTCAAATAGCCTTTCGTTGGTATTGTGGCCCGCTCAAACATGACACCATCTTCATTTGCAAAGTTAAAATGGGCATCTTGCGTGTCTTCGGTTAGAGAAAAACTCAGCGTTTCAATTACGGATCCAACGCCATGTTCTCCTTCTTTCAAAATCGGAAAAATTGAACCATCGCTCAAATATAGCCCAAGCGAGTTGTTTAACTTAAAATTGCCGCCGATGATTTGCATAAGAGCAGCACCCTCAGCAGTTGACCACTGAGGCTTGTCCGGCAAGATTACCTGGCTGTCTTTAAAAATGTTGGTTATCGCTTCTTCATACGAAGCGAGGTTGCTGCTGCCTCCGACAATCACTATGGCATCAATACTTGCCGGTTTTAGATTTGCTCGCCCTAGTGCGGCATCAACAGCCTTGCGAATTCTGCTTTTTATTATAGGTTCAACAACACCATTGAAAAGATTAACACTTACAGTGATAGACTTTGTCCCGTACATTCCGTAATTATAGATTGCAGATTCATAGTCATCTTCGGTATTTGAAATTTCGATTTTTGCTTTTTCGCACCAAGAAATAAGATAATCTTTGCTTGCCAAATTCATATCTTCAAACGCTACAGGATTGTAAACTTCTGATTTTTTTATTATTTCTGCATGAACACGCTTTGCCAGAGCAAAATCGATGTCATCGCCTCCTACACGCTCGCCGAACACAGCGGTCTCTGTAATCGAGTTCTTTTTCAATTCCAGAATGCTTATGTCAAAAGTGCCACCACCCCAGTCAAGAACCATAACTTTTGAAAAAGCTTGTCCCGCTTTGCGGTTAGCAAAATAAGCTGCCGTGGATTCAGATAAAAAGGAGTTGACTTTTATACCAGCATTCTCTGCCGCAGTCCGGAGCTCTCTGCGAGCCTCCGGGGAAAAATCCACAGGGAATGAAAGCCCCGCTTTCGACAAATCAACGTCTGGATGAGTTCTTGATATGTAATCCTTTATGTATTTCAAAAACAATGTTGTAATTTCAGTGGCTGAATATCTATGATCACCAACTTTGAATTCTTTGTTGGTACCTAAAAATGATTTCATTGACGTGAATATCTCGTAATCAGAGGACAGTTCCTCGCGGTGGTTCTTAATGTCACGTCCGAATTTTAATGAACCACCATTCTGACGAGGAATAGCAACAATCGATGAGAATGGATAATCACCGCCCTCCCCAAGGTTGACGGTTTTATATCCATGCTCGTCATTAAACACCCGAACAACAGACGTGTTCGTTGTTCCAAAATCTATCCCGATAAAACTGCCCTTCTGCATAATTCTTATCCGCCTTTATTCGTAAGTTATTCCAAATCTCTTTAGTAGTTTAAAGATTCGGGTAAGTGTAGACCGATATGCCTCAAACAAATCGGAACTATACTCGCTTCCCTTTGATGCCATAAAATCGGAATAGTCCAGTTTTAGTGCTTCCGAAATATCGTTCTTCAGGGTTGCCAGTTCCTGATTCTTTGATATTTCATCCATGTTCAACGAAGTGCGGAGACGTTCGGTCAAATCGGAAACCTGCGCTTCAGATGAAGATAGGGTAGTTTTTATTTTCTTTAGTTCCAATGTTGAAAAACTTAGCTGTTGTTCCCTCTCACGAATGGTAGCTTGAGCAGTGGCAATCTCTCCATTTTTTTTCTGAATCTGCATCGAAAGGGTATCTATTGCTGCCCGGTTTTCTGTCAGCCTTCGTAATAGCAAGAGAATTTCCGTCTGAGTAGATTCAATTTTTACAAGAGCATCTTTTGAAATCTGCGAGTCATAGTTCTTTGTCTTCTCCGCTTTTATAGAAGAAGTTTGGACTGGTTCTTCTTCTTTTGCAGTCTCTGCTTGCGCAACCTTTACAGCTGGTGGCTGAGAAACATCAATAGTTGTTGAAACAGTTCTGTCAACTACTGCATCTAGGAAACGTTCGAATCTCTGTTTTTCAAATGGGTTCGCTTTAAACGCATCCGCGTTAACTACTTCATAGAGCTTTTGAACGAAAGATAGTCCATTTACATCAACAATAGTTTTTTTGAAGTTATTCTTACAGCCATCAGCAAACTGGCTCCCACTTTCTGAACGTATTAGAATGTAGTTAAGAATTGAAAATGCAAGCTCATATTTTGAAGCTTTTGTCAACGACAGTACACTTCCGAACCCTTTCGGATAAAGAAAATTCTGCGGTTTGTCCTTTTGAAACTGCTCATTTGTGCGAAACTCCTCGACAATTGTGGCTAATTGCTCATTGCTGAGTTCCGTCGCTGCTCGATTAAAATAAGCAGGGCAAACAGAGTAATGAAGCTTCATTAGATAATCAGCTACCTGCTTCGCATTATTTATCTCTTCCGACATTGTCAAAAGGATGGCAACCGCTTTCTTTCGGTTATCTTTGCTCAAGTCCTTCTTGGCACAGATTTCATCTAATACTTGTAAAGCTTCCAATGTGTTTCCTCCATTAACTGATCTTTAGTTCGCTGCGGTCATATCCGCACAAGTTAAGTATACGCTCGCAGCAGGATTTTATTTCCCCGCTTGCCTTGTTTTTTGCCACAGACAGCCCGTTTGATAATATATATGATTCAGCCGAGTTGTCACGCTCGTCAAGCCAAAGGACAGGAGACCCGCCCGATTGAACTAATTGTTTAACACCTATGACAAGAGCTTTATAGGGCTTTTTGAGAATCATTGCTTCGCATAGCTTTACGAGAACATCATCCCAACTTTTTGTAGCATATGTTTTGCCAAGTAGTGTGAACCCCGAAGGTACCGGATTTCTTGTTTCGGCAGATTCATTAGTATCGGGAATGCTACTTGTTTCTTCTGGCGACAGAGTGATTGGGATAAGATGAGAATTTTCAATCTGTGTTTTTAAGCTGACATACCATCTATCGAAATATTCTCTGTCTGGACGATACCACTGGCTGCAAAACAGAATTGTTGTAGTACCCAGTTTAAAAGCCTCTGCCCAGTAACGATTTTTGCTGCTTTCAGATCCAGTTTGTTCTCCTAAAAAGTCTTTTTCACAGAGCAACTTAGCAAACGGATAATTAAGGTTAAGAACCCGCTTGCTCCAATTTTTATCTTGCCATAAATGTAATTCATTCTCAGTTGGCTGAAAACCAGTATCGCACAAATCTCTCAATTTCGTGCGAACATAAAAGCCAACTTTAACTTGTTCAGATGCAGTTTCTTCTAATTGCTGAGATTCGACAATAGAATTGGGAAATAGTTCTTGAATTTGTCGTTCGTCGGATGTCTTATCGAAATGCTTGTTTAGCGAATCATACCAATCGTCAAAATACGGCAAATATATCGAAGCCCATCCACTGTAAATAAGCAGTATAACGTCACCAAATTTAAACCTGTCTTTTACCCAGTAACGACGCGGTGTTCCGGCGATAGAAGTTTGCCTGAGAATTTCCTTTGTTTCATCATATATTCTTGCAAATTGGTGAGGCAGACCAAGAATTCTTCTGCTCCAGGCTGAGTCCTGCATATTTCGCAATTGTTCCTCAGAAAAAACAAAACCGCTTTTGCTCAATTGATATAATTTCTGCCTTACATAATCACCGGCACTGCTATATGAAGCATCTTCCGAATTCTGTTCTAGTTCCATTGGCACGGCTTCAGCGTTTGGTGGTTCTAATTCTTTTTCTATAGCTGGCTGCGAAACAACCGTCGGTGTTATAATGATGCGATTGGATGCAAGATATGAACCCGCAATTTCTTTTTGAACCGAAGTGAGACTCTCTGACCATTTTCTCAGTTGTTGAATCTTTGTTCGGGCATCTAACATGACTTCTTTGGCTTCAGCCATATCTTCAATGTCTATAGCTGCATCGTAACGCCGTTTTTCTTCCTGCTCTTTTGTGCGTAACGCATCAATAAGAGTATTTATTTGAAGCTCTATTTCACTTGACACGCCAGCACCTCCTATTGATTTGGTTATTATTTCGTCAAAGACGTTTCTTTTTGAGATTTTACAAAAACGAGAATGTCTGATGTTTTGCAATCGAATAATTCACATAGCTTATTAAGCGTATTATAATCCACGCGTGTTATACGATCATGGTACAAATCGGAAATTGTGCTCCTGCTTATTCCGGTTTTCTCAAAAACATCCTGAATGTTATATCGTCTTTCACCCATGAGCGTTGAAAGCTTACAGTGAATGGCCATATACTATCTCCTTATTTAACCCTTATGAAATGGCATTGCAGTGCTCTTGCCAATTCGCCGTTCCGAGGATATCGAATCTGGATGGCATCTTTTCTGACAAAACGTTCAGAAAAGTTAACATTCCGAATCTGCGCTACATATTTTTTCCCATTAAGATAGATGCTTATGGGCTTTACTTCTCCTCGTTGCAGAAATTTTCCCATATTTCGTGTAAAGATCACCTGATTTTCAACAGGTAAAGTAAGGCCTTCGTTTAGCAAAGACCAATGGACCTCAGTTTTATATACATAATTTTCGAAGTCTTCCAAACCGCCATCTTCTCAAAATAATTTTATAAAAAAGTGGTTTACTGATTTGTTACTGGAGTATTGTGTTACCGGTTTTCTATGAAAATCCAATTATATTGTACTTCTTTCAATCCTATAGTGCAATACAGTCTGCCCGTGAATTTCATCTTAAATCTGATAACTGACTGGTCAGGATAGTTAGTAACACCGCTATACCAAATGGCATCCATAACTTAGCAAAGTAATCATATAAAATGGGTACAACCCCTCTCGCAACACCATGGTAGATGACGTAGCGGTGCGGATTTACGGCGCTTTATTTTTCCTCCGACCCCGAAGCCGACCCCAAAGGCCAAAATCCGACCCCGAAGCGAAACGTTACCCGACCCGCATTGCGGGGCGATGTGAGCCGCAGCAGGGACGCACCGCGACCCCGCTGCTTTAACCAGCATCGGAATCGACCCGGTTTTCGACCGTTTTTCAAGGGCTACCCGGCAGCCAGTCTGAGCGCATATTTCCGCCTTTGAATGATTGAACCGTCGTGGACTTTGTCTGCCAAGAGCAGGCTTTTCACTTTTTTCTGCGGGTAAATCACTTCGGAGCTCTTTCCGCACAAGGCTCCCGACACGGGCCGCAAGCCCGGTGAGGGACACGGATGCCACCTCGCCGTGAAAACGGCACACGAGGCCACACGGCCGGTGACAGGGGCGAACGTGCCTCGAATGGGGCGATGCCTGCGCGCTTGCTTTGGGGCGTGCCAGTCGAGAGGGGATGACAAATAGCCCAACTGACGAGCGGAACTACTTTTCCGGACGAGTCGTCTTTTACCCATTTTATCACAAAAACGGACGTTTTCGTTCACGTCTTAAGATTCTACATTGGTAATCACCTCCAGAGGCAAAGGGCAAAACACCCAATAAGGTGCATGCGGTGCGACCGTCATCTCAAAAGTGCAGAAGCGGACACCCTATAAGGTGCCTTACGAGAAGGAATTTGCCTCGCGTGCATCGAACGAGGCACCCTATTGGGTGCATAGATGAGCGTCGCTGATGATGCCCAAACCGCAGCCACATGGGTGCCGGTCTGAAAACAGGTGCTTGATTAAGAATGCAAGGTTGCAATACCGTAAGAACATTACACCCTTACATCCTTGCGCCCGGCGCCGTCCAATACCACTGATTCCCGGATTTGACGGACCCGACGCCCAGGTTTTTTTTGGCGATGTTGACCGTCCGCTCCGAAATGCCCAGTTCTTTGGCGCGGCGGAAGACCTCTTCCACAGAAACCGGCTTGGTGAGCATGGTTTTGAGCGCCTCTTCCATTCGCATGGTTTTGGTCTGCACGGTTCCTTCGCCCGCGAGCAGTTCGTTCACCGTGGTGTCGCAGAAGCCTTTCCATTGGAATCCGTTTTCCGCGTCCAAAGCGAATGCGATGGAGCGCCCTTCCGGTGCCAGGCTGCTTTTGTCGTGCGCCACCACCCGGATGTCGGGAGAATCTTTCATCCGCCCGACGAGCAGCACGCTTCTCGCCGCGGCCCGGAAATCGATGGAGCCGAGGCCGCGGTAGGAGGCTTTCAGCCCCTGCGCCTTGTTCATGTGTCCGATGAGAATAACGGCGCATCCGGTGCGCTCCGCCATGCGGCACAGTCGCTTGAACATGGGGCGGATTTCGTTTGCCCGGTGCATATCCACCTGGTCGCCGAGATACGCCTGCATCGGGTCGAGCACGATCAGGCGTGCGCCGGTTTCGAGGATGGCCTGCTCCAGCCTGGCGTCGCAGAGCGTCAGGTCTTTCTGCGATTCATCAATCACCAGAACTTTGGAGCAATCCGCGCCCGACCGTTCCAACCGGGGCTTGATAGTATCGGCCAGCCCGTCCTCCGCCGATTGGTAGATGACATTGACCGGTTCACCGCCGGCCGCTTCCTCCGGCAGCGGCTCTCCGCGCGTCAGCAGCGCGATCATCGCCAAAACGAAAGAGGTTTTTCCTTCGCCCGGGTCGCCCTGGATGATGGTCACCTTGCCGTAGGGGATGTACGGATACCACAGCCACCGGACTTCCTCGGCGGCGATGTCGCTCATCGCGATAATTTTGCACTCGTTTCTCATATTGGTTTCCTCCTGATTTCGTATGCGCGCCCCCGGCCGGCCTCTGCTTTTAGGGGCTGACAGAGCCGTTTTGTAATTGAATTACCGCACCACAACAATTACGCTCTCTTTGTAGACGGCAGAGGAACCCAAAACGGTACGTGGAAAACAGAAAAAGCAAAATTGAGAGAAAGAGCGGCTCTTGCAAAATTGGAGAGGATTTTGCAGAAGCTCGAGCAGGAGGAGCGCAACAGTGCCTACGGCACACGCTGGACGGCATAACAAAACAGGCGGGCCGGTGCTTTCCTGCCGCCGGTCTGCCTGCTCTTACAGCATTTTTTCAGATAGTGTCGAACTCGACGCACAGCGGGTGCGGACAAGACGAAAACCCTGCAAATGTGTCGAACTCGACGCATAACACAGCACATGGGAAACCAAATTTTCAGAAAGGTGTCGAACTCGACGCACAACGCAGTGCTACGTCTTTACGTTCATTCGCCAAAGGAAAACATCTGAATTTCCTGAAACAGAAACGTCAGTTTGTCAATTCGCTTGCCGGTGTGGAAATGTCCGCAATACCACTCATCGTATTGTAGGCGGCTCTCGATTGCCCCCAGCCATTCCTCGGTGCTTTTGTCGACGGTCGACTGGTCAATGCCGGGCAGGAAAACTTCCGTGGGCTCATATTGCAGCGGGCAGGTGTGAGACAGAACCACATCGACCCGCCAGTTTTCACTTTCCAGCCGCTGTTCCACCCGCGCCTTGACGGTGTCGGACGGCTGCTCATCCGCCCACCAGTGTTTGCCAAGCGCCAGCCTATAATGTTTATCCACACTGTACGCGCCGCCGATGACAAGACAGTGCCGCCCGTCGAATTCATAAATCTCGCCGTCTTTGGCAAACAGCAGGTTTGGATACTCCGCTTCCATAAAAACGGCGCCGCCATGCCAAACGGTTTCGGCATAGCCGGAAACATTTTGCGGGCGCTCTTCGTGGTTGCCATGGATGCAGAACAGCGTGATGGGCAGACGGCTCAGCATTTGTTTGACCTGCCGGTCTTCCTTCGTTCCGAAACCATTGATTCCCGCGTCGCCGAGGATGATGAGCACGTCCTCTTTCGACGTATGAAACGTCCTGCACATCAAAACAACGCGGGAAAAATTGCGGTGTGTGTCGCCGGTGATGTAGACCATGGAGCACCTCCTGTCAGCGGGGCAAATCCGGCCGGTCGTATCTATCCAGTTCTTTTGCCAGTTTCCACGCCAGTTCAAATCCACTGATGAAGCTGTCAAAGGAAATATCGTTGATCAGCTGGTCTTTATCGTCGATGATGCGCAGCACCAGCTTGCGGTCGCCCTTGTTCAGATGCGTAATCAGCGCCCGATGGTTGGCCTCAATGCGCTGGGCCTGCGGTGTGGCGATCGGTTTGCTGTAGAACCGATGATACAGTGCCTGCAGGATGTATTTCATCTGTGCCGCCCCCTTCGCGACACACAATACCACAAAGCGTGCGGGATAGCTACTGGATTCTGATTGCCACCGCCAGCCATTCTTTGACGGTTGCACGCGCTCCGTGGTATCATAGCGGTGGGTGATTGGAATGGACAGCAACTACATCAGCAGCGTGAAGCTCACCAAACCTCTGCCGGAGGGTTCGTATCTGAACAACCTGCAGGCAGTGCGGCATCTCATCCATCAGGGCGGGCTTGCGTTTGAAAAGCCCGTTACCTTTTTGGTCGGTGAAAACGGCACGGGAAAATCCACATTGCTTGAAGGCATCGCGGCGGCGTATGGCTTTAATCCCGAAGGCGGCACGCGGAATTTCACCTTTTCCACCCGCGCCACCCATTCGGAATTGTACCAATATCTGACCATCGCGCGGCGCGCGCATGCGAAGGATGGCTTTTTTCTGCGCGCCGAGTGCTTTTACAATCTGGCCAGCAACATCGACGATCTGGGGGTAGAGGACAGCTACGGCGGCCGGTCGCTGCACGCGCAGTCGCACGGCGAGAGTTTTCTGGCGCTCATTGAAAACCGCTTCGGCGGAAATGGCGTCTATCTGCTCGACGAGCCGGAGGCGGCGCTCTCGCCCAACCGTCTGATGACGCTGCTGGCGCGCATCCATGACTTAGTGCAAAGGCATTCGCAGTTTCTCATTGCCACCCATTCGCCCATCCTGATGGCGTATCCGGGCGCGGAGGTGCTGGAGCTGACAGCGGACGGCATCCGCGCGGTGAACTATCAAGAAACCGAGCATTACCAGCTCACCCGCCGCTTTCTCGAAAACCCGGAGCGGATGTTTCACTATCTGCTGGAGGAAAATAATGACTGAAAGTAAAACGGCGGGCTCCATGACCCGCCGCGAGCTGATTGAATACTGCCTGACTTATCCAGACGCCTACGAGGACTATCCCTTTGACGAGCGCGCGGACGTTCCGGGCGCGTGGACGGTGATGCGCCATGGGCTGAACCAAAAGAGCTTCGCCTTTGTCTACGAGCGGGATGGGCTGTGTGTCAACCTCAAATGCGAGCCGGAGCAGGCCGACTTTTTCCGAAAAGTCTACGCGGGCGTGACCCCGGCCTACCATATGAATAAGCAGCACTGGAACACCGTCCACTTGAATAGCGATGTGCCGTGGGACGAGCTGCGCGATATGATTGAGCACAGCTACCGCCTGACGATGCCAAAGCGCGGCCAATAGGCGTGCTGCTCACTGCCCCAGTAGCCACGCTTCCCATTCCGGCTCTTTAAAACCGACCAAAACAAACGCTTCCGTCACCAGCAGCGGGCGCTTTACAAGCATACCGTCGGTGGATAACAGGGCAAGCTGTTCGTCCTCACTCATGGAGGGCAGCTTGTCCTTCAGCGTCAGCGCTTTGTAGGCAAGGCCGCTGGTGTTGAAGAAGCGTTTGAGCGGCAGGCCGCTGCGTGTGAAATAATCCCGCAGCTCGGCCTCGGTCGGGTTTTCGACCTTGATATCCCGGACAGTGTAGGCGACACCGTGCTCGTCCAGCCACTTTTGGGCCTTCCGGCAGGTGCTGCAGTTTGGGTAACAAATGAACAGCATGGATTGGCCCTCCCATTATTGCCGCATCAGCCCGATGATCTTCTCAATGGTGTTCCAGTTGCGGGAGGTCAACCGGGCTTTGTACTGCTTTGCGCCCAGCACCTTGCCGCCAAATGCGGAGGATAGCGTTTCTCCTTTAGGCACGATCCAGAACGCGTTGCCCTCCGCCGGGTAAAACTGCTCCTGTTTGCCGTGCGGCGTGGCGGCAAACAACGCGCCCAATTCCACAGGGAGCATGGCATCATCGCAAAGCAGCAGATAAAGGTGGCAGCCCTCCGGCACCGCGAGCGCGCGGGTGGCGTTTTGCAGCTCTTCCAACTCCAAAACGCCGCGCAGGTAAATGGGCGCGTCGTAGCCGAGGGCGGATTTTAGCCCGTTTTCGATCAGCAGCTTCAACTCCTGCGCGGGCTGGTCGGATGCAAACACCACGTTTCCCGTGTTTAGCACCGTACGCGCACCGGAAAAGCCCAACCCGGTGAACGCCGTTTTCAGGGCGTCCATAGGGATTTTGTTGCCGTTTACATTGACGCCGCGCAGAAACGCGGCAAAATATGCGGGCATGGCGCGCTCCCTTTCAATCCTTCCAGTTCCACCACTTGCATTTTGGGGGTTCCGGGTCTGGTGTGGAGGCGAAATAGACCGCGCAGCGGTAAACATAAAGCTGACAGCGGTCGATATGCACGCCCCGTTCCGCGCATTCGCGCGCGTACAGTTCCTCGGGGTCCGCGCCCCGCAGGGAGGCGATGGTGGTGTCGCCCAACCGAATGAGATCCTGCTCGGTCTGTTTCCCCACGCCGGGGATTTTACGCAGCTCGCCCATGTGTTACCCCTTGTTCGCGTGATAAAAGGCGCTCAGCTCCGCTTTTGCACCCGTGCCGAGGTTGTGCCAGCGGATGCCGCGGATAGCCCCCTCCAGCGCCGAAAGGCGCATGATGCAGGCGGAGGGGTCAATAGCCTTGATGCGCAGCCATGCCTCGTGGCTGCCCACGGTTTCCAGTTCCTGCGGCGTGGTGATGCCGACCTGCTCGAGCTGCTTTTCCAGCGTCGGGCCGATATTGACGAGTTTTGCAAGTGTGCCCATGCGCTAAACCTCCCATCCTGTCGATATTTCTATTGTACCATGTCCGCGTGCGTACTGAAAGGCACGCTGCCGATGTGAGACATGATGTCACATTTTTTAGCCGCCAGCCCTGTTTTGAGACATCATGGTATACTTTGTCCGGCAAACCACGGCGTACAACCCCGGCGGGCCCTATTGTGTGACATCATGGTATACGTTATCGGGGAAAGCATCCCGTCAAGCTGAAAAGGCCTTTGAACATCTATTGATGAAAGCGATTGGGAAGGCATCGGTGGGCATGCATTCGTTGCCGCGACAACGCAAGCATTATTGCCGGGGCCTTTGCGTTGCTTTTGCAATAAAAACCAAAATCGGTTACGGTGGGGACAATGCTGCATCAAAAACACAGACATAGAACCCTTGCCGTTTTCCGCGAAATCCGGTAAGCTGAAGGGAAGAACCACAAGGGGGGCTGCCTGTGAATCGAAAAGCGATCCCCAATCTTTTGACCGCCACGCACATGGTTTTGACAGTGGCGCTGCTGCTCCCGACGGTGCCGAGTGCTGCGTTCGCCGTGCTTTATCTCGCCGCCGGGCTGACGGACATGCTCGACGGCTGGCTGGCCCGCCGCCTGCTCGCCGAAAGCGTCTTTGGCGCGAGGTTGGATTCCGCCGCGGACTTCTTCTTTGTCGTTGTGGCGTTGTTCCGCCTGTGGCCAGTGGCGGCACCGGGGACGGCCGTGCTGCTGTGGGTGGGCGCCATCGCGGTTCTGCGTCTGGGCGCGGCGTTGGCCGCAAAAGTCCGGTTTGGCAGGTTCAACTTTTTGCATACCTGCGCCAACAAATACACGGGCCTGCTGCTGTTCTGCTATCCGTTTTCGCTGTTTTTTACGCGGTCGCAGATCGTCTTATACATCCTCTGCGCGGCGGCGACACTTTCCGCAGCGGAGGAACTGCTCGTGGAACTCACCGTCAAACATTGGGACCCGAACCGCGCGGGACTTTTGATAAAAGCGAAGTGAGATTGGTTCGATAAACGGTCAACGGCCACTGTCCAGGCTCTCCGCATCCTTTTTCCGCCTGCGAAACGCGTTGACATTGTAATGGTTGCGGCAGGTGACCGAGCAGAACTCACTGCGGGCGTTTGGATTGTGGTAAACGCTGCCGCAGAATTTGCATGCTTTCAGCGGCGCGGCGGGGTCGGTGACCGCGCGGGCATAGGCGGGGCGCAGCACCACCAGCAGGTTTTGTGGTTTCCAGAGAAGCTGAGGGTTTTCACCAAACGTCAGCTGAAAAGCAAGGCCGTCCGATTCTTCCGTGGTTCCGCGCGCCTAGGCCGCCCGTAGTTTCTCCTGCTTTCCGGCGGGAACGGCATTGCCCCGTGTCGCCAGAAAATGTGCGTAACCTGCCGCCAGCTTCGCCGCAAAGTGGTCGAGCGGCTCGCCGTAGTCGTGGGAGAAAACATCGTGATAAAGCGGGGATGCGCCGCTGTTTTCCGCGCGCCCGTCACTGTAGAACAGCTTTTGCGCTGGCGTGGCTGGCGTGCCAAGCCCCAGCAGGCCGTGCCGTCTTGCAAAATCCAGGCAGGCCCGCTTCGGGCTATCCTCGTTCCAGACACTTCTCCCGGCGTTGAGCGCGTCCACCGCCAGTTCCTCGGGGCGTTCCGCGCAGTTATAGGAAATTGCCCCCGCCGTTTTTGCCGGGCGGAGATATCTCAAGCCGTTCACTTCGACAATCTCATAGTCCGACCAGCGCACCCACGGCGTGTTCAGACTCCGAAACCAATCACTATCTGTCATATCGTAGACCTCCATTTAAAGAACGCAGGCAGCCCGGTGGTTCCTTCGCCGGGCTGCCTGCGTTGTTATGCCGCCCGACGCTTTTCCTGCCTGCTTTTCAGAATTTGCGCTTTGAGCTTTGGATAAATCTAACCTGCTGCGAGCCAGCTGACCATGAACGGCCAGAGTGGCCAGCAGATAACGCCGCACGCTGCCGCAATCTTAGACGTTTTGAAGTGATGTACTACGTTTAAGAAGAGAACTTCCTTTTGCGGGAGGGTTAGGTCCCGGATGACGTTGCTGACCGCTTCGTCGGTCACCAGTTCATGCAGGTCTTTCGCCCGGTGCGAAAAAATCAAGTCGGCCCAGTCCTCGCATTGGCTGAGCCTCAGCATTTTTACGCCGGGGATGCTTTCCTCGTCCACCGCCTGCCGGTCGGCGAGGGTTGTGTCCGCATCATCCCGATGAGCCTGGTGCCGTCGGTCATTGTTGCGTTCACCTTTGTCCAATGTAACGCGAGTAAGTCGTTTGGCTGATGTTTAACAAATCGGCCAATGCCTGCTGGTTCAAATCCCGGTCTTCCCGCAAAGCTCGTATTCTTAGGCCCATCATTGTGTGTTCAGCTCAATTTTTCCATGTGCTTTTTCATAGCTCTCAATGCAATCCCGAATTAAAACCAGAATTTGGCTGTTGGCAGAACGGCCTTCGTAGTCGGCCACCACATGCAGCTTGTTTAAAATTTCCTCATCAATGCGAATAGAAAGGCTTTTCACAGACATAAATACACCCCATAATAAATATATAATGTATTTATTTTAGATGTATTTTATGCTATACTGCTATTTATAAACGCATAATATGTTTACTTTATATTCATAGAGGTCGTAGTATGGCAGATTATCAGCAGATGTATCTTAAATTGTTCAATAAAATCACAGACATCATCGAGGAATTACAGCAAATTCAAGAAGAAGTGGAGGAGCTTTACATAAAGGGCTCAGAGCCGGATTTAACCGTGTTGAAATCGCAGAAGACAGATCGCGTCGAAAAATGAACAGGTCTGCTTTTCCAGAGCGGAGAAGCGGATTTGCCGGACGGGATGATTCACTAAAGCTTTATTGCCGCATAGCTTTCATCCCTTTGTAGGATGCGCCTTGATTCTTATTGGTATTCTCCTTTGATTACAAAAAAGGAGCCTCGGATCATTCCGGCCAACTTGGATTTCTGACGGGCAAATTTGAATTTGCCTTCCAATTCTTTGGGTATCTCCATTCCCTCAGAAAGCTTGAATCCGACAGCCCGCTTTTTGGGGTCATCGACTGCATACATGACATTGACCGCAAGGCCGCTTTCATAAAAGATATAGGCAAATTGGATGTTTTCCACTTGAAAACATGATGTTTCCAAAGGCCTGTCCGCAAACACAATGCCGCGTTCTTCTTTCAGGATCCGGTTCACATACTCCAGGCTTTCATGGCTTTCGTCAGCCGGGGTAACCGTAAATTCATGCTTGTATTTGTTCATAAAATAGCGGGACTCGTTCGCGCGTAAACCGGCAAGGGGCTCTGCCACAGGGGAAGACTCCAAACCGACCGTCGATACGTTTTTAAAATCAACAAGATACGACATTTTCATTTCTCGCTATCCTCTAAAAGTTGCGGAAGAAAAGGCAACGCGCTCACAAAACTATGAGCGCGTCCTGACCGCGGGCACTGCCCGCTGGCGGAGAGGGAGGGATTCGAACCCTCGTGTGATTACTCACAAACTGATTTCGAGTCAGCCCCGTTATGACCGCTTCGATACCTCTCCATATATAGTTTTACCGCAAAAGCGGGAAAACGCGAGTTTGAAAAAGTGTTAGCAAACTGTTAGCGTGCGCCTGATTTTTGGGAAGCATCGACCGCCGACAAGCCCTGATTTCATGCGGGTTCGCGGCTTTTTGGGTGAAACGAAGCCCACTTGATTTCGAGTCAGCCCCGTTATGACCACTTCGATACCTTTCCGTATATTATCCCTTTATCCACTTCCGAAATTGGAAGAAAAAATAGGGAAACTGTTGATATGCAGTGCATCAAACACAACACATCGGCAAACAGCGCCTTAATAGTATAGCAAACCGCATGCTAAAAGTCAAATGTTTTTGTATGTCTGATCCCTTCTTTCGTTTTTTGGTTGCGGTTTTTCAGAACAAAAACCCTACTTTGCTTCTACACAACCAATGCAAAATATGATACTATAATGCATGAGCCTTATTTATTTTACCGCAGGGCGGCATGTGCAACCGAGGGGCACTATGATTGTAAAATGCATTAAGAATCCTGATGTTTTTAAAATACAGGACGAACTGACAAACGCCGTCTATTACGGTTGCAATCAGGAATGGTATCAAACAAAATGGCAGCGGCGCTCCGGTTGCGGGCCAACTACTTCCACCACTATTCTGCAGTATCTGTATGCCACACGGAAAAACAGCGCGCCGCTGTTGCTGACCAAAGGCGCCTGCCTGCAATGTATGGAAGAGGTATGGAAGTATGTTACACCCGGCCCGCAGGGCATTTCCTCTACCCAGAAATTCTGCAAAGGGCTGGATGCGTATGCTCGGGCCAAATCTTTGCGCCTCCAGACCGATGTGCTGGATATCCCACGTTATCGCAGCAAACGCCCGCCGTTTTCAGAAACACTGGCTTTTCTTGACAACGCGCTGAAGAATGATCTGCCGATTGCTTTTTTGAACCTCCACAACGGACAGGAACCAATACTGGACTCTTGGCATTGGGTGACCATTATTTCTGTGGAGTATGCATCGGACGCCAGTAAAGCGTTTGTCGGCATATTGGACGAGGGGATGCGCAAAAACATTGATTTCTCCATGTGGTTTCACACGACCCTTTGGGGCGGCGGTCTGGTCGCGTTCGATATGCTGTGAACACGGTTCAAACAGAAATTCCCCGTTGCCTGGATGAACCCCTAAAAGTTAGACAATAGTTTTAATTAAGTTACCCAAAGGCTTGCTGCCTGCGTAGAGCAGGTGGCAAGCCCTTCCGTTTTGCCTTGATGTGGCGATTGTTGTAATAACCCGGGTGGTCTACAAGCTCGGCTTTGAACTTGAGCCGTTCTCAATTTTTCGGAGACAAAGAAGCCGTGCAAATGTGTGTTTGTTTCAAAAGCTCCTAATAACCCTTTGCCGGCGTACTGGATACCCTGATCCGAATGATGGAGCAGGCCTGCTCTGAGTTTGTATCGCCAAATTGCCGTGTTCAGCACTCTTTTGCAGAAATCGGTGTCGATTCGGCTGCTGGTGGCAAATCCAATGATCGCCGATCAAACAAATCGTATACGGTGCCCAGATAAAGCCCCTTCTCGTCTGTTTCTGCACAGCTGATCTTGTTGGGGCATCCATATTTGGTAGTTTTTATAAGAAGTCATATCGCAATCAGCAAGTTTCGAAATTGTACCACGCATCATCATTTTTCCGTTATTATGGCATACTTGTTTTATATTGGTTTCTCCAACAGTATTATACTTTACCAAGGAGAACGTATTCAAGCCTGCATTTACTCAAGGTAAATATTTTTAAAGAAAATAAGATGAAATTCTCCAATCTGTTCTAATTATGTCTGAAATTTTCAATAAGCATATATTTTTATAGTTCAATCTTCTTGGAAATCCCATGGGTGTGTGTGATAATGCTCATCGACAAGATTTACCTGCTTTAAAAGTTTAGGGTCTTTGAGTAAAGTTTTTACCGGCAAATCGGCAGCAATGGTATGGTCTTCGTCAAACAGAATTGCGCGGTCGGAAACATGCGGAACCAAATCCAGATCATGTGTCGCAAAAATCAAAGTTTTGCCCGCTTTTCCCAACGATTGAAGCAGGTGCAGTAGCCATGTCTGCGATCGTGGGTCCAGGCTGCTGGCAGGTTCATCCAGAACGAGAACATCTGGATTCAAAATGAGAACACTGCCGATAGCCACTTTCTTTTTCTCTCCGCCGCTGAGATGGAACGGCGGTTTTTCCAGCAGCTTTTCAATGTCAAGTATAGAGGAAAGTTCATCAATGCGCTTTCTTATCGTGTCTTTTGGCAGACCAAACTGGAGGGGGCCAAAGGCCAGTTCTTCGTAAACCGTACTGCAAAACAACTGAGCTTCCGAGTCCTGAAAAACAAATCCGATTCGGCGATGGTAAACAGTGGACAGGTTTCCTTTGAAATGCTCACGCTCCACTTTCTTTCCGAATGCGGTAAATGTCCCGCTCTGTGGAAAAAGGAGCCCGGCCAGTATTTTCAATAGAGTGGATTTGCCGCAGCCGTTTGCTCCAAGGATGCTCAGCCGTTCTCCCGCGACGATTTCAAGGCTTATATTTGAAAGCACCGGTTCGCTCTGCGGGTAAGCATATGAAACTTCGTCCAGTTTGAAAACGGTCTGATTCAAAACAGATGTTCACCCACAATCAATAGCATTAAGATGACGACGCTGTTTATCAAAAAAAGGACATCAGCAGCACTTATTTTATAGCTGCGGATGCTTACGGGTTTTCCGGAAAACCCCCGGCAGACCATAGCGTCGTAAATCTCTTCGCTTAATCCTTGTGATTTTATAAAAAGATATGCAACACTGTGGCTCATGAAGCGGCGGTTGTCGGCGGTTTCCAGCTTGCCGACCGTCCGGAGAAACCGGGCCTCCATCATGTTTTTGGCCATTTCCACTGTGACAAATAGGTAGCGGTAGGCCATATTCAAAACGGAGACGACCACTAAAGGCACATGCATCCCGGCAAGCGCATGGGTGATTTGAGACCATCTTGTTGTCAACAACAGAAGAAACGCAAACGACAAGGAAATTCCGGGATGCAGCGCGAGCCGAAATGCCATGGCGATGCCGGAGGAAGTAAAATACAGACCGTTTTGCATACCGAAGGTTCCGGGTGGCAGCACGTAAAAGAGGGGCGCTCCCTTTGTAAACAGGCTGGAGGCGCCCGGTATGGAACAAACAAACACGGCCGGAGGAAGATACGCCCATACCCGGCGGAAATAGTCTGTCATGTTAAGCCCGGAAAGTTTTGCATAAGCAAATGCGATCACAGCCAGTGCGAGAAGGATTACGATACTTGAAGAAAACGAAGAAAAAACCATAAACGCCAGCAATACAATGACTTTGACCCTGGGGTCAAGGCATTGCAGCAGCATGGTTTTTGACGCATACCGTTCACAATAGAATTCGTTTTCAAATACTTCTGAAAAATGATGGAGTGTTTTAATTAGAAAATTTGTCCCGGAAGATGCCACACGGGCTTTTTCATCTCGACTCGTTTCAAGCAGCCAGGCAGGAATATCGGGCGGTATTTCCGGATGACGGGTCGTGCTATTTGGCATTTCCACTCTTTATTTTACCTTTCTGAGCTTTCATAACCAGTGCGGAACTGAGAAGGATCAAGCCGACAATCAATGCAATGCCGATGATTGCCGATAAAATGTAGCCTGTAATGGAGCCTGCGGCACCGTTCCCTAAAACGGGGAGGGAATAATCCGGGAGCAAAGCTTTCCACTTATCGGCCATTGCGGCAAAGCCTGCCGGTATATACCCAATGGCTTTTTTGATTTCTCCTCCGCTCCATTCACCCCAGGCAGTACCCGTTGCGAGCAGTCCGAGCGGAGCCAATAGAATAAGAACGCCGAGCGGGATCAGCAAAGCCTTGTATCTTTTCCAAAACGAAATCTCTGGTTCTTTTATGGATTCCAACGATTCCCGGGCAAAAAGCTGGGGAGCGAATTTGGCAACATAAGCAACGGCCGCCGCCGTAATAACGGCTTCTACAGGCCCTGCCACCAGACCGTGTGCGAACATCATGGCAGGTATCGAGACGGATAGGGGATAGGGGCAATAGAGCGCGGAACCATTGGCCGCCTTGAAAAGGAGAGGCTGGATGCCAAACTCTACAGATGCGCAAAAAGCGGCAAGGTTTAATCCCGCATAGCTTCCGATGAGAGAACCGACAAGATTGCGGCGGCTGCCGGGCTTTGATCTGCCGGTGATCCATTTATATATAGCGTATCCGGTAAACGGCATAACTACAGCCATATTCAGACAATTGATTCCAAACGCCATGATACCGCCGTCGCCAAACACAAAAGCCTGTATCAGCAGAGTGGTGGAAACCGAAATGGTTGCCGCCCAGGGCCCCAGCAGGATCGCAATGAAGACCGCGCCCACCGCATGAGCCGAGCTCCCTCCCGCCACCGGAACATTGAACGCCATGATTACAAAGGAAAATGCAGCACAAAGCGCAAGGGTGGGAACCCGTCTCTCACCCAGTTTCTTTTTGACTTGATTGAAAGCGACGATCCAGACAGGCACCATGCCTGCTATGGCCGGAATCGTGGTCTGAGGTGAGAGGTAACCGTCCGGAATATGCATAAATGCAACCCTCACTTTACAATTTATTGATCATACTTGCCAGATATCCGGCTCCAAAGCCGTTGTCGATATTTACAACGCCGATACCGCTGGCGCAGCTGTTAAGCATGGCCAGAAGTGCGGAAAGCCCTCCAAAATTGGCTCCGTATCCCACACTGGTGGGCACGGCAATGACGGGTTTGTCCACCATTCCGCCAACGACACTCGCCAGTGCGCCTTCCATTCCGGCCACGACAATGAGCACATTTGCGCGCATGAGGTGATCGGAATTGGCAAACAGGCGATGTATGCCCGCAACGCCAACATCATAAACTCTATCCACCCCGTTGCCAAGAGTTTCGGCCGTGACAGCGGCTTCTTCTGCCACCGGAATATCGGATGTGCCGGCTGTTATGACAGCAATCATTTTATCTGTGACAATGAGGTCTCTTCTTTTTACCACAACGATTCTGGCAGTTTCATAATACACTGCATCCCGGGTCAGTTCAAGTATGCCTTTATAGACGTCCTCTCCTGCTCGGGTGGCAAGGATGTTGTTGTTGTTTTCCATAAGCTTTTGCACGATTGATTTTATCTGACCGACTGTTTTGCCCTGACAAAATATGACTTCAGGATAACCGTTACGGATACTTCTGTGATGGTCAACCTTTGCGAAGCCGAGATCTTCAAAAGGAAGATTTTTTAAATCACCAACCGCTTCTTCAACACTTACATGCCCCTCTTTTACTTGTTCCAGAAGCCTTTTCAGGCCATCTTCATTCATAATAGTGCCCATTCCTTCCGCCTCGCTCAGAGCAAAAAACGTGACAATGTCCGTCGGATCTCCCTGCCGCATTGTACCACGTAACCCCAGGTGCATTCAACCGGCATACAGATGGCATATTCGGGGATGTGCGGGCGTTTCCTACAAATCCGTACCCAATCGGTAGGCTTTTTGCTCTTTCTGGTTGTCCGATGTGGTCAATTTGGCTTTGGTTACCGTTCCGCCATGCAGTGCAGCCATCGCGTCGTCCAGCTCCGGCGAGGTGTCGGCCGCGCCGGTGTCGAAGACCAGCACATGCTGCGAAGGCGTCAGGGTCACGTTCTTCATATAATCCAGCAGCACCGGCGAAAGCTTCCCGCCGTATACGGGGGAGCCGAACACAACCACCGCGTAGCCGGAGAGGTCGGTGGAAAGATACCTGCCCGGATGGTTGACCGTGACCTGATAGCCGTTCTTGTTCAGGCCTTTTGCAATCTGGAAAACGGTTTGTTCGGTTACATCGGACAAGGCCGACGGCTGATAGATGACCAATGCCTTTTGGCCGGACGGCGTGCCGTTGAGTACCTGGGGGTGGTTGCCGGCGGAGTGGTTGACTACCGATGTCAGCCGGTTCAGGAGCACAAAACCGGTAATCATGAACGCAGCAAAGACACCCGGTATGATCAATAGAATGTTTCGGACGATATGCTTTTTCATTCAATTTTCCTCACAGTCGGTTCATGTCGGGGTGGATGTGTGAACGAAGCAGCAGGATAAGGCAGGCACGAACACGGGCCGTCATGGAAACGATAGCCAGAAACGCCGCCAGGTACAGCACGGCATACAAAACACCAGTAAAAGCGGCATGGCCGACCGTCTCGCAGGCAAGCATGGGCGCAGTATAAAAAAACATGGCGGCCAACCGCCCGAGTGTGTCGAATACAAACAGGCGTTTTGGTTCATGCGGTGTTTTTTGCAGATATCTGGATGTGAGCAGAAAGCCGGTAAAATCCAGAGCGGCGACTGCAGTGAACCAGACGGGCACGATTCCGGACAGATTGAAGAGCATCAGAGCAGGGAAGATGAACGAGCAGTCCGCCAGGATGTCCAGCCGGGCGCCCACGGCGGACTCTGTCCGCAGCGCCCGTGCCAGCCGGCCGTCGATGAAGTCGGACAGCCAGATGAAAGCCTCCAGACCATACAATACGGCGGGCATATGTAACGCGTGGCCATACAGGCTTTTGCACAGGACATACACGAAAACGGCGCTGCAAGCGATGCGCGCAAGGGTGACGGCATTCGGGAGCAGGCGCTTGAAGCGTTTCATATCCGGGTTTTCCCCGCGGGCATGGGGTGTGGCGCTGTTTGCAGCTTGTGTATAAACTGGAGGATGTTCTGCTCAAAAAACACCGATTCGTTCTTGCGGTTTCCGCGCATGGCGCCTACCATAAGCCTTTCTATCCAGTTCATTTTCTGAAAATCGAAACCATACCCGAGGATGTCTTTGGCAACGGCATGTTCCAGCAGTTCGGGTGCAAAGGCGTTTTGAAGCTCCTGCTTTTGCACCTCCGGGTCGGTGACACCCGCGCAGAGGAACAGACCGGTCTTTTTGTCAAGCAACTCCGGCAAATGCCGGTCTATAAATGTGGTCAACGCTTTCTGAACATGCCCGATGTAGACGGAACCGCCCAAAATCACGGCATCGTACGGTTCCAGAGAGGGGACTGTACCGTTTGCGTCGGCAAGCTGTGTTTCGCCGCCCAGCATGGCCTGCAAACGTTTCGCCACACTGCGTGTACAGCCGTATTTCGTGGTATAGATGATGATGGTTTTCATGCGGCTTTGCCTCCTTTGTTGGCCGGTTCTTTGATCGTGCGCAGCAAAACGAACAGAAATACAAACGCGATCGCGTTGGCGGCGGGAAACAGGACGCATACCGCCGCCGGCACCGCTACGCCCGCCAGCACCTGCCCGATGACCATGGCGGTCAGAGCCGTGAGCATGGTCGCGGCCTTCATACAGACCACGGTGCCCAGCAGTAGGCCGAACGGATTTTTTCGCAGCAGCAAGATGGCTGTCAGCCAGGATACCGGTACGATGAATCCAAGGTCCATCGCCTGGATGACTAGTGTGGTATATTGCTCCAAACCGGACGGTACCGTATCGTTCAAAAGCGAAGGCTCGATTTTGCCCAACCACATCAGCCCGACCGACGTACCCAGAAACAGCAGAAAGACCGCGATCGGTTTGGCGGGGAACCGGTCTCCGATGTTTTCGGACAGCGCCCGCGTATCGAATGACATCATGGTGAGCACGAACGCAAAGAAGCTCATCGACATCAGGGCCACGTCGGCCAGGAACAGGCTGTTGTACATGGAAGTGAACGAGTACGACATATAGGTATACAGGAAATAGGCCAGAGTCCCCGCCAGCAGGAGCCGCCCTCTCAGGCTGCCCCTGCGCGCGAATACGATGGAAACGATCAGCAGCGGGACGCCCAGGCAGAGCGTCACGACATCCTGTGCGATGGCCTGCGCCGCCATGGAGACGGAATCGAACCGGTACAGCCCTTTGCCGAAAAGTATCACCTGTTCGCCGTGTATGGTCGTAAACGCATGCTTGCCGGGGCCTCCGGCGGAAAAGATGCCGATGGCGGCCGCGGCTGCCGCCAACACGGAGATGCAGATTGCCAGGATCGTAATGGATTTTTGTTGTTTCATGCAATTTTTCTCGGTCTTTCCGGTCGTCCTGTTTGCTCCGTTCAGAAAGGCGTTTTCCCGAAACAGGTCGAAAATATCCGGCGGTTTCCCTGATGGGTTCAGAGCGTGCCGACCGCGGCGGCAATAAATTCGAGAAAATGCCGGATCAGCCGTTCCTGCTGTTCTTTGTCTATTTGTTCGGTGTTGATCCGCATGACCAGCCCGAACATGGATGCCCAGATGATTTGAGCGGTCAGTTCCAGTTGGCTGTCGTCATAGCCGGCGCGGTCTTTCAGAATCACACGCAGGATGTCGCGCATCATGCCGATCGCACGGCGGTCGGACGCTGCTCCCCGCTGCAGAACGGACGTGCGCGCGAGGACTGCGGGAGACTCGCCTAGCATCAGCGTTTTATAGTCTTCTTCCATGGTCAGGGCCAGCGTAATGAACCGGCGCAGGTTGTTCAACAGATACTCGACGGGATCGTTTCCGTGGCAATCGGGTGCCGAAAGCGCGTCTATAAATTGCTGGTATCTGTCGGAAATGATATGGTCGAGGATATCCTCTTTATCGCGGAAATAGTGGTAAACGTTAGCAGGAGAATACTCGATTTTTTCGGCCAGTTTGCGGATGGAAAGTTTTTCAATGCCTTCGTTTCTCATGATCTCAATGGCGGCTTGCAGGATCTTTTCGCGCATTTCCGCTTTTTCCCGTTCTTTTCGTTCCTGTATCCCGATGATGCCATCCTCCTTTGAACATAATAAATTTTTCAAACAGTGTTCAATAAATATATACTATAAATTTTCAGGGCTGTCAAGAGGAATAAAGCAAAAAGATGAGGTTCGGTCGTGCCGGCGCCCGCATGGCGGGTGCAGCGTACCGCAGGCAACAGGATGTAAACCATCTATTGACCACACCGGTCAACGGTGCTATACTGAAATTGACCGGTATGGTCAATGAAGCGTGCCGGGGAGGTGGGACATTTGAATGAAAAATTTATGAGCCTGAACGCCGAAAAGCAAGCACGTATCCTCAATGCTGCATTGGAGGAGTTTGCAAAAAAAGGATATAAAAACGCCTCGACAAATGAGATCGTGCGAAAAGCGGGCATTTCCAAGGGGCTGCTGTTCCATTACTTTGGCAATAAAAAACGGTTGTATCTGTTTCTCTACGATTACGCCAACGACGTTTTTACAAACGAATTTTTCAACAGGCTGGATTATGGCAGGGCCGACCTGTTTAAACGTCTGAAACAAATGATCGAGCTGAAAATAGAGCTTAGCCGGAAACACCCCGACCTGTATGAGTTTATGGTCTGCGCGACTTTGGAGGATGTCGGCGGCATCAAGTCCGAGATTGAGACGAAGAGCCGGATCAGCATACAGGACAGCATGGCACGGGCTTTTGGAGGCCTGGACACATCCGGATTGAAGGAAGGACTGGACCTCCGCCGCGTTTTGGAGATCATCACATGGGTAGGGCAGGGGTTTGCCAATCGGCGTCTGTTGGAATATAAACGGGACCCGGCCAAGCGTGCCCGATTCGATATGCGCGCGGAAGCCGCAGAGTTCGATACCTACATCGCCATTCTGAAAGACGCCTTTTACAAATGAACATACGGGAGGGTACGGTCATGAACGTGATCGAAATCAAAAACCTGACTAAATATTACGGCAGGTCCCGCGGCATCACCGATGTGAACCTGCGCGTGGAACAGGGGGAGATCTTTGGATTTATCGGGCCCAACGGCGCGGGCAAATCGACAACCATCCGCACGCTGCTGGGGCTGATCTATCCCACGAGCGGCAGCGCAACCGTTTTTGGAAAAAGCTGCGCAGCCTGTCCGGAAATCAAAAAGGAGATTGGCTACCTGCCTTCCGAGGTGTTCTATTACGACAACATGCGGGTGATCGACCTGCTGCGGTATTCCGCCAGCTTTTATAAGAAAGACTGCACCAAACGCATCCACGAACTGGCCGATGCCATGAATCTGGATGTACATAAAAAGATCGACGACCTTTCGTTCGGCAACAAGAAGAAGGTGGGCATCGTCCAGGGGCTGCTGCACGAACCAGAGCTCATCATCCTCGACGAGCCCACCAGCGGGCTCGACCCGCTGATGCAGCAGAAGTTCTTCGCCCTCATAGCGGCGGAAAACCAAAAGGGCGCGACGGTGTTCTTTTCGTCTCATATCCTCAGCGAGGTGCAGAAAATGTGCAACCGCGTGGCGTTTATCAAGGACGGTCGTATCATCCGCACGGAAAAGATGAGCGACCTGCAGGAAAACAGCTATAAACGCATCCATCTGGAGGCAAACGGGCCGGTTACGTCATCGTATTTCGCTATGGACGGCGTGCGCGACCTGAAAATGGAGGGCAATACGGCCGGCTTCCTGTTCAAGGGCAACGTCAACCCGTTGATGCAAAAGCTCGCCGCGCTCGATCTGCGCAACGTCTCCATCGAGGAACCGGATCTGGAGGAGATTTTCCTGCATGATTACGGGAGGGAGGACCGGACGGTATGAATATATACCTGCACGAGTTGAAGACCCTGCGCCGCTCCACCATCGTCTGGACATGCGCCATCATCGCGCTGGCTGCACTGTATTTCTCGTTTTATCCCGGTGTCGTGCATGACGCGGGCGATTTTAAAAAGCTGATGAGCGGCTATCCGGCGCCTATTCGGGCGGCACTGGGCATCTCGCTCGATAATGTGACGTCCGTCCTGGGCTATTACACCATGGTGTTTGCATTCGTTCCACTCTGCGGTGCAATCCAGTCCATGATTTTCGGCATGTCCGTCCTTTCGCGGGAAACAAGGGAGCGGACGGCGGATTTTCTAATGGTCAAGCCTGTTTCGCGTACGGCTATCGTGAGTGCCAAGCTGCTGGCAGCCGTAACCATGCTGATTGGCACCAACACGCTCTATGATGCCGCAGCCTTTTTCCTTGCATTCATCGTCAAGACGTCAGACTTCAGTGGGCGGGTGCTTTTCCTCATCAACCTCACGCTTTTGTTCATCCAGCTTGTTTTTTTGGCCTTGGGGCTGTTCATTTCGGTGTTTTTCAAAAAACTCCGGTCCGTGCTTCCGGTTTCCCTCGGCGTCGTCTTGGGGCTTTATATGCTGGGAGCGCTCGCAGTCACCGGTAAAGACGCGGATGTCGTCCGGTTTTTCTTTCCGTTCAAATATTTTGACATCGCCTACGTCACCAAACACGCAGGATATGAAATGCCTTATCTCATCACCGGAGCGGTCGTCGTGCTGGCGGCGGTTGCAGCCGCATATCTCATTTATGCCAAAAAAGATATTCACGCCGTGTGAACCGCCGGAAGAAAGGGGGGTCAGTCTGTTATGAACCTGTTTATGCGGGAGCTCAGGGCCAATCGAAACGCCTTGATTATCTGGAGCGTCTGCATGGTGCTGCTGGTCATCAGCGGCATGTCGAAATACACGGCCTATTCTGCGGGTGGGGCGAACGGCCAGATTTTCAGCAATCTGCCTTATTCCATCAAAGCGCTGCTGGGGTTCGGTTCGTTTGATGTGACCACTATGAGCGGCTATTTTGGCATGCTGTTTCTCTATATAGAGCTTGCCGCCGCCATACACGCTGTTTTGCTGGGTTCCGGCATCCTCTCAAAAGAGGAGCGCGATAAAACGACCGAATTTCTGATCGTCAAGCCGGTTTCACGTACGTCCATCCTTACGTCCAAGCTGCTGGCCGCTCTGGTGAATATTCTGGTGCTGAACCTTGTCTCGCTTGTTTTTTCCCTGACGGCGGTGTCCGCTTATAACAAGGGCAAAGGCATCTCCGGCGAAATCGTGGCATTTATGGCGAGCATGCTGTTGGTACAGTTGATTTTCCTTTCGCTCGGCTTTGCGTTGGCTGCCGTTCTCCGGCATCCGAAAACCGCGGGGTCCGTCAGTACCGGCGTGCTGCTTGGCTCGTTCGTGCTGTCCAAAGTTACGGATCTGACCGATAAGCTCGATGCGCTGAACCTGCTTTCTCCGTTCAAATATTTCAGTTATCAGGACATCGTGTTCGGACGCGGGCTCCATGCCGGCGCCGTGTTCCTTTCGCTCCTGCTTTCCGCCGCTCTCATCGCCTGCACCTATGTTTTCTATAAAAAGCGGGATCTGAGTATCTGAAGCGCGGCATGCGCGGATAATTGCGCGATCTCTGCGAATGTGATATTCTGGTACGGATAATAGAGACGGAATGAGACGGCAGGCTCTGTTGCAGCCTGCCGCATAGATAGGAAACTGTTTTGTACAGGCGGGAGGAACTATGCAGAAAATGGGCAGGGTCGTTTCAGTCAATCGTAGCGAGGTAAAAGGCGTGGTGAAAGTGCCGGTTGCAAGCGGGGAACTGCGTGTAGACGTGGGTTTGATGGGGGATGCCCACGCGGGCACCGGGAAGCGGCAGATCAGCCTTCTGGCGGCGGAAAGCATTGAAAAAATGCAAAAACAAGGGGCACAAGGCCTTGTGCCCGGCAGTTTCGCCGAAAACATCACTACGCAAGGGGTGGAGCTTTACACCCTTCCGGTGGGCACGCGGCTGCAAATCGGTGAAACGCTCCATGTTGTAACCCAAATCGGGAAGGAATGCCACAAAGGCTGCGCCATACGGGAACTGGTGGGCGATTGCGTCATGCCCCGTGAAGGGATTTTTACCAATGTGCTCAAAGGCGGCACCGTCCGTTCCGGCGACGCCGTGACGATTCTGCCGTATGCCGGCGACAAACAGGGCGACGGTGTGCCGGTGGATGATACGCCCGCTTTTTCACATCTGGATCAAGATGGGAATATCCGAATGGTGGATGTGTCGCAGAAGGATGACACGCAAAGGCGGGCGGTGGCGGTCGGACGGATCGCCATGTCTCCCGAAACGCTGTCGGCTGTTTATGACGGCAGCCTCCCCAAAGGAGATGTGCTGGCTGCCGCGCGCATTGCCGGTGCGATGGCGGCAAAGAAAACGTCCGCCCTCATTCCCATGTGCCATCTGCTGGCGCTGCACGCGGTATCGGTGGTGCTGTCGCGGAATGAGCAGGAACACTGCATCGACATCACGGCCTCCGTTTCCTGCACCGGTAAGACCGGTGTGGAGATGGAGGCGTTGACGGCCGTTTCGGTTGCCGCGCTGACGATTTACGATATGTGTAAGGCCGTTGACAAAAACATGGAGATCGGCGGGATCATGCTGATGGAAAAATCCGGCGGCAAAAGCGGACAGTATTTCCGTTCGTCTGCCTCGGGGCCGGCGGATGAACAGAAGCGGGGCATTCCGGCTGTTTGAGTTCCGTATCTCCATAAGATCGCGCCTGTCCGGCCTGCTGCGCCGGATTTACAAGTAGTCGGGGGGTTCCCAGACCTTGCGGGTATTTTACCGTTTTGAGAGATGCAGGTACTGTCAAAATGCATGAAAAAGGAGTATAATAGTTCTATGCAGCAATGGAAGAATCCGGAAGTGTGACAGAAAAAGCGACATATGAAGGGAAGGAAAAGACAATGTGGGCTTATAACAGTGTCTTTTATCAGATCTATCCGTTCGGCTTTTGCGGCGCGCCCAAGGAAAATGACGGCATAACGCTCAACCGCATCCGGAAAGTAACCGAGTGGATTCCGCATATTCGGAAGACAGGGGCAAACGCCATCTATTTCTGCCCGATCTTTTCTGCGGACAGGCATGGTTATGATACCAGAGATTACCGTACGGTGGATGGCCGCTTGGGCTCGAACGCTGATTTTGCGGCCGTCTGCGATTCGTTGCATATGGCGGGTTTCCACGTTGTGCTGGACGGTGTCTTCAATCATGTGGGCCGCGGGTTCTGGGCTTTTCAGGACGTGCTGAAAAACCGCGAACGCTCCCTTTATAAGGACTGGTTTGTCAATCTGCGTTTCGATGGGGACAATGGCTATCACGACGGGCTCTGGTATGAAGGCTGGGAAGGGCATTATGAACTGGTCAAGCTGAATTTGCAGAACCCGGCGGTTGTCCAGCATCTGTTCGACGCCATCGCCGGCTGGGTGCGGGAATTCGACATCGACGGCCTGCGGCTGGATGTGGCATACAGCCTGCCGCACGATTTCCTGCGCAGTCTGCGCACGTTCTGCAATGGGCTCAAACCCGATTTCTATCTGCTGGGCGAAGTGATGCACGGGGATTACAGAACGGTGCTGAACGACGAGATGCTCAACAGCGTGACCAACTATCAGGCATATAAAGGACTGTGGTCGAGCTTCAACAGCATGAACCTGTTTGAAATCAACAGCACCATGGAAAACCAGTATGGGCTTTATCAAGGAAAAAACATGCTCAATTTTGTGGATAATCACGATGTGACCCGTGTGGCCAGTATCCTGACCAATCCCGAGCATCTCAAGCTGATTTATGCGCTGCTGTTTGCCATGCCGGGTACTCCCTGCCTGTATTACGGCAGTGAATGGGGGGCCTTGGGCAAAAAAGAATCCGGAAGCGACGACGAACTGCGTCCCTGCTTTGAGGAACCCGTCGAAAACGACCTCACGGATTTCATCGCTGTGTGCAGCAAGGCATATATACAGGAAAAGGCGTTGCACGCCGGGCATTTCCGCAAAGTGCTGCTCACCAATCGGCAGTATATTTTTGAGCGGGAGTGTGAAGGCGAGCGCATCCTCGTCGCCATCAACGCGGATGCGGAACGCTATGTGGCGCACTTTAACGCCAATGCAGGCTGTGCCGTCGATCTGCTGACAGGGAAAAAGCACGATTTCGGCGGAGGCAGCGAACTGATGCCGTACAGCGCGGCATATTGGAAGATCTAAGCGCCGGTTCGGCGAAAACAGCACAGCGCCGCCCGTTTGTTCGGGCGGCGCTGTGCTGTATGCGGGGGAGCAATCGGCGGATACCGAGAGCCGCGCTCAGTTTGACCGGAGAATGCCGATCAGCAGAAAAATGCCGAGCACCGCGGCACAGCCATACCCTGCCATGCCGAGCCACGAAAAACCGTTCCATCGCCCCGTGGCGCCGGTGTGCAGAAGGATCGAGGCGCCGATAAGCAGGGCAGAAATGAGCACACAGAGGATCGCGCGGTTGACCATCCGGTCGACCCGGTGCAGGAACCGGTCGCGCTCGGGGTCCCGGACTTTGATGGTGAATCCGCCCGCCTGCATCTTGTCCACCAGCCGGAAGAGTTTTGCGGGAATCTTAACGCCCAGGGAACCGGACTGGTATGCGTTGCGGAGAATCTCCGCAACCTGCTGCCGGACGTTTTCGCCGTGCAGGAACTGCCGTACCCCATAATTGGCGGAGATGGTCATCATGTTGATTTCCGGGGAAATGCTTGCCAGCACGCTTTCCATGGTCAGCAGGCCTTTGCCCAGCATTGTCACCTCTTTGGGGATGACGATGCCGTTCTTCCGGCAGATGCGGAACATTTCTTTGGAAAGCTCCGCGATGTTCAGCGCATCGAACGAGGCCGCGATGTATTTTTCATAAAACAGCGCGATCTCATCGTGGAGTCGTTCAATGTCCACCGCGCTTTTTTGGATACCCAGGCGCATGATGGCCTCGGTCATCATGTCCACATCGTTTGCGGCAATGCCCCGAAAGAGATCATTGAGCCGTTTACGGGTCCATTTATCCAACGTGCCCATCAGCCCGAAATCCACATACACGATTTGGCCGCCGGAAACGAGAATATTGCCGGGATGCGGATCAGCGTGGAAAAAACCATCCTCGAAAATCTGCTTCATGTAGTTGTTGGCCAGCTTGACACCAATGTCCTGCCGGTCGTACCCCTGTGCGTCCAGCGTGGCAATGTCCTTGATCTTGATGCCCTCGATGTACTGCATGACCAAAATGGTTTCGGTGGTGCAGGCATCGTACACGCCTGGTGCGGAAATGCAGCGGACATCACGGTTGTTTCTGGAAAACTGCCGGATGTTCTGTGCTTCTTTTAAAAAATCCAGCTCCAGCTGAATGTTTTTTTCCAGTTCGTTCAATACATCCTGCACGTTCACAACGTCAAACAGCGGGCCGATCTTGAAAAAACGCGACAGCAGGCGCAGAATCGCAATGTCGTTCAGGATGGTTTTTTTGGCGTTGGGCCGCTGAATCTTGACAGCGACATCTTCCCCGCCTGTGAGAGTGGCACGGTGCACCTCCGCCAGAGATGCGGCGGCGATGGCCTTGGGGTCAAAAACGGGGAACACCGATTCAAGAGGTCTGTGCAGGCTGCTTTCTATGGCCGCACGAATCTTCTCGAACGACTCGGGCTCCACCGTGTCCTGCAGTTTCTGGAATTCCTTTTGGTAGGCGGGGGGAATAATATCCGGGCGCGTCGACAAAACCTGCCCGATTTTGACGAAAGTCGGTCCCAGTTCTTCAAAGGCACGGCGCAGGTTCGCGGGGTCTTTCAGCCCTTTCGTGACACCGTGCTTGATAAATACGGCGATGATCTGCCTGACCCGGTCCCGTTTACGTTCTCTTTTCATATCTCTTTACGGTCCGCGTCAGCGGTTTTCCAGTTTTTCAACCCGGTCCTTCAAATCCTCGATGTCCTGTTTGGTGGCGAGGTTCAGGTCGGCCAATGCGTCTTTCAGCGACTGGACATTGAATTTTCCATCTTCGGTGCGGTATTTGTCGGTCTGCCGTTTGAGTTCCTCGTTGAGTTCTTTGCCTTCGTTGACGGCGATTTCGCCTTTTTTAACCAGTTCGCCGACGATCTCTTCGGCTTTTTCATACGTGGAGGCGACACTGCCGATGCCCGCAAGCAGCAATTTGCGCAATGTGAGTTCCATGATACATTCTCCTTTACAATCGGCTTTTGTTTGTCCAGACTCCGCTTCTATATTATACCACGTTGCGGGAAAGGATGGTAGATGGGGATTTCGGTGCGGGCTGCAGGCCCGGCGTTGGCAGAACTTGACGTCCCGATGGGGGCGTGATAGAATTTACCCGTTGACAGGCGCGGAACACGGCCGGGTTCTGCCAATACTGGCAAAACCCATGCAGGGTCCGCTCAGAGGGTGCCCGCCATGGGGGGCGGGTCGTTTCTTGCATAGCCGGGTCGGTTATCTTAAGGGGAGGGCATATCCGCTTTTCTTCTTTGGGTACTTATCTGCAAGAAGAAGCGGCGGGCGGCATTGTAATCTTTTTCCTCTTGCGCTATAATCACATAATATACGGATTTTGATTTGACGGATCGCGTTGACCGGGTGGGGCAAACCGGGTCCGACAGGAAGAGGGGAGAAATCCGGCGGCGCAGAATTTAAAAACAGAGGTTGGAAGACATGCAGAAAGAGAAAGCCGCCCGCAATGTGCTGCAAGGAGAAAATCTTCGGCGGTATCCGGCAGACAGTTCCATAAAAAACACGGAGGCGCTGTTTGCAGACGGAGACTGGACCGATCGAGCCGACTGCTGGCGGAACATCATCCCCCTGCTTGAGGGACTGAACCGTAACGTTTCGTTTAAAGAAACACTCGATTATATCTTCAATACATTCCGGGCCTATATTCCGTATACGCATATCGGAGTGGCGTTGCTGGACGGAAAAGTGATCCGCGGTACCTATGTTGCAACCAGTCCGGAGCATGCCGGTCTGGCACAGAAACTGCGGGGATATGCGACGGATATCCGCACAACCTCTTTGTACCAGGTCATCCAGAGCGGGCAGGTGCGCGTCATCAACGATCTTGAGGCGTATCTGGAAGGCAAGCCGTTGCGTCCGTACAACCGCTTTTTGCTGGAAGCCGGCGTAAGGTCTTCCATTACGTTCCCGCTCATGCAAAACGAAGTTCCGATCGGGCTCGTATTCTTTTCCAGCATACAAAAAAACGTTTACACCGCTCCGCATGTGCAGTTTCTCCAGATCCTGGCGGGCAGCCTGATGTTTGCGCTGGAACGGGGTATCCTGCTGGAAAATATGGTGCTTACATCCACGCTTTCGCTGGCCGCTTTAACAGAGGAGCGCGACGTAGAGACCGGAGAGCATCTGCTGCGGATCAAGCGCTATTCTCGCCTGCTGGCGGAATTGCTGTATCAAAACAAACGGTTCCAAACGATTCTGGACTTCAAGTTCATCGGCGATATTGAGCGCTTCAGCCCGCTGCACGACATCGGAAAAGTAGCCATCCGGGACGAGATCCTGCTCAAACCGGGAAAACTCACCCCCGAGGAATATCGCATCATGCAGACACATACGGTTTATGGTGCAAAAGTGCTTCGGATGGCAGACGCAAAACTGAAAAACTGGGGGCGCAGCATGTACCGAATGGGTATCGAGATTGCCGAAAGCCACCATGAAAAATGGGACGGCAGTGGATATCCATATGGCCTGAATGGGGAAAAGATCCCGCTTTCCGCACGCATCGTGGCGGTGTGCGATGTGTTTGACGCGCTCATGTCCCCGCGGGTGTATAAACGGGCGTATTCGTTTGACGAAACATTTGAGATCATGCGAAAAGAAAGCGCACAACATTTTGACCCGGTTATTTTCGAACTGTTTGACAAGAATAAAGAAGCTTTCCGTAACCTATCCAATGAACTGCCCGGCAACGCATGACCGGCGGTTCATACCTCTAGGGGTGTGTGCATGTTTTTTTATCAGGCGATCATTATATTGGGGGTCGTTCTGCTTCTGGGGCTGCTGGTATTTGTGATCCGGATTAAGAACCGCGGCCTGCTTGCGGCATCGGTGCTTCTGCTCTCCGTTGCGGGGGCGGGCGCGGTGTTGGGCGTGCAGAACTATTTCGGCTCGCACATTTATGTGCAGAACGTCGATGTGTCGCAGTTGCGGCGGCTGACGTTTTCCTCCAAAGTCAGGCAATCTCTGGACACGGTTTTTGCCGATTATACCCGGACCGATGCGGACGGACTGCCGACCTACCGGAAAACATACGACGAAAAAGCGGGCGGCGTCGCTTCAACCGTGACGGTCACGATCAGCGTATATCCGACCAAAGAGGAAGCCGACCGCTATTTCTCCATGAGCCAGAAATTTTACGATAACCGGAACTTCGTGCCCATTGATTCCTCCCGTTCTTTGAAGACGGACGGGGTGACGCACCGGTATCTGACGACGTTTATCAAAACGCAATACGGCAATTATACCGATCTGATCTACCTGCCCTCACGGATGTCCAGCTATTCCTATGTCATCGTGCAGGACGATAATATCATGGTGACCCTGAGCGAACGCGCCCATAAGCCCGTGTGCACCAAAAATGCGGTGATCAAGGACCTGCTGGGCCGCCTGGGAATGTGACGCCTTACATGGCGAGCATACCGCCCGGCGTGGGTTTGAGGATGAGAACCTGCTGTTCGGAACCGGTCTGGGTATTGAAATAGTCGATGACCTGCTGATTGTCTCGGCTGATGGTGCGGAACTCATAGCAATAGGCTTCGTTGGCTCCGCCTGTTGGAATAATGGCGAGGGCGACTTTCTGCACCGTGAGTGCCGGATTGAGTTTGGCCTGTATCTGTGCGCGGGTGAATTTGACGGCGGGCAGGTTCCTGGTATGGTGGTTCATGAGATAGCCGGTGCTGTCAAACGAAACGATGCCGCCGTCGTCCAGTGCTACCCCCACTTTGATCAGATCGGGATAGACGACGACGCCGTTCTGCTGGTAGGCGAAATTGATGGTGCAAATATTGTTGTTGGTGAGATAATAGGTTTCCGCCACGGAGGTGATCCCCCGTGCTTGCAGGAAAGCCTGCGCTTTCTGCAGAGCGGCGTTTGTATCCAGCTTGGCCTGCGCGGGTGCACGGTTGGCGAGCATCCGCACGGTGTAACCGCCCGCCTTGCTGATAAAGATGCTGGTGTTGCCGACGTTGAAATTCCAGGTGGGGAGGTTGCCGCCGGTCTCACCGGCCTCATGGAGCGCGGAGGCGTTCTGGCTGAGGAACCTGGCGGCGATTGAGCGCGCTTCATCCCGGTTTACGGCAGCCTTTCCCTGTGTAAACACCGGGTCTTTTTTGAGCACGTTATCGGAAAACGGCCCGTCATAGATCAGTGACGGCAGGTTGGCAAACGTATTTTCGATGTTGAGAAAGCCGCCCTGCAGGGAAGTGGGCGTGGCCTGATTGGGGTTGTTCCGTTTCGTCACGTTTTCCGCTTTGAACAGCGTGATGCGCCCGGTCTGCAGATCGCTGTTGAGATCGGAAAGCTGGGTGGACAGTTTATCCGCATAGCCGTGCAGGCTGGCAATGGTGTTGCGCTGTTCGTCGGTGATAGCCTGGTCGGTATTCAACTGCTTGGTCAGGCTGTTGGCATAGTCGCCTGACTGGGAAAGAAACTTGTTGGTGTTGCTTAAGTTGACGGTGGAAAGCGGCATCTGCGCGATATCGGTTTGCGCGGCGCCTGCGTTGGCCCAAATCTCGGCGCTTAGTCCGCTCAGTTGGGCGCTGGTGCTGGCATATTGTGCTTTTTGCAGAGCGATGTCGATGTTGTCCACATGTTCCGAAAGCTCGGTGAGTGCGCGCTGGTACCCATATTCGATGCTCATCCGGTATTTATACGCCATGACATAACCGCTTATGCCCGCGATAACGGCAAGGCAAAAGGCCGATACTGTGTAACTGAGCACACGAATGAGCGTGCGCCTGCGTTTGATTCCAAACATGAGATTTCCTCCCGCTCCAAATTGCGGCCGCTTTATGCGGCCTTTGCCATTTATGGTTTCCAAAGTGTGCGGGAATATGAAAATTCTGCGCCGCTTTGGCGGATTTTTTTGTGGGAGGACTTCCTTGTTTGGCGGCGTATGGTATAATGATACAGACACAGTAAAAAAGCCGAGGACCGTAGTCAGCAGGGGAGAGCGATCAGGATGCCCAGAGGAGTAGCCCGCTCGTTTGACGAGCGCATTGCGGACAAGCAGCAGAAAAAGAGCGCATATCAGATGAAGATCGATCGATGTAGGCTTGCTGTTTCCAAACTGGAAAAAGCGGAACAACGTCTTCGCGCCGGCCGGCGCACGGATTAAGAACGTGCATATGAAAAAACCGCCTCTGTTTGCAACAGAGGCGGTTTTTAAAAATCGAAATGTTACACAGATTGTCCTTCAAACAGACGGAACTCATCCAACCGGCGGTTGACCAACCCTTGTACCTGGTGGCCGTTGCAATAGCTGATGCGCTCAAAATCAGCTTTCAGCACATCGGCCGACGCGCCGTTCTTCACATCGCTGGTGAATTGCGGCGCTTTGCTCCAGATATTGGCACCGAGATTGTACGAAAAACTCACCAGCGCATCGAATTGGTTCTGTGTCAGTTTTGTGCCGGAAAATTCACGGTTGACCGCGTCCTCATAAGTGGAAAGGTCGCTTTTAAGCAGCCCCATTGCCTGCGGTTGTGTCAGGTCGGAATAGGTTTCTTCCGGCTGCAGGACATGTCCATATCCGATGGTTAGGTTCTGTGTGTCCACGCCGCGGTAAGCGGTGGCCGAATAGCCTTCGTGTTCGGCGACGAACTGCAGGCCCGTATCCGAGATGCGCATTTCTCCGCAGGACGATGCGGGGCTGCCTGCGGCAGATACCTGCCCGGCATCTGAGACGGCCGCAGCCGGTGCGGATGATGCGGATGCTGCCGGAAGCGAGCTCGTGCCGCCGGAAGCCATGCAGGCATTCAGCAGGTCGTCAAAACTGACGGAACCGTCCGGATCGTCAAAGCCGGCGGTCCGTTCCTGGAGGGCCGCTCCGTTATCCATCGCTTCAAGCAGTCTGGCCTGCATTTGAAGCGTATAGAGGTTTACATTGGTCACGATCTCACCGTCCTTTTTCATTCACACACGGTTTATTATATCGGACGGCGCCGTTCGCTGTCAACTCTGGCAGCGGGGCGAAGCGGCTTTTTCGGCGGCGGTCTTCGTTTGGCCGGGCATCCATTTTTCAAAGAAATAGTGCAGGATGTCGCTACGTTTGATGATCCCGATGAAGCGATCGTCGTCGTCCAGCACAGGGACGAAATTTTGGGCGGTCACCGTCTGCACCAAGTCCTCTATGTCACAACTGATGTGAACCGGCTTGTTCTGCACCCGCATGGGGATATCCGTCACGGGAATCCGGCTGGTTTCGCGAATATCCAGCCCCGGCGTGGTTTTCAGTTTACGCAGCAAATCACCCTCGGTCAGTGTGCCGACATAACCGCCCTCCTCATCCAGAATAGGGATGGCGGTATACCGGTGGTAGTCCATCCGTTCAATGACCTGCCGCATGGTTGCATCTGTGGTTTCAAAAACCACATCTTTTTTGGGGGTGATGAAAAATGCGATGTTCATGACTGCCCACCTGTTTCTTAGAGCTTATCCATAGATCGGGAAAAGGAAGGTGTTCCGGCTTTTGACGCAAGTAGCGCCCGGCACCGGTTCGTGTTATAATAGGACACCAATAGATATCGTACAGGCCGTGAGGTGAAACATACGATGGCATTTGAAGGATTCTGCGCACAAGCGATGGATTTTCTCATCGAAAACCGCCTGCAGAACAGCAAAGAATGGTTTGAAGAGCATCGGGAGCGCTATGAAGCATGGGTACTTCGTCCGATGCGGGCGATGGTGGAAGAACTGACGCCCACGATGCTGGATATTGACCCGGAATTCACGGTGGAACCGAAAGTCGGGCGGACGATTTCCCGTATTTTCCGTGATGTGCGGCGTGTAAAAGACGGCTTTTTGTTTCGGGATGAAATGTGGATCACATTCATGCGCCGCAAGCGGTGCTGGGAAGGGCAGCCTGGGTTCTATTTCGGTTTTGGGCCGGACGGCCTCGCTTACGGCTATGGATATTATCAGGCGACGCCCGCCGCAATGGAAGCCATGCGCGGCATGATCTTGCGCAAAGAGCCGCTGTTTGTGCAGGCAATGGACGCATTTTCACGGCAGACATGCTTTTGCATGAACGGGGAGCGCTACAAGCGCAGCCGTTTTCCCGACCAGCCGCCGGACTTGAGGGATTGGCTTGACCGCAAAACGCTCAGTTTTGACTGTCGCTCAACGGATATGGACACCTTTTGTTCCCCGCGGCTGGTGCCCCTGCTGGCCGATGGATTCCGACAGCTGGCGCCCCTGCATGCGTTTTTCAGCGCGGTGGAGGAGCGCCGCCCGCACCGGCAGCCGGCCGTGTCGCAGGGATGACCCAATATATGGAGAGGATGATTTCAATATGGAACTGATTTCGGATGGCGCCATCGCCGTGATCGATACCGAACACGCCGCTGTGACGGCGCTGCGCGATTTATTTGAGGGCGACTATTTGCGGGAAGGGGGGCTTTCCGTTTGCTTTCCGTTTGAAGACAGGGAAAAGAGCGCCCGTTTCCTGACGGAACAGGCGACCGCCCGTACGCTGGTGCAACGAAAAGAGAGCCTGCACCTTGCATTCTCCTCCAACGCGGATACCAAAGCCGTGTTTGCCCCGTCGTTCCAACTGCTGATGGTCTACACGGTGGAAGGCGCGGGGCTGTATGTGGAGTGCACGCTGAACAATATTGGGGCGGATGAACCGCTGCCGTTTTATCTGGGGGTGGATGTACATCTGCGTCACCCGCTGTTCGACTGGGAGAATGCCAACGACTACGCTTTGCAGGCGGCGCCCGGCACACCGCGGGCCGCGTCCGCGCAGTTGGCCAGCCGCAAGACCGGCCGTGGCGTCGAATTCGACTGGGAAGAACTCACGTTCCGGTGCCCGGAAGATCTCGCGCGGGGTGATGGCGCGCATCTGGTGTTCGACGCGCAGGCGGTACAGCCGGCAGGCTCTTCCGCTTTTGTCCCCATCGCGCCGATGGAGTCGTGGCGCGCCGGGCTGCGTATCGCTTTCCTCTAATAACGCGCCCGAGGCGTTATTGCCCGAGGATGTGGGTGACATACATATCCGCGATGTTGAGCGCGGCCGCCACGGGATAATCGTGGAAGGCGCTGCTTTGCGCTTTCCCGCCTGCATAGGCGCGGGCCGCATCGTCAAAGCCGCCCATATGCCAACGAATGGCAAGCGCTTCCTCATTGGTCAGCGGTATGTATTTCATGGCGAGATAGACGGATTTTTCTCCATGCCCCATGGGAAGCTGGTCGTTGATGGCGTAGGACTCCTGCTCTTCCCAGCGCCGTTCGCCCGGAATCTTGACATTGCGGACCGTTTTGATGAAGAAATTGGCTTTGCATAGATCGTGCAGGAGCCCCATGATGACCAGAGAGTCCTCCTTGACATCCGAAAGCGCTTTGGTGAAGTTTTTCAGATATCTGTAAACGGCCAGGCTGTGGTTGAGCAGACCGCCTTCAAATGCGCCGTGAAACTGGGTACTGGCGGGCGCGGTGTAAAAATCCGTATCGTTTTCCAACCATGCCAGCAGGTCTTCCATACCGGGCCGATCGGTGCCGCGCAGCAGGTCGATGAATTCCGCCTTGCGCTGTGTGTGCTGTTCGGGGTCCATTGCCTGAATGGCTTTCATGGCGGTTTCTCCTTTATCGATCTGCCCTTATTGTAACGTTTTGCTGTCCAAATTGCAAGTTGCGCCGCGCACATGCGGCACGTGGAAACGGAGGAAATCGGATGATGATCTGGCAGGATGTGACGACGCTGGCCGGCAATCTGGCGCGGTTGGGCGTGGTGCGCTATCTGGTGCCGCCGATCGTTTTTCTGGCGGTGCTGGCAGGGGGATGGATCGTAAGCCGGGTGTGGAAAGCACTCGGCCGAAAACTCGACGGCGCCGGCATCGCGTGGGGGAGGACGGTCGTGCCCGCCTGTCTGCGCCCGCTGCATGTCTTTTTTCTCATCACGGGTCTGTATGCGGCGCTGTCGCTTTTTCCGGGTTTTGCACAGCATGCCGCTTTTGTCACGTTCTTTACAAAAATATACCGTTCCCTGATGATCGTGCTGGTGGCGTGGGTGTTTTGGAACCTTGAGTCCGCGCCCAACCTGGAGCAGTCGGCGCTGGCCAAACAGATGGACATTCAGAGCAACCAGGCGGTGCTGCCCATCCTATCGAAAGCGCTGCGCTTCATCACGGTGGCACTGGCTGTGCTCATCATCGCGCAGGAGTGGAATTTCAGTATCAGCGGGCTGCTGGCGGGCCTGGGTCTGGGCGGCCTTGCCCTTTCGCTCGCCGCCAAAGACATGCTCGCCAGCATTTTCGGCGGGCTCATCATCCTGCTGGATAAACCGTTCAAGATCGGCGACTGGATCGAGGCGGCATCCATCGAAGGAACGGTGGAAGATATCACGTTTCGGAGTGTAAAGATCAGAACCTTTACACAGGCGCTTGTTACGGTTCCCAACGCAAACGTGGTGGATAGCGCCGTTACCAACTGGAGCCGCATGGGGAAGCGACGTGTGGTGCTCAAGCTGGAGCTGAGCGTGCAGACACCGCCTGCCGTCCTGCGCACGGCAAAGAGTGCGGTGCTCCATTTTGTGAAGGGGCACAAGGGCGTCCATCCCGAAACAGCAACCGCTTCGTTCGATGATTTGTCCGGTGCAAGATTGCTCTTTACGGTCATTTATTACACCAGAACAACCAAGTGGGAAACGTTTCTGAACATTCGCGAGGACATTTTGCTGAATACCATGCAACTGCTGGAAAAACACCGCGTGGCCCTTGCGGTGCCGGCGCAGGAGGTGCGGCTGGTATGCGGGCAGGAGCCTTTGGCTCAAGAGCCGGAAACGGGCGTCGTGAAAAAATCCCTTGACAAACCGGCGCAGCCATGATAAGGTAAAAATAGTGAAACCGAAGACGGGGAAGTCAAACTGTGTACGGCATTCCAGAGAGCCGGGGGAGCTGCGAGCCCGGTATGTGACGGCATGGCAAATGGGCCCCGGAGGGCGGTGCGAAAGGCATTTTGCCGAGTAGCTTCCGACGCAGCGCCAGCGTTATCAAAGGCGGGGAATGTGTTGGCATTCCGTATGAGAGCGTACTGCTTTTGCAGTGCGAATCAAGGTGGCATCGCGAGCGTACCGCTCGTCCTTGTGAAGAACAGGGACGGGCGTTTTTGTTTGTCCAAAAACGGTTTGAATGGGCCTTATCCGTGCGGCGGGAGCCAACACTCTCCCACCGGAAGAAAGGCGAGAGGAGTGAATACAAAACATGGTTACACCTTCTTATGAGGAGGCCGCAAAACTGGCCGGAGGGTATGGGCGCATCCCGCTTTCCATGGAGATCTATGCGGACATGGAGACGCCCGTGCGCCTGCTTGCAAGACTGGCGGCGCGGGGCAGCCACTACTTTCTGCTTGAAAGCGCAGACGGCGGCGAAAAATGGGGGCGGTATTCGTTTTTGGGGTTCGACCCAATTCTGACCGTCACGGTGGAAAAAGGCAAAACGACGTTCGTTTCGGCGGACGGTTTGTCCGAAACGCTGGACGGTGATCCTTACGCACGCATCCGGGAAAAACTGGCGCCGTTCAAAGCGCCGGTGCTGCCGGGCCTGCCGCGTTTCACCGGCGGAGCCGTGGGCTATTTCGCCTACGACATGGTACGCTATGCCGAAGATCTGCCTGATGAAAATCCGGACGATATGCATTGCCCAGACTGCAGCCTGATGGTAGCGGAAAAACTTATTGCCTACGACAACGTGAAGCAGAAGATCATCCTCATCGTCAACGTGGATACGCGGGGAGATTTCAAAGCCAATTATGAGAAAGCGGCGGCGGAGATCGAAGCAATCCATCAGCGCATTCGTACCCAGTCCGCGCCGGAGCCTGCCTACGGTCACACAAAGCCGCAGTGGGAAAGCAACATGACCAAAGAAGCCTTTATGGATATGGTGGAAAAGGCCAAAGTGCATATCCGCGACGGCGACATCTTCCAGGTGGTGCTTTCCCAGCGTTTTTCCGCCAGAATCGACGGCGGCCTGTTCGACCTCTATCGTGTGCTGCGGGTGAGCAACCCCTCGCCCTATCTCTACTATTTAAAGCTGGGGGATGTGGAGGTGGCCGGCGCGTCGCCCGAAACGCTGGTGCGGCTGGAAAACGGCCTGCTGGAAACCTGCCCCATCGCCGGTTCCCGCCCACGAGGCAAAACGCTTGAAGAAGACGCGGCGCTGGAAAAAGAACTGCTTGCGGACGCCAAGGAGCTCTCCGAGCACAACATGCTGGTGGACCTCGGTCGCAATGACATCGGCCGGGTAAGCAGTTTCGGCAGCGTGAACGTGGCGGAGCACGCCAAAGTGATGCGCTATTCGCAGATCATGCACATCACCTCGTTGGTGACGGGCAGGCTGCGCGCAGACCTCGATGCGTTTGAAGCGCTGCGCTCCATTCTGCCGGCGGGCACCCTTTCAGGTGCGCCTAAGGTCAAGGCGATGGAACTGATCGACAAATATGAAAACCGACGGCGCGGGCTGTACGGCGGCGCCGTCGGCTATGTGGGGTTCGACGGCAATATGGATGCCTGCATCGCCATCCGCACCGCCATTGCCAAGGGCGGCATGGCCTATGTGCAGTCCGGCGCGGGCATCGTGGCCGACAGCGTACCCGAAACCGAATATCAAGAGAGCCTGAATAAAGCCAGAGCCGTACTGCTCGCGGCGGAAAGGGCGGGTGAAATCCAATGATCCTGATTCTTGATAATTATGATAGTTTCTCCTATAATTTATATCAGGTGTTCGGCACCATCACGCCCGATGTGCGCGTGGTGCGCAGCGACAAGATCACGGTGGACGGGGTGCGCTCGCTGCACCCCTCTCATCTGGTACTTTCGCCCGGCCCCGGTTTTCCTAAAGACGCGGGCATCTGCATAGACACCGTCCACGCCTTGAAGGGAGAGCTGCCGATCTTGGGCGTCTGCCTGGGGCACCAGGCCATTGGGGAAGCGTTCGGCGGCAAAGTGGTGCATGCGCCGCAGTTGATGCACGGCAAGACCAGCACCGTCACGCTCGATAGGGACTGCCCGCTGTTCAAAGGGCTGCCTGAAACGGTGAACGTCATGCGTTACCATTCTCTGGTGGTGGAAAAGGCTACGCTGCCGTCCTGCCTGCGGGTGACGGCCGCCGAGCCGCAGGGCGAGGTCATGGCGTTTATGCACAAAGAGTATCCCGTTTTTGGGTTGCAGTTTCATCCAGAGTCGTTCATGACCGAGCATGGGGTCGACATGCTGCGGAATTTTTATTCGATACAGGTGTGAGGTGTGCAGAATGATAAAAGAAGCCATTGGGCAGGTGGTGGAAGGGAAGGACCTTTCACCCGAACAGGCCAGAGGCGCGATGGATGAGATCATGAGCGGAGGCGCCACCCCCGCGCAGATCGGTGCCTATATCACGGCGCTGCGAATGAAGGGCGAGAGCATCGATGAGATCACCGCCAGCGCGCAGGTGATGCGCGAGAAAGCGCCGCTGGTGCGGGCCGAGGGTGATGTGCTGGATATTGTGGGCACCGGTGGGGACCGCTCCTTCACGTTTAATGTGTCCACCGTCAGTTCGCTGGTGGTAGCTGCGGCGGGCGTACAGGTGGCCAAGCACGGCAATCGCTCCGCTTCCAGCAAATGCGGCAGTGCCGATGTGCTGGAAGCATTGGGCGTTAAACTCAACCTTACGGCGGAGCAGGCCGCCGGCCTGCTCCGGACCGCAGGCATCTGCTTCATGTTCGCGCAGGCGTTTCACGGTTCCATGAAATACGCCGCCGGGCCGCGCCGTGAACTTGGCATCCGCACCATCTTCAATATCCTCGGGCCGCTTGCCAACCCAGCCCGCGCCAATCTGCAGTTGCTGGGCGTCTACGACGCGGCGCTCTGCCAGCCTCTGGCGCAGGTGCTTGCCAATCTGGGGGTGCGGCGAGCCATGGTGGTCTATGGGCTGGACGGTCTGGATGAAGTCTCGCTCTGCGGGCAGACCCAAGTGAGCGAACTGATCGACCAGCGGGTGAGCAACTATTTGCTTTCGCCGGAAGATTTCGGCCTCACGCCCTGCGCGCTGGAAGACTTACGCGGCGGGGACGCACAGGAAAACGCGCAGATTGCCCGGAATATCCTTTCGGGAGAAACCGGCCCCAAGCGGGACATGGTGCTGCTCAACAGTGCCGCCGCGCTTTACATGGCCGGCAAGGCCGACGGTCTGAAAGCCGGTGTGGAGATGGCACGGGAACTGATCGATTCCGGTAAAGCGGCGGAAAAGCTCGAAGAACTGGTGCGCGTGTCCAACAGCATCGCCTGAACCGCCGCGCCCCCTCTTTGCTCCCGGAAGGGAGCGGCAGGCTGATTTCCCACACATAAAGGAGCCAAACCGCATGAGCAGTGAAACGATTTTGGATACCATCATGGCCAACCGCAGGCAGCAAATCGCCGCGCTGAAAGAGAAACGGCCGCTGCATGCCCTGGCTGAGCAGGCGTTTTCCGCGCGTGAAAAACGCACGGCGGTGGATTTTGCCGCAACGCTGAAAAAGCCCGGCCTGTCGGTGATCGCGGAGGTCAAAAAGGCGTCGCCGTCGAAAGGGGTCATTCAGCCGGACTTCCACCCGGTAGAAATTGCCCGTGCATACGAGGCGGCCGGAGCAGATGCGGTTTCCGTGCTCACCGAGGAGACATATTTCCAAGGCGGCGCGGATACCTTAACACAGGTACGCGGAGCCGTTTCGCTCCCGGTCCTGCGGAAAGATTTCATTTTTGACGAGTGGCAAATCGCCGAGGCGTGCGTGCTGGGAGCGGATGCGATTTTGCTCATTGCCTCCGTGCTGGATGTGTTCGCACTGAAAAAACTGATGGCGGTGGCGGAGATGTTCGGGTTGCAATGCCTGGTGGAGGTACGCAGCGAGTCGCAGGTGCGCGATGCATTGCGCGCGGGCGCGCGCGTGGTGGGGGTAAACAACCGCAACCTCGCCACGTTCGATGTCGATCTGTCCACGTCCGCGCGCTTCCGGCACCTTTTCCCAGAGGATGTGGTTTTCGTTTCCGAAAGCGGCATTGCCACGGCGGAAGATATGAAACAGGCCGCAGATCTGGGGGCGGATGCGGTACTCATCGGCGAAACGCTGATGCGTGCCCCCGACATTCACGCGAAACTGAAGGAATTACGGTCATTAACGCATGGTTAAAGTGAAGCTTTGCGGCTTGCGCCGCGTGGAAGATATCATTTCCGTCAACCGGCTGGCAGCGGATTACGCAGGGTTTGTGTTTGCGCCCTGCAAGCGGAAAGTCACACCGGAACTGGCGCGGGCACTGCGGAAATCCCTCAAAAGCCCTACCAAGGCGGTAGGGGTGTTTGTTGATACGCCGGCCCCGGAAGTTGCCGCTATTGCGGAATGGTGCGGAATGGATGTGGTGCAGATGCACGGGAATGAGGATGCCGAGACCGTGCAGACGCTGCGCATGCTGCTGCCGTCGGGCTGTGAAATCTGGAAAGCGGCCCATGTGCGCACGGCGGATGATATCCGCAAGGCAGCGGAAACCGGCGCGGACCGTTTGCTGCTGGATGCCTATTCACCCGATGCGGCCGGTGGGACCGGAGCCACGTTTAATTGGGAGATTATCCCGCAATGCGATATCCCTGTGCCGTATTTCGTGGCCGGGGGGCTGTCGGCGGAGAACGTGGCGGATGCGGTACGTGTCGCGCAGCCGTATGGTGTGGACGTCAGCAGCGGGGTGGAGACCGACGGCTTCAAGGACGCCGGGAAAATGGCACAGTTTGTCTGGGCCGCGCGCGGGGAGGCTTCCCAAGCGGGGCAGGGCATCGAATAAGAAAGCGAAGGTGAGCGCAATGGCGCAAAAAGGGCGGTATGGCGTCCATGGCGGGCAGTATGTGCCCGAAACATTGATGAACGCGCTGGAAGAACTGGAACAGGCGTATGCCCGGTTCCAAAACGACGCGACGTTCCAAGCGGAGTTGCAGGATTTATATCAGAACTATGCGGGCCGTCCGTCTTTGTTATATGAAGCAAAGCGGATGACGGAAGACCTCGGAGGCGCGCGGATTTTTCTCAAGCGCGAAGACCTCAACCACACCGGCTCGCACAAGATCAACAACGTGCTGGGTCAGGTGCTTATGGCCAAAAAGATGGGTAAAAAGCGTGTGATCGCCGAGACCGGTGCGGGCCAACACGGCGTGGCTACAGCAACGGTCGCCACACTGATGGGTCTGGAATGCGAGATCTTCATGGGGCGGGAGGATACCGACCGCCAGGCGCTGAACGTGTTTCGCATGGAAATGCTCGGCGCGAAGGTGCACCCGGTAGACTCCGGAACGAAAACGCTTAAAGATGCCGTCAACGAGGCTCTGCGCAACTGGACCTCCCGCGTGGACGATACGTTCTATGTGATGGGTTCGGTAATGGGGCCGCATCCCTACCCAATGATCGTGCGTGATTTCCAGAGCATCATCGGCAAAGAGATCAAAGCGCAGTGCATGGAACAGATCGGCCGCCTGCCCGATGTGGTGATGGCCTGTGTGGGCGGCGGCAGCAACGCCATGGGCGCGTTTTATGATTTCATCGGGGATAAAACGGTGCATCTCATCGGCGTGGAGGCTGCGGGCGAAGGCGTGGACACGCCCCGCACCGCCGCCACCATCGAGCGCGGTACGCTTGGCGTGTTCCACGGGATGAAATCGTATTTTTTGCAGGACGAAGAAGGGCAGATTGCGCCCGTCTACTCCATTTCGGCAGGTTTGGACTATCCGGGCATCGGGCCGGAGCATGCCTGGCTGCATGACAACGGCCGTGCGGAATATGTCGGCGCGACCGACAAGGAAGCCGTGGACGCGTTTCTTTATCTCTCCAAGCTGGAGGGTATCATCCCGGCCATCGAGAGCGCCCATGCGGTCGCCTATGCCCGCAAGCTGGCGCCCACGCTGCAGAAAGACGCTGTGATCGTTATCAATATTTCCGGGCGCGGTGACAAGGACGTTGCCGCCATCGCTCGTTATCTGGGGGTGCAGCTCCATGACTGACCGTATCGGCGAAATGTTCGCCAAACAGAAGCAGGCAGGCAAAAAAGCGCTGATCACATTCGTGACAGCCGGGGACCCCGATATCGCCGCCACTGAAAAGCTGGTGCTGGCAATGGAACAGGCGGGAGCCGATCTGGTGGAATTGGGCGTGCCGTTTTCCGACCCGGTGGCGGAGGGGCCGGTCATTCAGGCTGCCAACATCCGCGCGCTCTCCAACGGATTGAAGATCGACGGCGTGTTCGACGCGGTGGCGCGCCTGCGTGAAAAAACGCAGGTCCCGCTTGTATTTTTGATGTACATCAACAGCATCTTCAATTATGGAAAAGAAAATTTCTTCAAACGGTGCCGCGAGACCGGCGTGGACGGCGTCATCATCCCCGATCTGCCCTATGAGGAGAAGGATGAAGTGGCTGATCCGGCCGCGAAGAACGGGATCAAGCTGATCTCGCTGGTGGCGCCTACCTCACACGAGCGCATCCAGAAGATCGCGGAGCAGGCGGAGGGGTTCCTCTATTGCGTGTCCTCTCTTGGTGTGACGGGCACTCGCAGTTCGTTTCACACCGATTTTGAATCGTTCTTCTCACTCATCAACCGTTACACCGCCGCGCCCACCGCACTGGGCTTCGGCATCTCGTCGCCGGAGCAGGCGCGCGAACTCAAACGCTATGCGGACGGTATCATCGTAGGCAGCGCCATCGTGCGACTGGTGGGTGCCGCGGCCACACCGGAAGATGCCGTGAAAAGCGTCGCAGACTTTACCGCATCGCTGCGTGCGGGACTGGACAGCTGAGTATTCTTATATATGGGCATGAAGAGGCGCGCCGACAGACGCGCCCCTTTTTGTTTTGTCTGCCCGCACTTTTCGTTCATGCCCTCTTGTCCGTTCACATACCATGTAGCAATACCGCGTGCTGTTGCGCGGAGGTGGAAACATGAGGGTGATGACATGGGGCTGCAAAAACCAAAATGGGTCGGTGGGCTTTTCGGGCGCAGAGAAAAGGGGAATCCGCAAGATGGGACAAAAGGGCGCCGTTCGCTGCAGGTGCTTAATATCGCGGTGTTTGGGCTATGTGCGGTGTTGGTCGTTTCTCTCTTTCTCACCCATACGCAGGCGGGAGGGATGCTGCTGGTCAAGTTTTATAAGGCAGACACCTCTTCGTCTCGCACGCTGGTTCTGGAAAGCCGGCCGGGCGGTGGACAGCTCTCTGCCGAGCAGGTGGCATCCCGTATCCTGCCTGCCGTGGTGGGCGTCGTGCAGTACCAGAAAGGTTCGCTGAGCGAGACAGGGGAAGGGTCCGGCATTCTGATGAGCGCCGACGGCCGTATCGTTACCAACAACCATGTGGTGGAGGGTGCCAACCGTCTGGATGTGGTGCTGCACAACGGCAAACATTATGCGGCTGCGCTGGTGGGAACCGATGCGCGCACCGATCTTGCCGTCCTCAAAATCAACGCGCAGAAGCTGCCGTATGCCCAGTTTGGCGATTCAGACCAATGCCATGTGGGCGAGCAGGTGCTTGCGGTGGGCAATCCGTCCGGGCTGGAACTGGCCGGCTCGGTCACACAGGGCATCATTTCCGCGCTCAACCGCAATGTGGATGTCGGCAACGGCCCCATGAACCTCATTCAGACCGACGCCGCCATCAATCCCGGCAATTCGGGTGGCGCGCTGGTCAATATGTACGGGCAAGTGGTGGGCATCAACTCGGCGAAAATCGCGCAGACGGGCTATGAGGGTCTTGGGTTTTCCATCCCCATTCGCACCGCGCAGCCGATTGTAGACTCCATTCTCAAATACGGATATGTGAAGGGTCGTGTCAAATTCGGCCTGAACTGCCGTGAAATCGACACCGTCACCGCGCAGATCAATCATATTCCACAGGGCATCTACATTGGCTATGTGGAACCGGGCAGCAGCGCCGCGCAAAACGGAGTGAAAGCCGATGACATCATCACGGCGGTGGACGGCCAGTCCGTCAAGAATACCAACGATCTTATCACGCTGCGCGACAAGCACAAGCCGGGCGATACGCTTGAGCTGACGCTCTTCCGCCGTGGGGACGGCAAAACCTATGAGATTCCCGTCGCCCTGATGGAAGACAAGGGGGCCGCGGGTGCAACCGACGGAGATTGGTAAAGGGAATACCTGTTGGTTTTTTCAATAAATTAGAAAATCGTTTGCATTTACCGATCAAAAAGCTGTATACTATAAAAAGCCGATTCGGCAATATTTGCATCGCTGATTGTGATAAAAGTCACATTCAAACAGGCATGATAGTGGTATACTATGGGCAGATGAAATAAAGTGTCTCCAAGGCCGGTATGGATTCCGGCTGTGGGGATGCAGTTTCAAAAAAGGGAGTGTTCAAAATGGCGGCAATCACCGTTACAAAGGATAATTTCAATACGATCGTTCTGCAAGCCGACAAACCGGTTCTGATCGATTTCTGGGCAACATGGTGCGGCCCGTGCCGGATGGTTTCACCTATTGTGGATGAGCTTTCCGAAGAATTGAGCGGTACCATCGAGGTAGCCAAAGTCAATGTAGATGAGGAACCGGAACTTGCTTCCAAGTTTGGTGTGATGAGTATCCCCACATTGGTGCTGGTCAAGGGCGGAACAGTGGCCGCCACTTCGGTGGGCGCCAGGCCTAAGGAAGATATCCGCCAGCAGCTGGGTATTTGACAGCACCACGTTTTCAGGGCCGCGCGCTTCGCAGGACGAGGCACGCGGCTTTTGCTGTGCGCAGCGTGGAAGAAGAAAGAGGGGATGGTATGACGCAACAAGAATGGACAATCCACTTCCCGTTTCTCAGGCAGATGCCGGAGGATGAACGCAGGCATTTTTTGCAGTCTGCCGTTCTGTACCATCTGCGCGCGGGCGAGGTCGTGGTGCGGGAGCACTCCAACTGCATCGGGGTTATCTTTGTTCTTTCGGGCGAACTGAAAGTGTACAAGGTTTCCGAAAGCGGCCGGGAACTTGCACTTTACAGCGTTTTTCCGGGTGAGGCCGCTCTGCTGACAATCAGCAGCCTGACCGCACAGGTGTCCGCTTCTGAAGTTTCGCTGGCCGCCTTGCAGGACAGTGTGGTTGCCATCGTGCCGTTCAGCACGTTCTGTTATCTAATCAGTACATCCCCACAGCTTCAGCAGTTTGTTTTTTCCTGTATGTATAACAAATATACGGCCATCATCACGCTCATTGAGAAACTGACGTTCAAAAGTGTCAACGACCGGCTGTATGATTACATCTGCGAAAACACCGACGGCGGACGCATGCCGCTTTACACCACCCACGCGCAGGTGGCCGCAAGGCTGGGGACGTCCCGCGAGGTGGTCACCCGCTGCCTTCGGAAAATGAAACGGGACGGTATCATCCAAACCGAGCGCGGGAAAATTTCTCTGATAAAGAAAAAAGATACATAGCAAAGCGGGGTAGTTGCCGGCGTTGCCGTTTGGTCAAAAAGAAAAGGAAGGACATGAACATGAGTACACAAGCGGAGCCGTCTGTGACGGCCGTCATTGTGGCCGCGGGGAACGGACGGCGGATGGGAGGCGCAGCCAAACCGTTTTTGCCGCTTTGCGGCCGGCCGGTGCTGGCGTATGTTCTGGATGCGTTTGCACACTGTCCGCTGGTGACGGAGATCGTCGTGGTCACGCGCCCGAATGAGATGGCCGAAGCCGGGAAAATCGGCCGGGCATACAAGAAATTTGCGGGTGTGGTACCCGGCGGCTCAACCAGACAGCTTTCCGTGCGGGCTGGGCTGGAACGGGCGTCCGGAGATTATCTGGCCATCCACGACGGCGCCCGGCCGCTGGTATCGCTTGCCTGCATTGAACGGGCAATCCGCGCCGCTTTCGTTTGCGGGGCGGCTGCGGCGGCTGTGAAAGTCAAAGATACCATCAAAGTGACCGACGACTGGGGGTATGTGATGCAGACGCCCGAGCGGGCGCGCCTTTGGGCTGTGCAAACGCCTCAGGTTTTTAAGAAAGCACTGCTGCTGCGCGCATTTGCGGCGGCCGAGGCCGTGGATGCGGATTATACGGACGACTGCCAACTGGTGGAGGCAATCGGTGGGAGAGTGCGGCTGGTGGAAGGAGACTACGCCAACCTGAAGATCACCACGCCGGAGGACATGGATGCGGCAGCGGCGCTGCTCCGGAAAAAGGGGACACAGGCATGAGGATCGGACATGGATATGATGCACACCGTTTTGCAGACGGACGTAGGTTGGTGCTGGGCGGTGTGGAAATTCCCTGCCCCCGCGGGCTGGACGGGCATTCGGATGCCGATGTGCTGCTGCACGCCGTGATGGATGCCTTGCTTGGAGCCGCTGCGCTGGGGGATATCGGCAAGCTGTTTCCAGACACGGATATGCGATTCAAGGGCGCGGACAGCCTGGTTATGCTGCGCGAGGTGCATGCACGGATCGCGGCCGCGGGTTTCCGCGTGGGGAACATCGATGCCACCGTTATCGCGCAGGCTCCCAGGCTCGCGGCTTATATTCCCCGAATGCGGGAACGGATCGCCCAAACATGCGGGGTGGATACGGCAGATGTGAATGTCAAAGCCACCACGGAAGAACACATGGGGTTCACCGGGCGGCTTGAGGGCATCAGCGCACACGCGGTCTGCCTGTTGGAGTCCCTTTGAAAAGAATGGCATTGTAGACCGGCGTGTGCGGCAAGGCATGCGCCGCCTTTTTGATGCATAATATGAAGGGTCTATCCATGACTGGATTCTGAACCCTCATTGGGCGCGGTTTCGCGTTACGTCGGCCGGAATGCATTCGCTCGTTCGTTTTGATCCGCCTTTATGCGCATGAAATTTTCCAAATTTCTCCCGTTTTCCAAGTTTGCGGATAGGCACTTTATACGGTTCTGCCCTTTAATGGGGATACGCTATCCGGTAAAGGGGAAACGGGCGGGCGCAATGCGCGTAAAGTTTCCCTGCGGCATACACTGGTAGTACCGGACAATCACGCGCTCCAAAAGGAGGTACAGCCTGTTCGGCAACTATTTTTGACGGCAGCTTTCTGTTGCCGGCAAAACCGTGAGGTGAAACACATGGGCGGCTATATTGTCGTCAGTTCAATCACATATGCCTATAAAGCCCGGGATCTGCTTGAACGGAAAGGCTGCAGGGTACAGGTGGAACGTGCTCCGAAAGATCTATCCCGGTGCGGTTGTCATTTTCTTTTATTAATCCGAAATTGTCCGCTGCAACAGGCGATTGCGGTTTTGGATGCGGCGCATATCCGTATTATCAAATCAGGCGGTGATCATTATGGTCTATCTGGATAATGCCGCCACCAGTTTTCCCAAGCCACAGCAGGTGGGTGCGGCCGTTGCACGCTTTATCCATGAGATCGGCGCGAACCCCGGCCGCAGTGGGCATAAACTATCCATGGAAGCGGCGGAATCAGTCTATGCCTGCCGCAAAGCCGTGGCATCCTATTTCCATGCGCCGGGTGCGGAATGCGTTTCATTCACGCTCAACGCCACCTATGCGATCAATTTTGCGCTGAAAGGCGTGCTGGCCGAACGGAGTGGCAGTGCGCATGTCGTCACGTCTAATCTGGAACACAATGCCGTGATGCGCCCGCTTTATACGCTGAAGCGGCCATATACGGCGGCGGTGGTGGATTTGGCGGACGATGCATGCACACTGCGGAATTTTGAAGCCTCTTTGCGGCCGGATACGTCGTTGGTGGCCTGCACCCACGCCTCCAATCTGTGTGGACGCGTGCTGCCGATTGCGGAAATCGGCGCGCTCTGCCATAAAAGGGGCATCCCGTTCCTGGTGGACGCTTCGCAGTCGGCGGGCATGCTGCCCATCGACATGCAGGCTGCCCATATCGATTTTCTCTGTATGCCCGGGCATAAAAGCCTGTACGGTCCGATGGGCACGGGAATTTTGATCGCGGCACATGGTGAAACGCTGGCCACGCTCATCGAGGGCGGCACCGGAAGCAATTCCGTCGATTTTGCGCAGCCCGATCTGATGCCGGACCGTTTTGAGAGCGGAACGTTGAACGCACCGGGAATCGTGGGGCTGCATGCGGGCATCCGGTTTGTGCGCGCCAGAGGGCAGGAATCCTACGTGAAAGAGATGCGGCTGGCCCGCATGCTTTACGATGGATTGCATCGCATTCCCGGCATTCGGCTTTATACACCCCGCCCGTGGGGCAACGGCTATGTGCCGGTGGTCTCTTTCAATATTGCAAGCCGTTCCAGTGTGGAAGTGACATCCCGGCTGGACAAGATGGGGTTTGCACTGCGCGGCGGGCTGCATTGTGCTCCTGCCGCGCACATCGCGTTTGGCACCATCGACCAGGGCATGGTGCGCGCAAGCATCGGCGCGTTCAACACACCGGAGCACATCACCGCCCTGCTGGCGGCAGTCAAAAAGCTCGCGGAGGAAAAAGACACATGATTATTTGCCGGACCAAACAGGTCGTGTCTCCGCTTTTCCGTCTAAACTGCGTTGACAAATTGGACGTGTTTTGCTAAAATAAGACTGTTTTGATAAGGGCGCGCGGTGCGTTTGACGTCTCTTCTGTTCCAGAATATAGGGCAATCGTTATGTTCGCTTTGGTTGACCGTACGGATGTACGCATACTTTAAGAGCCGTTCCGTATAACTGACGGTGCGGTTCTTTTTTTGCGCGCCGCGTTCTGTAAGCAGGGCAAATTCCCCGAACGCCATGTGTTTGGGAAGAGTAAGAGGAATGAACATGCAGAATATTCATCAGGACTATGTAGAGGAAACATACGGCGAGGACGGATTGCTGAAGACGTTTCAGGTTCATGTCCCGGAGACATTTCATTTCGCTTATGACATTGTGGACAGGCTGGCCAGGCTGGAGCCCGACAAGCGTGCGCTGGTCTGGTGCGACGATTCCGGCAGTGAAAAGATCTTCACATTCGGGCAGCTCCACGTGCTGAGCGAGAAAGCAGCCAATTTTCTTTCCGGCGCAGGCATCCGGAAAGGTGATATGGTTATGCTGATCCTCAAACGCCATTACGAGTATTGGATCGCCATGCTGGCACTGCACAAAATCGGGGCAGTCGCCATCCCCGCTACGGCACAGCTGACTAAAAAAGACCTCGTCTACCGGTTCCGGGCCGCTAAGGTCAAAGCCATCCTTTGCACGGCGGACGGAGAAACCGCCGATTTTGTGGATAAGGCACAAAAAGAAGTGCCCGCAATGGATATCAAGATCATTGCGCGCGGCACCCGTCCGGACTGGCTCTCGTTTGCCGATGGCGTAGAGCGGGCGGAGAGCCATTTTCCCCGCCCGACGGACCACTCCGTACATGATCCGCTGCTGATGTATTTCACCTCCGGCACCACGGCCATGCCCAAAATGGTGCTGCATGACCATTCTTATCCGCTTGGCCATATCATCACCGCAAAACACTGGCAGTGCGTCAATCCGGATGGCCTGCATCTGACCGTTGCAGAGACCGGCTGGGCCAAGGCATCCTGGGGCAAACTCTATGGACAGTGGATTATGGAGGCTCCCATTTTTGTTTACGATTTTGATAAGTTCGATCCGGACAAGCTGCTCGGCAAGATCGAGCAGTACCACATCACCACGTTCTGCGCACCGCCCACTGTTTATCGTTTCTTCATCAAAGAAGGCATGGCCGGGCACGACCTCTCGTCCATTGAACATGCCACCATTGCGGGTGAAGCGCTCAACGCCGAGGTTTACAACCGTTTTGTGGAAGCCACCGGTGTGCCGCTGATGGAGGGGTTCGGCCAGAGTGAAAGCACGGTCATGCTGGCCAATCTCAAAGGTATGACGCCGAAACCGGGTTCTATGGGCCGGCCCACGCCGCTCTACCACATCGAGCTGATCCACGAAAGCGGCGAACCCGTACAAACCGGGGAAGTAGGGGAGATTGTGGTCGATATCCGCAACGGCCGCCCGGCCGGTCTGTTCTGCGAATATTATCAGGCGCCCGAACGCAACGCCCAAGCCTGTCACGACGGGTATTATCACACCGGCGACACCGCCTGGCGCGATGAAGACGGATATTACTGGTATGTCGGGCGTACTGACGACCTTATCAAGTCCTCCGGTTACCGTATTGGGCCGTTTGAAATCGAGAGCGTACTGATGGAGCATCCCGCCGTGCTGGAGTGTGCCGTGACCGGCGTGCCCGATCCGGTGCGCGGGCAGGTGGTGAAGGCCAGCATTGTGCTCACCAGCAGTTTTGAACCTTCAGAGAAGCTGGAAAAAGAACTGAAAGACTATGTCAAACGGCAGACCGCGCCGTATAAATACCCACGCGTCATCGAATTTATCAAAGAACTGCCGAAAACCACCAGCGGCAAGATCCGCCGCGTGGAGATCCGGGAAAAAGACAGCCAGTAAACCGTCCGCCCGCACATGCAAAACAGCTTCCCTCAATATAGAGGGAAGCTGTTTTTATGTTAAAATGGCCTGTGTTCCGCCGGTTTTTTACAGAGTATTCAGTGCATCAGCGGCAGCACAACGAACAGGATGAACGTGAGGATAACAATGAATCCTACAGTTCCAATGGACAGGATGTTTTGCAGTTTCGTGTTCACATATTTTCCCATGATGCGCTTGTTATTGACCAGGCAGACCATGAAGATCAGGATGACCGGGGAAAGAATACCGGCAATCTGCTGGGAGAGTATGGAGATTCCCACCAATGAAAGACCGGGAATGAGGATAATGGCGGCGCCTGCCGCGATGATGACGGTGTAGATACCATAAAAAACAGGGGCATCCTTCGGTTTGTTGTCCACGCCGCTTTCAAACCCGAACGCCTCGCAGATGGCATAGGAGGTGGAGAGCGGGATGACGGAGCAGGCGAGGATGGAAGCCCCCAGCAGTCCGATGCCAAACAGGACGGAGGCATACTGCCCCGCAAGCGGCGCGAGCGCTCCTGCGGCCTGCGCCGCGGAACTGATGGAAATGCCCTTTTTGAACAGGGTGCCCGCCGTGCAGACAATGATGAAAAATGCAATGGCCATTCCCCAGATGGAGCCGAACCATACATCGACCTTTTCATATTTCAGTTCGGAGAGCTTCATGCGCTTGTCTACAATGGAAGACTGCAGGTAAAACTGCATGTATGGCGTGATGGTCGTACCGATCATGCCGATAAAGGTCAGAAGGAAGCTGTTGTTTATTTTCAGGGTAGGGGTGACAAATGCATGCATGACCTGCAGCCAATCCGGTTTGATGAGAAAGCAGGTGACGATATATCCGAAAAAGACAAAGGTGAGCGCCAGAAAAATCTTTTCCACGTTTTTATAAGAGCCTTTGGATACCAGCGCCCAGATGAGCACGGCGGCTATGGGCACCGAGATGTACCGGCTTACATGAAAGAGCTCCAAACTGGCCGCGATACCGGCGAAATCGGCTATTACCACGCCGAAGTTGGCGATTAGCAAAATCGTCATGGCAAATAGAGTCAGCTTTACCCCGAAATTTTCGCGGATGAGGTCGGAAAGCCCTTTGCCCGTCACGACGGCCATGCGGGCATTCATTTCCTGCACCACGCCAAGGCTGATCGTGATGATTGCCAGCCCCCAGATCATGGAATAGCCGTAAGAAGCGCCGATGGACGCATAGGTGAAAATGCCGCCGGCGTCGTTTCCGGCATTTGCCGTGATAAGCCCCGGCCCGATGATGCCGAGCAGAAGCAAAAAATTGAATTTTCCAGGGGACTTTGTCCTGGATTTGAGCGTATCGCGCATGGTGTTCGCCGCCTTTCCTCAATATCTGTCTGTTCAGCGGCGGTGCAGCATGTGGTACAGCACGTCGCTGACGATGACGGTTCCAAGCAGCACGCGGTCGTCATCCACGACCGCCACAGCCGGCAGGTTGTATTTAGAGATCACATCGGTGAGGTCGCTCAGTATGTCATCGTCATGCACGGTCTGGTAGTCTTCGTCCATGATGTCTTCAAGTTTGTCGGCCGGGTCAGCCACTGCCAGGTCACGCAGCGAGACCGTGCCGGTGAGCCGGCCGCTTTCGCTGACCACATACAGGTAGAACACCGTATCCATCTCGGGTTTTTCTTTTTGCAGCAGCTTGAACGCATCGCTGACGGTCATGTCTTCGTTCACGGTGATAAAGTCGGTGGACATCAGGCTGCCGACCGTGTTTTCCGGATATTCCATCAGTTCGCGCACTTCTTCGGAGGTTTCTTTGTCCATGGCGGTGAGAAGCTCTTCCACCACATGCTCGTCCAGCACGTCGAGGATATCCGCCACTTCGTCGGAGGGCATTTTTTCCAGCACATCGGCGGCTTTGGCAATGGACAGGCTGTCGATCATATTGGCCTGGGCTTCCGGCTCCATTTCTTCGAGGACGTCGGCTGCCTTTTCTTCGTCCAGTGCAGCGAAAACGGATGCCTGCGTGTCTTTGTCCAGATCCTCGATAATATCCGCCACGTCGGACGGGTGCAGCATTGAGATTTTTTCCGCCTGGGCGGCCAGTTTCAGCCCATTATCTCCGGCTTCCACGGTTTGCACGTCGTCCCACAGAATCAGGCGGCTTGGGATGCTTTTGTGCAGCGGCTTGAGCAGTGCCTTGAGCTGCTTGGCCACGCCAAGCCGGCGAAGCAGCCCTTCCAGCCCCACGTCCACTGCGATGAGGAAGATGCCGGTGGACACGACGGCCAGCCGCAGATCGTTCACCCGCACGACTTTGTGGCCGTCGAGGTCGACGATCTGTTTGTCCAGCATGGTTTCAGCCAGCGAAAGGACCTTGTCCGCTCCGGTCACGTCCTTGTCACGCAGGCTGTTGCAGAAAAACGCATACTGCGGGCCGTCCTTGACGATATCTATGGAAGAGATGTCCAGCGTGACACCGCCGCGCAGCTTCAGCGCCACCACTTTCGGGCGGTCAAAACCGGTGTCCACATACAGATCGGAAATGCGGCCCACGACGCGGTTTTCCCTTGCCATGTAGACCGGCCTGCCGAGGATGCGGCTGAGATAAAATTTGGAAGCCAGATACATGCATATCCCTCCCTATCAATGATCTTGTTTTATGTTCCTGCAAACAGGCATGGGTACCCGGCACAAACCGAAACGGGGCGGGGAAAACACATTTCCGGGCAGGCGCCCCTGTTGGATGGAACAGCCGTTAGGAGAGAAACGGCTCACCGATTGCCCGTTCGTCCGGGTTTATGAAAAGGCTGCAGGTATAGGCCTGCTTTTTATATAAAAACACAAGAAAACGTGTGAAAACACCAGCGCGACCACAAAACAAAGACATGAACCGCAAAAAAAAAGCGTAAAACGCCTCTCATGCCTTTATCATAAAATTTTAGGGCCCGTTTGTCAAGACAACTTTGCCCCTCTTGTCTTAATCTGTCAAAAAAGGCGGTCGGCCGGCGGATGCCTGCGCGGGCCCGTGTTTCCGCTGCGGGCCTGCGTATATTGCATCCGCCGTCTGAATAGAATGCATTGTTCCAAGAATTGTGCGGGGAGGCATTCGGCTGATGGTTTCAAGTTTAAAGGCGGATACCGCGGCGCGTGTGCGCGGCCTGAGCGGGCGGGAAGCGAAAAAGCGGCTGGCGCGATATGGGCCGAATGTGTTTGCACTGGGCAAAAAAGTGCGGCCGCTCGGCATTTTTTTGGCGCAGTTTCAGGATATCCTCATCATCATCCTGCTTGTATCCACTGCCCTTTCGGTGTTTATGGGCGAGATGACCGAAGCCATCGCCATTCTGCTCATCGTGATCCTCAACGCAGTTATGGGATTCGTGCAGGAATACCGCACGGAAAAAACGCTGGATGCCCTGAAAAACATGGCGGCTCCTATGGCACGCGTGGTGCGGGACGGGGAAAGCGTGCAGGTGCCGGCGGCGGAGGTGGTGCCGGGCGATCTGCTGGAACTGGAAGCGGGCGACCGTGTGGCGGCGGACGCGGCTTTGCTGAACGGCTCCGGTGTGCAGGTGGATGAATCCCTGTTGACCGGGGAATCGGTTCCGGTGGAAAAGCGGCCGGAAAAGGCCGAAAAGGTATTCATGGGCACCATGATGACCAAAGGGCGGGCGTTTGCCAGCGTGACTGCTACTGGGATGCAGACGGAGATGGGCCGGATTGCGGGCATGATCTCCGATATCAAGGACGAGCAGACTCCGCTGCAGAAGCGGCTGGCGGAGCTGGGCAAGTTTATTGCCATCGCCTGCCTGGTTATTTGTGCGGTGGTCACAGTTACCGGTATCCTGCGCGGCGAACAGGTTATCAATATGATCATCATCGGCATCTCGCTGGCGGTGGCGGCCGTGCCGGAGGGTCTGCCCGCCATCGTGACCATCGCGCTTGCGCTGGGTGTGGGGCGAATGCTCAAACGCAACGCACTCATCCGCAAACTCACCGCCGTGGAAACACTGGGCTGCGCCAGCGTGATCTGCTCGGATAAGACCGGCACGCTGACGGAAAACAAGATGACGGTGCGGCGCGTGTATACTCCTGTGCATGACCTGATGGTGACCGGCAGCGGATTCGGCACCGCCGGGGATTTTCTGCTGGAGGGCCGGAAGGCGCGCGCACAGGAACTGGAGGATGTCGCCCGCACACTGAAGATCGCCGCCTGCTGCAACAACGCTGAACTGCATTTCTCACACGGTCTGTTCCACAAAGGAAAGGTGGAAGTCGTGGGCGACCCGACCGAGGCCGCTCTGCTGGTGGCGGCGGCCAAAGCGGGTATTACCCGGGAAAGTATGGGCAGGGAATATGAGACCCTGCTGGAATTGCCGTTCGATTCAGAGCGCAAATGCATGTCGGTGGTGGTGCGCGCGCACGGGCGCCGGTTCCTGTTCGTCAAAGGCGCGCCGGATGTGATTTTGAACAAATGCCGCTGCGTGCACACGGATAAAGTCGACGAGCCGCTGACCAACGCGATGCGGGCGCGCATCCAACGGGCAAACGATGATATGGCGGACAGCGCTTTGCGCGTGTTGGCCATGGCGTGGCGCGAGCTGACCGGGCAGACTGGAAATGCGCCGGAAACACTGGAAACCGGTCTGACGTTTGCGGGCCTGATGGGTATGATCGACCCGCCGCGCAAAGAAGCGTTCACCGCGGTGCGCAAATGCATCCGGGCTGGCATCCGCCCGGTGATGATCACCGGCGACCACAAAAAAACCGCCGCCGCCATTGCACGGGAACTGGGCATCCTGCACGGCTCGGACGGAGTGCTCACCGGCACGGAGCTAGATGCCATGAGCGATGCGGAGCTGCTGCGCGCGGTCAAGCATACGGTGGTGTTCGCGCGGGTGTCGCCGGGACACAAGCTGCGCATCGTGCGCAGTTTCAAACGCGGCGGCAATGTTGTGGCCATGACGGGTGACGGCGTGAACGACGCGCCTGCAGTCAAGGAGGCAGACATAGGCGTGAGCATGGGCAAGACCGGCACCGATGTGACCAAGGAGGCCTCGTCCATCATCCTGCTGGACGACAATTTTGCTTCCATGGTCGCCGCTGTGGAAGAGGGCCGGGTGATCTACAGCAACATCCGCAAATTCATCCGCTACCTGCTTTCCTGCAACATCGGTGAGATTCTCACCATGTTTGTCGGCATGCTGATGGGCCTGCCGATCGTGCTGCAGCCCATCCAGATCCTCTGGGTGAACCTGGTGACCGACGGGCTGCCCGCCATCGCGCTCGGGCTGGAACCTCCGGAGGACGATGTGATGGAGCAAAAGCCCCGCGGTATCGACGAAAGCGTGTTTTCTGGCGGTCTGCTCGGCATGATGATTTTCCGCGGCTGCCTCATCGGTCTGAGCACGCTCGGTGCGTTTATCAGCGTGATGCGCCTGAGCGGCGACCTGACGGCGGCGCGTACAGCGGCGTTCCTCACGCTGGTGGCCGTGCAGCTTATCCATGTGTTCGAGTGCAAGTCCGAGCGGCTCACGCTGCCGCACATCCCGCTGTTCAACAATGTCTGGCTGGTGCTGGCCGCGCTCGTTTCCGGGGCGCTGATGCTGGCGGTGGTCTGCGTGCCGCTGCTGCGTCCGGTGTTCGGCACCGTGCCGCTGAATCTGGCCGCGTCTTTGCGGGTGGCGGGGTATACGCTCATCGGCCCGGTGCTCTCCAGCATCCTGTTCGGCGGAAAAAACCGCAGACACGCCCGCGCGCACGGCAGCGTATCTTGACATTTGCTGACACGCATTTTATAATAAAAACGGTTTTGACCGGGTCGTGTCACATCCGGCCAAAAAATGATCTATAAAGGAGAATGCTTTTTGTCATCCGGGCCTTGGTTTACTGCGAACAAGCGGCATTAAAGGGGAGAAGTGCGCCCTTTTGGCCTGTTTGACCGCAAAACCACCCGATGGCAGGAGGCTTTTTGCACCGCAAGAGGTTGTCCGGCCTGTGCGGTGTTTTTTGTTGTTTCCTGACGGAAAAACATGGCCGGGGCGCAGTTTTCCGGCGCGGCCGTTATGCAAACAACAGAGGAGCGGCGTAAAGCCGCATCGCAAAGGAGAGACGGACTGTGAGTTTATTGGAAGTGACCAACCTGTCCCATACGTTTGGGGACAAGGTTGTTTTTAAAGATACGGGGCTTTCTCTGTTTCGAGGAGACAAAATGGGCCTGACCGGCTATAACGGCGCGGGTAAGAGCACGCTGCTGACGATGCTGGCGGGCACCACCATACCGGACGGCGGGCGCATCGCCTGGAACCCCAAAATACGGGTGGGCTATCTCGACCAGCAGGCACAGATCAAAGGCGCCGATTCGGTGGGCGCCTATCTAAAGACGGCATTTCAATATTTGTATGATGCCGCCGACGCGATTTCCAAACTGAATGATGAAATCGCCGGCTGCAAGGACGAGATGCGTTTGCAGGAACTGCTCACCCGGATGGGCGAGGCGCAGGATGTGCTGGACAGCGGCAATTTTTACGCCATCGACAGCGAGGTGGAGAAGGTGGCGGCGGGTCTGGGTATCAAGGCATTTGGGCTGGACACGCCGGTGGGGCGGCTCAGCGGTGGGCAGCGCGCCAAAGTCATGCTGGCCAAGCTGCTGCTGCAAACGCCGGACGTGCTGTTGCTGGACGAGCCGACCAACTTTCTAGACCATGCGCATATCGAGTGGCTGGCAAAATATCTGGCGGCGTTCAAAGGCTCCTTTATTTTGGTTTCGCACGATTTCACGTTTCTCAACCGGGTGGTCAACTGCATCTGCGATATCCAGAACTATGCCGTCACGCGGTACAACGGCACCTATGAGAGCTTTGTGCGGCAGAAAGAGCAGCGCGCGGAGGAATATGCGCGCACTTATCACCGCCAGCAAAAAGAGATCGCCAAGCTGGAAGATTATATCAGCCGCAACCTGGCGCGGGCGTCCACTACAGCCATGGCGCAGAGCCGCCGCAAGCAGTTGAACAAAATGGACAAGCTGGAAAAGCCGCAGAACGACCCGGAGCCGACCTTCCAGTTCCAGTACCGTAGCGTATCGCCCAAAGTGCTGGTCAAGATCCGCGGGCTGGAGGTCGGCTATCACGAGCAGTTGCTGCCGAAGATCGACCTGCAGGTCCGTGCGGGTGAGAAAGTCTGTGTCAGCGGGTTCAACGGCATCGGCAAATCCACCTTTTTGAAAACGATCTGTGGGATCATTCCGAAACTGGGTGGCGTGCTGCGTACAGACGAGGACACCGTTATGGGTTACTACGAGCAGGAACACCACTGGGAGAATCCGGAACGCACCGCGCTGGAAGAGGTGAAGGATGCGTTTCCCACGCTGCGCGACCGGGAGATACGCGCCAAGCTGGCCCAGTGTGGCCTGCGCGCGGAGCATGTGCTGCAAAAGCTTTCCAGCCTGAGCGGCGGTGAGCAGGCCAAAGTGAAGCTCTGCAAACTGGTACTGCGCCCCTGCAATCTGCTGGTTTTGGATGAGCCGACCAATCATCTGGATGTCAAGGCCATTGCGCAACTGGAACGAGCCATCGCTGCGTTCGAGGGCGCGGTAATCTTCGTTTCGCACAGCCCGGACTTTTGCAGAGACGTCGTGCAGAAGCGTCTGGATATGGAAGCGCTTTTTGATTAAGAGCCTACACAATATACGCCTCGTCTGCCGACGTCTTGCCGGCGGATGAGGCGCATATATCACGGCGTGGGTTTGACCGGTTGGTTCCATGGCATATTCTGCGATGCGGCATTCGACCATCCTACTGCGATCTCACCGGAATAAATCAGCGCGACCATCAGGACTGCAAAGACATGCAACATAAAAAATCACCCGCTTTCTTATTGGTTATGATAAGGTTTCTCAATGAGAGGAAAATGAAAATTCGTTGAACGTGTTGTGAACGATACCGGTTTCTATTCTTTGCGGACCTCTGCCGTATGATTCGGAAGTAATCGCGTCCGGTCCGGGGAGAAAGCCTCATTCATGAAAGGGCTTGTTCCGCCGGATTCGATGCCTGTTCATCGTCTGTTTACAAAACGTTTTTCCGTAATGTAAGAATTTATGCGCGCGCGGAGGTAAACTGTAGGGCAGATGTCCCGGTGCGGCGCAGGTTTGATTCGGTGCGTTTCCTTTTGCCCGAAAAAGCGGGGAAATTGCCAAAACAGGGAGGTTGTCCTGTTACGAAGAAAAAATGCAAGCGGGTGTTGGCGTGGGCGGCCGTTCTTGCCGTGGTCGAGGTGGCTGTCTGCAATATCCATTGGATCGAATACCGTTTTTTGGGGGGCGAACGCGCCGCTTTTACGGTTCCGCCCGTCATGATTGCTGCGGCCGGTGTTATTCTGGGGATAGCGGCTTTTCAAGAGGAATTGGAGCAACAGATTTACCGGCTGGACGGGCGTTTTTTTGGGAAACGGGAGCAATATGTTTCACCACAGGCGTCCGTCCGGTATGAACGATTGTTTGCCTGGCTGGCGCTGGTGTTCGGCCTGTTGTTTGTATTTCTCATTCCGCCTATGTCCGCACCCGATGAGACCAACCATTTCACACGGGCGTTTTTGCTTGCGCACGGGCAGCTTTTTCCGATGGTGGATGCATCCCAAAAGGCCGTGGGAACTGTTACCCCCGATCTGCCGCTGTTTCTGCGCACCTGGAACGCGTCCACTTCGGCACCGGGTAGCCACGTGTCGTTCCAGACGGTTGCCGGGCTTTTCACGGCGGCCGCCTCGCCGCAGATGCCTTCCGCTGTGGTGGATTATCCCTACCCATATCTTTCATTTTTCCTGTATATTCCACAGGCACTGGGGATTGTTCTGGGCGAGGCTTTGTTTGGTTTGTTTCGCATGAGCGCGCATTACAACATCTATTTGCAGCTGCTTTTCGCCAGAATGGCAAATCTCGGGTTTTATATCGGCGCCATTTCGCTTGTCATCCGCATCACGCCTTTTTTCAAGCGGACACTAACCATCCTCATGCTGATGCCAATGGCGGTTTTTATCGCCTCCAGTTGCAGCTATGATGTGTTCCTCTATTCGTTTTGTCTGCTGTACTTAGCCTATGTGCTTAAATGCGCCTATGATCCCACCGTGACGGAGATCAAGGGGCGGCAGCTCTTTGTTCTGATCCTACTGCAGTTTTGCATTCTGCTTGGGAAATATGTCTATTTTCCGCTGCTACTGTTGATTTTTCTGATTCCCCGGGAAAAATTCCATAGCCAGCCCAAGCGCAAGATCCTGTTGGCGACTGCACTTCCCAGCGCTGTTTGCCTGACCGTCTGGCTGCTTGCCTATAAGATCAGCACCCTTGGCATGGCGGCGGACCCTTATGCCAATGTATACCGGGAGCAGGCGCAGTTCGTGCTGTTCCACCCGGTCCAATATGCGGCCATGCTGCTTGACAACCTGTATCGTTACCGTCAGGACTGGGTGACCGGGTTTGTCGGTCTGTTCGGCTGGCTCAATGCGCCTCTTCCACTGCCGTTCGTCCTGTTCTATGTCGTGCTTTTGATTGTTTCCGCCATGCTGGAAGTGGTGATCAACCGCACGTTTCTTTCCCGCCGTATGCTGGCGTTCGTTTCGGTGATGTGCTATATTTTGGTTGCAACGGCGGAATACATTGTGTGGACGCCCAGTCTCGGAAACGGAACGGTGGGACAGCTCAATATCATCGGGGTGCAGGGGCGGTATTTTATCCCGTTCGCATTTCCGATCCTTCTGCTGCTGGCCAACAAATGGGCCTACCGCACCTATACTTTTGGCAGGATGGACATGGCATTGCACAGGGTCGCCGTATTTATCATTTCCGGCAGCCTTGCCTTTTCGATTTATTATGTGCTGCACTGCTACTGGCTGCCGTCATAAAAGCGGACAGGAAGAAGCCGCCTGATGCAGAGGCGGAGAAGACCCGGATGTAAAAACGATTTTCCGGGTATCTGCGGCTCAATCTTAGCGGTTTCAGATGCAGGGCATCGGCTGTGTTCCATCAGGTCGCCAACAGAAGTTCTGTTTCCGAATTCTGCGCTTCGTATATAAATGAAAAATCCCCGCATTTGGCTTTTCTGAGCCATTTGCGAGGATTTTTATTGGTCCGAGTGGCGAGACTTGAACTCACGGCCTCTTGACCCCCAGTCAAGCGCGCTACCAACTGCGCCACACCCGGATTTGAAATAATAAATTTTTGCTGTGGAGAGTCAGCGCATACTATCATAACACAAACAAAGAAGCTTGGCAAGAGGAAAATGGATTTTTTCACAAACAGGTCTTCCGGCTAAAAAACCTTTGAAACAAGGCTCCATTCGTATTATAATAGAGAATATGATATCAGCAGGCATTCGCTTTGCGTTTTCTGGACGTGTTGCACAAAAAACAAATCGGTTTGTGCAAAGAAAAGTCGTTAAATACGCGGGCATGCCGAGAGAGGATGTGTGTTTATGGACAAGGAATTTACAGTCCCCCTTTCCAGAATCATCAATGAATTGTCATTGGAAGTCCTGTATATGCCCGAAGACCCTGAAAACGTTCTGATATCGCGGACAGACGTCAACCGTCCGGGACTGCAGCTGAGTGGGTTCTTTGATTATTTTGATAAAGACCGCATCCAGATCTTTGGTTTGACCGAAATCACGTTCCTGCAGCATTTCGTTCCGGAAAAACGCCGTGTTGCCATCAGCCGGCTGTTTGAATATCGCCCGCCTGCCGTCGTGATTTCCCGCAATAAGGATGTTTTTCCGGAAATGCTCGAGAGCGCAAGGCAATACCACGTTCCGGTCCTGCGCACGGCGGAGCCGACATCCGGATTTTTGTCCGGCCTGATTTCGTTTCTGAACGTTCAGCTCGCGCCGCGCATCACGCGCCACGGTGTACTTGTTGAGGTCTACGGCGAGGGGATCCTGTTGCTGGGTGAAAGCGGCGTGGGCAAAAGCGAAACAGCCATTGAACTGGTGAAACGCGGGCACCGGCTGATCGCCGATGACGCGGTGGAGATCCGCCGGGTGAGCAGTAAAACGCTCGTGGGCACGTCTCCGGAGAATATCCGTCATTTTGTGGAACTGCGCGGGATCGGGATCGTGAACGCACGCCGTATTTTTGGTATGGGCTCGGTGAAAATCACCGAAAAGGTGGATATGGTCATCCATCTGGAGGTCTGGAACAGCAATAAAATCTATGACCGCATGGGCATGGACAATGAAAAAACCGAGATTTTGGGTGTGAAAGTCCCTTCTCTCACCATTCCGGTGAAACCGGGCCGCAACCTTGCCATCATCATTGAGGTGGCCGCCATGAACAACCGACAGAAAAAAATGGGTTACAACGCCGCCCAGGAGCTTCTGGAGCGGCTCAGCATGACGGAGCACGGCACAGACGAGAATACAAAAAAGGAAGTCGATTGGGATGCATTCTGATACCCCTTCTCAGGTTTTGCTGGAAACAGACACGCACACACATACGATCGCAAGCACGCATGCGTTCAGCACGCTTCTGGAACTGGCCCAGTATGCGGCCAAACGTGGCCTCAAAGGCATTGCGGTCACCGACCATGGCCCCGCTCTGCCGGACGGCCCGCACGAGTGGCATTTTGGCAGCATGCGCACCCTCCCGCCTTATATTGAAGGTGTGCGGGTTCTGCATGGAGTGGAAGCCAATATTATGGATTACGAGGGGACGCTTGATATCTGCGAACGGTATCAGAAAGAGCTGGACTGGGTCATTGCGTCCTACCATGATCCCTGCTGCCCGCCGGGTACGGTTGAGCAGCATACGACGTCTTACCTCAAAGTGGCCGAAAACCCGTATGTGGATGTGATCGGTCACAGCGGTACGGAAAGCTATCGGTACGATTACGAAAAAGTCATCCCGGTGTTCAAGGCCAGAGGTAAGCTGGTGGAGATTAACAGTCACTCGTTTTCCAGTCGTAAGGGCGCCAAAGAAAATTGCAGAGAGATTGCGCTGCTCTGCAAAAAATATGAGGCGCCGATTGTGGTGAATTCAGACGCGCACAGCTGTTTTGTTTTGGGCGACTTGCAGGAAGCTCTGTCCATGCTGGAAGAAATTCAGTTTCCTAAAGAACTGATTGTCAACCGCACGCTGGAAAGCCTTGCAGGCTGGATCTATCAGAAACGGGGAAGAGAGATCCTTTAAAGGAGTGTGAATGCTGATGTATCAGATCGGTGTGGATCTTGGGGGCACCAACATTGCGATTGGCCTTGTGGATGATGAGAAAAAACTCATTTTGAAGGACAGTGTCCCGACCGCGTTGCCGCGCTCCGCGCAGGCGATTGCGGATGATATTGCCGCCCTGACGCGCAGCCTGGTGGAACGCGCGGGTTTGGCGCTTTCAGAAGCACGCTGGTTGGGGCTTGGTACACCCGGCACGGCCAATGCGGAGACCGGCATTATTGAATATGCCAATAACCTTGGGTTTGAGAATGTGCCGATCCGCGACATGCTCGGTCAGGCGCTTGGTCTGCCTGTTTACATCGAAAACGACGCCAATGCCGCCGCATACGGCGAATATGTCGCGGGCGCGGCACACGGCGGTGCTTCCGCAGTGGTCATCACGCTCGGCACCGGCGTGGGCAGCGGCGTGATCATAGACGGACAGATTTACCACGGCATCAACTATGCGGGCGGGGAATTCGGGCATGTAGTCATCCGTGTCGATGGCAGGCCCTGCACCTGCGGCAGGCACGGCTGCTGGGAGGCTTATTCTTCCGCCACCGGTCTGATCAAGAGTACGGTGGAAGCCATGGAAGCAGACAAAAGCAGCGTGATGTGGGCATTGGTGGGAAACGACCTCTCCAAAGTGAACGGCAAGACTGCATTTGACGGCAAACGTGCGGGAGACGACACCGCTACCCGTGTGGTGGATGCCTATCTGCGGGATCTCGGCCAGGGCCTGGTCAATGTCATCAACATCTTCCAGCCGGATGTGCTCTGCATCGGCGGCGGCATCTGCAAGGAAGGCGATGGCATTATTAAGCCGCTGGAGGAGATCATCCGCGCTGAACGGTACAGCAAGTTTGCAAACAAGCAGACAGCCCTGCGCACGGCTAAGCTGGGCAACGACGCGGGCATCATTGGTGCGGCGATGATCGGCAGCCTCTACACGGAGTGAGGCATTCACATACATACCGGCTATTGGGGGGTGCCTGATACGGATTTTTCGATACTGGCGGCTTTTGCATCCGAACAGGGTGCGGATGTATTGGAAAACGAGCCGATGAGCCGGCATACGACGTTTCAGATCGGCGGTCCGGCGAGGCTGTTTATCCGCCCACATGAAGAGCAGGTGTTGGGAGCGATCGTCGGCCTGTGTGCGAAACTGGGTATCCCGGTGCTTCCGCTTGGAAACGGCAGCAACCTGCTGATCGCAGACGATGGCTTTGACGGAACGGTTGTTTCGCTGGAAAGGCTTTCTGCTTTACAGGTGGATGGAAACGGTATACGCTGCGGAGCGGGCGTCAAACTGGAAGATGTTTGCCTTTTCGCACGCGATCATGGCCTGGCCGGGCTGGAATTCGCCTATGGCATTCCCGGAACAGCCGGCGGGGCGGTCTACATGAACGCAGGCGCCTACGGCGGCGAGATGCGTGATGTGGTGGATCGCTCCTGGTATTTGGACGGTGCGGTACAGGGCGTGTATATGCGCGGAGAGCATGCGTTCTCCTACCGGCACAGCATTTATACCAATTCCCGGAAAGTCGTTACCGGCGTGCGGTTTGCGCTCGTGCCGGGGGACAAGGCGCAGATCGGCCGGAAAATGCAGGAACTGATGGACCGCCGGGTTTCCAAACAGCCGCTGGAATACCCGAGCGCCGGAAGCGTGTTCAAACGGCCGCCGGGGCATTTCGCGGGCACACTGATCGACCAGTGCGGCCTAAAAGGAACCAGTGTCGGTGGCGCGGCGGTCAGCGACAAGCATGCGGGGTTTATCGTCAACATGGGGGGGGCGACCTGCGCGGATGTGGTCGCGCTCATCCGGCAGATACAGGCGGCTGTTTTGCAGAAAACAGGCGTGAAACTGGAAAGCGAGATCCGCATTATCGGCGGCGGGCACTGAATCCACTGGCGGAGACGTAAGCGGTAAAACGGAGGAGGGGAAAATCGAATGGCCATTGTGATCGTAACGGGGGTTTCGGGGGCAGGCAAATCGCGGGCCGTCAATGCGCTGGAGGATATCGGGTTTTACTGCGTGGATAACATGCCGCCCGCGCTCATCCCGAAATTTGCGGAGCTTTGTCTGCAGACGAACGGGAAAATTCAGAACATGGCAATCGTGACCGATGTGCGCGGCGGCACGTTGTTCAACAGCCTGTTCAGCGACCTGGAGGAACTGCGCAAGCAAGGAGGGGATTATAAGATCCTGTTCTTAGACGCGGACGACGCGGTGCTGATGCGACGGTTCAAGGAGACCCGCCGTCTGCACCCGCTCTCCAAACCGGGCAGCACCATCCAGGAGGCACTTTCAGCCGAGCGGGAGATCCTGCGCCCCGCGAGGGAACGGGCGGATTATATCATCGACACCAGCAACCTTTCACCTGCTCAGTTGAAGCAGCGGCTCACCGTCCTTTTCCTGGGCGACAAGAAGACGGGGCTGGTAGTCAACTGCATGTCGTTCGGCTTCAAATACGGCCCGGCGACCGAGGGCGATCTGGTGTTCGACGTGCGCTGTTTCCCTAATCCGTTTTATGTGGATACGCTCAAGAACCTGACCGGTCTGGACGCAGCCGTTAAGGATTTTGTTTTTTCATCGGATGCGACCTGCCAGTTTCTGGTCAAGCTGTTCGATATGATTGACTTTTTGCTGCCCCATTATATCGAGGAGGGCAAAAGCCAACTTGTCGTCGCCATCGGATGCACGGGCGGCAAGCATCGCTCGGTGGCCATCGCGGAAGCGCTCTACCGGCATCTATTGGAAAAGGGTGTACGCGCTGCTGTCAACCACCGCGATATCCAGAAAAACTAAACGGATCGTGCATGGAAATATGGCAGATACAGGGTGGAAAAAGGTTGTCCTACGCGCATGATGTGAAAATGGAACTTTGCGATCAGGTTCCGCAGGATGAGAACGGGCGGCGCGCGCAGGCCTATGGTCTGCTGCTGTTCGGGCGGCATTTCGGGCCAAAAGGGATCTCGCTGCGTACCGAGCACGCATGTGTGGCGAAATGCTGCGCTTCGTTGCTAGGTGCGCTGTTTTCCGTGCATCCGGTTCAGCAGATGCGTGCGCGGGCAGACGGTAGGGCGTATATGGAACTTTCCGTGCAGCCTCCGGCCAAAGCCGTGGAGATGTTTGTTTCCTTCGGATACGACGTGCATACGGTTAGTTTGCGCATCAACCGCGCCAACATCGAAACCGAGGAGAATGTGCGCGATTTTCTGCGCGGTGCGTTTCTCTCCTGTGGCTCGGTGGTGGACCCTGAAAAAGATTACCATCTCGAATTTGTGACGTCCCACCTCAATCTGGGCAAGGACCTCACCTGCCTGCTCGAGGAACAGGGGTTTGAACCCAAAAATATCTGGCGCGGCGGAAAATTCATCGTGTATTTCAAGGATAGCGGGCAGATCGAGGATATCCTCACCTATATGGGCGCTGTCCGACAGTCGTTGGAACTGATGAACATCAAGGTCTATAAGGATCTGCGCAACAAGGCCAACCGCGTGACCAACTGCGAGACCGCCAATATCGACAAGACGGTGAACGCCGCGGCCGCACAGGTGGCGGCCATCAAAAAACTGATGGAGACGCACGGCTATGAGCAGTTGCCGGAGGAACTGCGCGAAATGGCGCGCCTGCGGCTGGCACACCCGGATATGTCACTGCGGGAACTGGGTACGCTGCTTGAACAGCCGCTCAGCCGGTCGGGAGTCAACCATCGGCTGCGGAAGATCGTGGAATTCGCAAACAATCGGTAGGAAACAGCCGCCGGTGATGTGGAGCCTTCAGGCACCGCATTGCGCGGCGGTTATGGATATCATGGCGGAAGGAACGGTCAATGTCCGGTTTTGTTCATCTGCATCTGCACAGCGAATACAGTCTGCTGGACGGCGCCTGCCGCATCGGCGACATTCCCGCACGCGCCAAAGAGCTGGGGCAGGCGGCTGCGGCCATCACCGACCACGGCGTGATGTACGGCGTCATGGATTTCTACAAGGCCGCCCGCAAAGCGGGCGTTAAGCCGATCATCGGCTGCGAGGTCTATACGGCGGCGCGCACCCGGCACGACAAGCAGTATCACCCGGATGCATCGCATGGGCACCTGGTGCTGCTTTGCGAAAACATGCAGGGTTACCGCAACCTCATCCGGCTGGTCTCGCAGGCGTTCATTGACGGCTTTTACGGCAAACCGCGGGTGGATTGGGATCTGCTCACCCAATACCATGAGGGGCTCATCGCCCTTTCGGCCTGCCTCTCGGGCGAGGTGCCGAAACTCTTGCTGGCGGGCAACGAGGCGGGCGCGCGCGCAAAGGTGGAAGCCTATGCCGCGTTGTTTGGCGAGGATCACTTTTATCTGGAATTGCAGGATCACGGCATGCCCGAGCAGCAGCGGGTGAACGCGGGCCTGCTGGAAATCGCGCGCGTGTCCGGCCTGCCGCTGGTGGCAACCAACGACGCGCATTATCTGCGCAAAGAGGATGCTTATCTTCAGAAAATGTTGCTCTGCATCCAGACCAACCGCACGGTGGACGAACCGGGTGTGGGATTTCCGACGGATGAATTCTATATGAAGTCTGAGGAGGAAATGCGCGCGCTGTTCCCGCAGGTGCCGGAAGCGTGCGACAATACCGTCGCCATTGCCAAGCGGTGCAATGTGGAGTTCACGTTCGGCAAGACCATCCTGCCGCATTTCGAGGTGCCGGGCGGGCAGGAGCACGGTGCCTATCTGCGCGGCATGGCCGAGCGTGGACTGGCCGATAGATACGGCCCGCAGCCGGATGACACCGTGAAGGAACGGCTGGATTACGAACTGGATGTCATCACGCGCATGGGATATGTGGACTATTACCTCATTGTCCACGATTTCATCCGTCATGCCAAAGAGGCCGGCATTCCGGTGGGGCCGGGGCGCGGTTCGGGGGCAGGCAGTCTGGTGGCGTATTGCGTCGGCATCACGGGCATCGACCCCATGCGCTACCACCTGCTGTTTGAGCGCTTCCTGAATCCCGAGCGCATCAGCATGCCGGATTTTGACATTGATTTTTGCTATGAGCGGCGGCAGGAGGTCATTGATTACGTTGTGCGGAAATACGGCTCCGACCATGTGGCGCAGATCATCACGTTCGGCACAATGGCGGCCCGCGCTGCTATCCGCGATGTGGGCCGCGCGATGGGGGTACCCTATGCCGAGGTAGACCGCACGGCCAAAATGGTGCCGGCCGAGCTGGGTATGACCATCGCAAAAGCGCTGGAACATTCCGAGGATCTGCGTACCCGGTATGATGCCGATGAAACCGTGCGTCGGCTGCTCGACACCGCCAAAGGCTTGGAGGGCATGCCCCGCCACGCCTCCACCCATGCGGCGGGCGTGGTCATCACGCGCGACCCGGTAGACAGCTATGTGCCGCTGCAAAAAAACGACGAGTCTATCGTTACCCAGTTCACCATGACCACGCTGGAAGAACTGGGCCTACTTAAGATGGATTTCCTGGGCCTGCGCACGCTCACCGTCATCCGCTATGCGGAAAACCGCATCCGCGAACAGTATGTGCCGGATTTCTCCATCGAGCAGATTGCGCTGAACGACCATGCTGTCTACGACATGCTCGGGTCAGGGAACACCGAGGGGGTGTTCCAGTTTGAATCGCCGGGCATGCGGCACACCATTATGGAACTGGGCCCGGAGCACATGGAAGACCTCATCGCGGTCATCTCCCTGTTCCGTCCCGGCCCGATGGAATCCATTCCACGCTATATCGAGAACCGCCACCATCCTGAAAAGGTCGCCTACCGGCATCCGCTTCTGAAGGATATCCTCGATGTCACCTACGGATGCATTGTCTACCAGGAGCAGGTGATGGAGATTGTGCGCAAACTGGGCGGCTATTCCTACGGGCGGGCCGACTTGGTGCGGCGCGCCATGGCCAAGAAAAAAGCGGCTGTCATGCAGCAGGAGCGAGATCACTTTATTCACGGCCTGCGGCGGGAAGACGGTACGTTCGAGTGTGTGGGTGCGGTGCGCAACGGCGTGGACGAATCGACTGCCAACGCAATCTTTGACGAGATGAGCAGTTTTGCATCCTATGCGTTCAACAAGTCTCACGCCGCGGCCTACGCGCTCGTGTCCTACCAGACAGCGTATCTCAAATGCCATTATCCAAAGGAATATTTCGCGGCGCTGCTCACCAGCGTGCTGGAAAACTCGGCGAAAGTGTCGGAATACATCAACGAATGCGTGCGGCTGCACATCGGCATTCTGCCGCCGGATGTGAATGAAAGCATGAACGGTTTCACCGTCAGCGGAAATAACATCCGATTTGGACTGGACGCGGTCAAGAACCTCGGGCGGGGGTTTATCCGGTCGCTGGTGCGGGAGCGGGCGGAAAACGGCCCGTTCGCATCTTTCCGTGACTTTGTCCGCCGGGCGCTACCGTATGATCTCAACCGCCGGATGCTCGAAAGTCTCATCAAATGCGGCGCGTTCGACAGCCTGCATTATAAACGCCGCCAACTGATGCTTGGCTACGAAGCCCTGCTGGCACAGGAAGAGACCACGCGCAAAAACAACCTTTCCGGGCAGGTGAGCCTGTTCGGCACGCCCGCCGCTCCCACGGACAAACAGGAAAACTTGAAAGATGCAGAGGAATTTGCGCCCCGTGAGCGTTTGGCATATGAAAAAGAAGTGCTCGGGTTTTATCTCACCGGACACCCTGTGGAACGGTATCGCGCGGCCATCCGCAGGCTGAAGCTTCCGTCGGTCGGTACAATTCTGGAACATGAGGAGCACATATCGAACGATGCGGATGGCACGTCCGTTTCGCTGGCGGGCATTGTGCAGTCTAAACAAACCAAGATTACCAAAAACAATGAGACAATGGCTTTTTGCACGCTTGACGACGGCAGCGGGACCATCGAACTCATCGTGTTCCCCCGGGTGCTGGAACAGTTCCGGCCGCTGTTTGAGCCGGACAGCGCCGTTATTGTGTCCGGGCGGGTCAGCATCCGCGAGGACGAGCCGCCGAAGCTGCTGTGCAATCGGGCCGAGCCGCTTGTACGGAACCAAACGGGGGAGGACACAGGTGTGGGAGCAACGAAAAACGAACGGCATGGCCTGTTTCTGCGTGTGCCTTCGCAGACCAGCAAGCTGTTCCGACGCGCGGAGAACGTGATGGCCGTGTTTGACGGCACATTCCCGCTGTACGTTTATTTTGAAGACAAACACAAGCTTACGCTTGCGCCCCAAAAGCTTTGGGTAAGCGTCAACGATGTGCTTCTTGACGAACTCAGGGAGATTTTGGGGGAAGAAAATGTGCGCCTGTGCCCTGAAAATGGTTGCGAAACGGCCGCCAATGGTTTATCATAAACCTATATTGGGTATTCATGCGCTTACAAGCGGTATTTTTCCAATGGTTTCTGAGAGGCAGATCGGGCAAAATACCAGTGCTGTTGCATGGTGTCGCCTGAATCGGAGGGTATTTGGATGTGGACTGTGATATACATGGCTCAAACGAAGGAGTCTGTATTAAAAGTTCAAGAGCTGCTGTCTGCGGCAAATTTGGCCGTTCGTGTCCGGCCGGTGGGCGGCGGCGCGGAAGACGGGTATTTTGAAATCCTGGTTCCGGAAACCGAGGCGCAGCTTGCACATACGATTTTAATCAAAAACGGGTATTGACACGGGTTCGAATGCCTGTATAATAAATGTGGCATGTCCAATACCAGAACAGTTGTTTATCACTTGCGGCGGTGCCGTATATGAATAGGGGGTTTCTGTAGAATGGCAGACTTGAATAAGACGATTGGCGTATTGACGAGCGGCGGGGATTCGCCTGGCATGAATGCGGCCATCCGCGCCGTTGTGCGTACGGGCATAGCGAAAGGCCTGCATGTGGTCGGCATCAAGCGCGGGTATAACGGCCTGATCACCGGCGACCTGCTCGATATGGATTTGCGTAGCGTATCCGATATCATCCATCGCGGCGGCACGGTATTGTATACCGCCCGCAGCCCGGAATTCAAGACCGAAGAAGGCATGCAGAAAGCCATCAAGGTCTGCAAAGAGCACAACATCGCCGGTATCGCCGTGATCGGCGGAGACGGTTCGTTCCGCGGCGCGTCCGACCTTTCCGAACGCGGCATCCCGTGCGTTGGTATCCCCGGCACCATTGATAACGACATTTCTTCCAGCGATTACACCATCGGGTTCGATACATCCGTTAACACCGCAATGGAAATGGTCGACCGCCTGCGTGACACCACCGAATCACACGACCGCTGTAGTGTGGTGGAAGTGATGGGGCGTCGGGCGGGTTGGATCGCGCTGGATACGGCAATCGCCGTGGGTGCCACCGCCGTTCTGGTACCGGAGATCGCGTATGATGTGGAAAAAGAGCTGGTTCCCCGTATCCGTGAGATTCAGAAGACGGGCAAGAAGCATTACATAATTATTGTGGCCGAAGGCGTCGGCCATACGGCCGAGATTGCAAAATTGGTCGAAGAAAAAACGGGCATCGAAACGCGTGCCACGGTTCTTGGCCATGTGCAGCGCGGCGGTTCTCCGACGGTGCGTGACCGTGTGGTCGCTTCACAGATGGGTTATCACGCGGTGGAACTGCTTGCGGCGGGTATCGGCAACCGGGTCGTTGTCATGAAAGACAGTAAGATCGTGGATTATGATATTTATGAAGCCCTGAAGATGGTCAAGCCGTTCGACAAGAATCTGTATGACATTTCCAACACCATCAACATCTGATTTTGGTTTTTGACATCACTCCGCGGGGTGATGTTTTTTATACCCGAAAACCCATCCATGTGGAAAAGGTCTGCCATGTCATGTTTTGCGCCCAATTCCAGCATGATCGGGCTTGTAACTTTGCAAAAAAAGTATTATCATAATATAGGTCTGCAACCCGCAGATGCGGCCCTGTATTGTGTAAGAAATTGCATTTGTGCGGTCGGGAAGAGTACGGAGCTCAACGCCGCAGGGCAATATCGGTTTAGCGCTGCCCTTCGAGGGTGGCGCTAAACCCGTGTATGCCGGCCGCAAAAGGCTTCGTTTAGCACGCTTACAGATTGGACCAGGATATTTAGTTCCACGGGTTTCCATCCTGTATAAAAAGATTCAGTAGGAGAGTGCCATGTTTAAAATTGTTTCGAAAAGGGTTTTAAATCCCACCGTTACCTTGATGGAGATTGAAGCGCCTTTTGTCGCCAAAAAAATCCAGGCCGGTCAGTTTATCATTCTCCGCATCGATGAATATGGCGAGCGCGTGCCGTTCACGGTGGCGGATACGGATGTGGAAAAAGGCACTGTCACGATCATTTTCCAGATCGTCGGAAAAACCACAAAAGAACTCAGCCGGCTGAACGCCGGAGATTCTTTAAGGGATTTCGTTGGTCCGCTTGGCAGGCCTACTGAGCTTGAAGGCGTCAAAAAAGCGGCCGTCATCGGCGGCGGTCTTGGCTGCGCCATCGCCTACCCGCAGGCGAAGCATTTGTTCCAGTCCGGTGCGCATGTCGATATCATTGCCGGTTTCCGCAGCAAGGATATCGTGATCCTGGAAGACGAAATGAAAGCGGTTTCCAACAGGCTGATCATCTGCACCGACGATGGTTCCTACGGCAAAAAAGGCTTTGTGACCAACGCGCTGGAAGACGAGATCAAAGCCGGCGCGGATTACGACTGCGTGATTGCCATCGGGCCGCTGCCGATGATGAAATTTGTTTCGCTGCTCACGAAGAAATACAACATCCGTACGATCGTCAGCCTCAACCCCATCATGATCGATGGGACGGGTATGTGTGGCGGCTGCCGTGTAACGGTGGGCGGAAAAACCAAATTTGCGTGCGTGGACGGTCCGGACTTCGACGGCCATGAAGTGGATTTTGACGAAGCGATGAAACGTCTTGGCACCTATAAGGCAGAAGAGCACGCGGCGCTGGATCACTACTGCAAGCTGAACAATCTGGTGTGATTGCCGGTTGTTGGCTGTCGTTTCCGTTTCAGAGAGAATACTGCGCGCGGCGCATGGAGGTTATTATGCCGAATATGAATAAAAGCAAGCTGCCCGCTCCCGAGCAGGCGCCTGATGTACGTATAACGAATTTCGAGGAAGTGACCGGCACCTATACTGCGGAAATGGCGCGGGAAGAAGCTCAGCGCTGCCTGAACTGCAAAAACCGTCCCTGTGTGGAAGGCTGCCCGGTGAATGTCCAGATCCCGGAATTCATCAAACTGATTGCCGAGGGTGACGACGAAGGCGCCTATGCCAAGATCAGCGAAACCAACGCATTGCCGGCCGTGTGCGGCCGTGTCTGCCCGCAGGAAACTCAGTGCGAAGGTAAATGTGTGCGCGGCATCAAGGGCGAGCCGGTCGCCATCGGCCGTCTGGAACGTTACGCGGCGGATACGCACCGCGCCAAGGGCGGTGCGGCGCCGGCGGTGCCAGCATCCAATGGTCACCGCGTGGCAATCGTCGGTTCCGGCCCTGCGGGCTTGGCCTGTGCCGGTGCGCTGGCACAGCTCGGCTATGAAGTCACCGTTTACGAGGCGTTCCATACCCCCGGCGGCGTGCTGATGTATGGTATTCCGGAATTCCGTCTTCCTAAGAGCATTGTGGCGCAGGAAGTGGAAAACCTGACGAAGATGGGCGTGACCATCAACACCAACTCCATCATCGGTCGGCTGTTTACCATTGAGGAGCTCATCAACGAGATGGGTTATGAAGCAGTGTTCATCGGTTCCGGCGCGGGCCTGCCCCGTTTTATGGGCATCCCGGGCGAGGGCCTGGTTGGTGTGTATTCCGCCAACGAGTTTTTGACCCGTGTTAATCTGATGAAGGCATACAAAGAAAACTACGATACGCCGATCAAAAAGTCGCATCGTGTGGCCATCATCGGCGGCGGTAATGTGGCAATGGATGCGGCGCGCAGTGCCAAACGCTTGGGTGCTAAAGAAGTGTATATTGTTTATCGCCGCTCCGAACACGAGCTGCCAGCTCGTGCCGAGGAAGTCCACCACGCCAAAGAAGAAGGCATCATTTTCAAATTCCTGACTTCTCCGGTGGAAATCCACGGTGATGAGAACGGTATCGTTCGTTCTATCGAATGCGTGGAGATGGAACTGGGTGAGCCGGATGCTTCCGGCCGCCGCCGCCCAAAAGCTAAGGAAGGTTCCAATTTCGAAATCCCGCTGGACAGTGTTATTATGGCGATCGGCACCACGCCCAATCCGCTGATTACCGCCACCACACCGGGCCTTGACGCCAATTCTCACGGCTGCATTGTGGCGGATGAAGACGGCAAAACGACTCATAAAGCCGTGTATGCGGGCGGCGATGCCGTAACCGGCGCGGCTACGGTCATTCTGGCCATGGGTGCCGGCCGTCAGGCTGCCCATGCGATTGACAAATATATCAAGAGCAAGGTTGCGGTGGCCAAATAACGGCAAACGCAGCGGCATGTCAACAGCAGTGGAGCTTTCGAGCTGCACTGCTGTTTTTTGTGACCATCCGAATTTCTTGACAGAGCATACATGCAGCGGTATAATTTTTCATAGATTTCTTGCAAATCAAAAGCAAAGGCGCTGGGCGTTTTTGCTTTTTTCATTGAAAAATCTGTATGCCGGTGCAATCGTATATAACAGGATATCCGATAAAGGAGAGCGATATGCGGTCTATCAACAATAAAGTGGTTGTCATCGGGGCCGGTATGGTGGGCGCTGCGGTGGTGGACGCCATGTTGTCTCTGTGTTTGGTGTCCGAGATCGCGGTTATTGATCGCAATGTGCAGCGCGCCGAGGGAGTCGCATTGGATGCAAGCCACACCACTTCGTTTGCCTATAGTCCGAATGTGCACGTGCACGCCGGCACCTTTGCCGATTGTGCGGATGCGCAGATCGTGGTGATTGCTGCCGGCACGAGTGTACAACCTGGAAAGGTCGTGCACGACCGCTTGTCTTTGGCTGCCTCCAACGCTGCCGTCATACGCGACACGATGGCGGAGATTTGTCCATATACGACCGATGCGGTTCTGATCGTTGTCAGCAATCCGGTCGATATTGTTACATATGTGGCGCAGAACGAATTCAATTATCCACGCGATCATATCATCGGCACGGGCACTCTGCTGGATACGGCTCGCCTGCGCAGGCTGATTGCCGAGGAATACGCGGTTGATACCAAGAATGTGCATGGCTATATCCTTGGGGAACACGGCGACACGGCATTTGCTGTATGGAGCATGGTTTCCATTGCGGGCGTGTCGCTGCCGGATGCCGCACGTATCTTCCGTCGGCCGGTGCATTTGGACAGGGAAGCGCTTGTGCGTGAAGTGAGGCAGGCTGGCTATCACATCGTGCAGCTAAAAGGTTACACAAATGCAGGCGTAGCCAACAGCGTGGGCCGCATTGCCAAAGCGGTCATGCTGCACGAGCGTAGCGTGCTGCCCGTGTCCACTACTCTGACCGGAGAATACGGTATCCATGATGTGGCTTTGAGTCTGCCGTGTGTCATCACGGATCAGGGGATTGGCCAGGTCTTGGAGATCCCGCTTTCTCCGGAGGAACAGGAGCAGATGCATCAATGCGCGGAACGCCTGCACACCGTTCTGCAGCAGCTGGATATTCTACCAAGCGGGCACTAGAAAGGAAGTGAGCAATTTGGACAGGATCGCCGTTATTTCGGATATTCATGGGAACCTGACGGCTCTGGAGGCCGTTCTGGACGATATCAGGCAGCGCGGTATCCGACGTATCATCTGTTTGGGTGATCTGGTTGGAAAGGGCCCCAGAAGCGTGGAAGTGCTGTATCGGTGTATGGAAGTGTGTGAGACCGTCGTGCAGGGAAACTGGGACGATTTTGTCAGCCGGGACAACTTTGAGCCTTCTGTGTTGTGGTATCGGAATCAATTGGGGCGTGAAGGTTTGCTGTTGCTTCAAGGGCTTCCCGGTCAAACCACTTTTTTCCTGAGCGGGCAACTTGTGCGCCTGTTTCATGCGCACCCCACCAGCTTGTTCAAACGGGTGTATTTCAATGGGGCCATCGGGCAAAAAGAATCTATGTTTGAACCGCCTACATTGCCGGGTACGCTGGCAATCCCACAGGTTTCCGACCTTGTGGGGTATGGGGATATCCATCATGCCTACATAGAAAGTTTCTCTATGAAGACGTTGTTCAACTGCGGCAGTGTGGGTAACCCGCTTGACCTGACACAGGCTTCCTATGCCATTCTGGAAGGAAAACTGGGCAGCTGCAACGATGCACCCTACAGCATTTCTTTTTGCCGGGTGCAGTATGATATCGAACGGGAGATACGCATCGCGTCGGAAAGTGGCATGCCTTTTTTGGAGCCATATGTCCGGGAACTGCGTACGGCCAGATACAGCCGTTATTGATGCGTGTGCCCTGTCTGCCTTGACAGCCGCGGGCTTCGGATATATAATAACATGGTTGTGCATCGTCCCCCGAATCGTGCTTTAACACCTGTCTTCGCAGTTTGGCCGGATAAAGCGCGGACATATCAAGCGGGCGGGACTGCCTAACAAAATCCAATCATAACAGAATATATTTTTTGCATGTCTCCGTAGCTCAGCTGGATAGAGCACGCGCCTCCTAAGCGGAAGGTTGTTCGAATCCATTAACCCACAAAATTTCATACGTCTTCGTAGCTCAGTTGGATAGAGCGCTCGCCTCCTAAGCGGAAGGTTGTTCGAATCCATTAACCCACAAAATTTCATACGTCTTCGTAGCTCAGTTGGATAGAGCGCTCGCCTCCTAAGCGAGAGGTCGGCGGTCCGAATCCGCCCGAGGACACCAGTTGTGCCGTAGAATCAAAGGGTTCACGGCACTTTTCTTTTGTCTGCATGTTTCCTGCAAGGCTGGAAACGATGGTGTCTCTGTGCGTCCCGGTAACCGATTTTTGCTAATTGGATTCGAACGGTTTTTGCACCCGTGCTAAGAATTTCAGCTTTTTTGCTAAGCGTGTTCGCAAACACGCTTGGAGCAGACTTAGCAGGGCTGATGAGGCGCTTGCTGTGCGGCGACCATGCGCGACAGGGATGTGAGCAAATCCGGCGACCGGGAAAGTTGTTCCGCGAGAGCTTGAACGTCCACGGACGGCTGTGCGGGTTCTGACGGTGCTTTGACTTCCCGCAGATCAGGATTTGCGTAAAAAGCATTTTCAAACTTCTGCGCATTGATTTTCCGATCCTCGTCCAAGATATGCGCGTAGATTTTTGTGATCATGTCGATCTCGGCATGGCCGGTGTCCCCTTGCGTCGCTTTCAGGTCGCCATGATTCAGCTTGAGCTTGTACGTCGTGCTGGAATGTCGCAGACTGTGAAATACGACGTTGGGCAACCCGGCGGTTTCCTTAAGCTTGGAGAATTCCTTCAGAATGATTCGGTCGTCGCAGGGGCGGCCGTTGGACTGCGCCACGACAAGGTTGAAGTCCTGATACTCGTCTCCCAGAAAACCTTTCATTTCTTCCTGCGATTGCCGCCATTTCCGTAAAATATAGGCCAGCGTTTTTGGAAGCCAGATTTTACGGATGCTCGTCTCCGTCTTGGGCTTTTTCAAAATCAGCCGCGTTTTCGTGTCGCAGAGCAGCGGCTTGAAAATATAGTAGATATCCCGCTCGCCCAGCATTTCGATGGCATGCTTGGATGCCCGCGTCAGTTCCTTGTCGATGTAGACGGAGGCATCGTCTTTGGCAATATCCGCATCTGTGATGTGGACGTTGTTCCAGGTCAGCCCCAAAATCTCGCCCATACGCAGCGAGCAGGCAAACGCCAAATTGATGGCCACATAAAGCCTGCTGTCCGTGCATGCATCGAGTGCCGTGCGGATCATCTCGGCCGTCCAGATTTCCCGCCGCTTATATACGGTTTTGGGCAAAACGGCATTCTTGAATGGATTTTTGCCGATGAGTTCCCAGCGGACGGCCTGGCCAAACGCGCAACTCAACAGCTTGATGATTTTCTCGATGGTTTTATCGGTCACATATTTCGTAGAGGGTTTCCGGGTCGGTGTGCTGACGCATGGCGTCTTTCGTAAGGTCTGGATGTATTTGTCCACCGCCCTTGTGTTGATCGACTGAATGTGCATGTCCCCGATGATGGGATCAATGTAGTTGCCGATTAAGGCGGTGCAGCCGTCATACATCGAAATGCCCCAACGTTTTTCACCGTAGGTTGAAACAAAGTCTTTCAAGAATTCGGTTACGGATTGTTGAACTGGCGGAATGTAGGTGCCGCTCAACAGTTGATTCTCCACTTCAGCTTTGCGCCGAATGGCTTCTTTATAGGTCGGTACGCTTTCCCACTTCTGCTTGGATTCACCGTTCTCATTGGTGTAATTGTAAACGATGGCATAGTTTTTCTTACGTTTGATGATGGAAGCCATACTGCATTCCTCCTGATTTGAGCAGTCATAAATTTTGGCTGTCCAACCACTCGTCAAAGGATTTTTTAGATACCCGTATGGACGTACCGATGCGTACAGTTTTGAAACAGCGCTGCTTTACCAGATGATACGCGGAGGATCGGCCAATGCCTAAAATAGAGGCGATGTCCTCAACCCTGTACGTTCTCCGGTTTGGGGCAGGCACGTTTCGAACACTATCGTTGACACCTTGATTCATAAACCCCTTCCTCCTTGTATTTCCCGATAGCGCGCTGCTTTGGTATCTTGCCCCTTTATTGTAAGTCGGCGCGCCATATGATGCAATGTTGCGACTGCGGGTGCGGTTTTCATCGGCATTACAGGAATGGGTTGGCTCCACAGATGCAGAGCCAGCCCATGATCTCTAATGCCGATGTTCTGCCGTATTTGCCACGCACCCCCGGCAGGGGCGTATTTCAGGCTGCGGCTGGCCCGCCGCATCATAGCTCCGCAGCACCGCGCCTTTGCCAAAGGCGGCGCATACCGCAGGGTTCCCCCTCAAGTCCGTGGGAGGCCGTGTGGAAGTATCATTGTGTCCGCGTGTATCGTCGCGCCCCGGCCTGCCACAGCCGGGTTGGAGAGCGCGTAGATTGCTTCGGCTTTCGCCATCTTCGCGCCGCCTCTCCTTCGCTTGCCGCTTTTGCAGCCACGCGGGAGTATGTACCTAAAATATGGGGTATTCAGTTGTCGAGGTACAACAGAAGGTTCTTGAAAAACTCCTTCTATTTATCGTGAGATGGAAAGACCCATTGTCACCCCCGTTTTACAGGTATTTTTTCATAAAGTTTCGAATGCTTTCCAAACTGTCAACGCCGATTTGAATTTGCAGGTTTTCGCCAGTTAAAAAATGCATGAAAACAGCGGTAAGGAAATGTTGAAAAATTAGTTTTGGCCCTGCTCGAAAAGGGTGTTGACGATGTGCTGCTTCTGCTTCATGTACTCCTTTCGCTCTTTAAGGCGATAGCTCTCACCCTTGATATTGACAACGGTGCAGTGGTGCAAAACACGGTCTAGGATTGCAAAGGCGATAGTGACGTCGGCGAAGATCTCATTCCATTGGGAAAAGGTCTTATTGGAGGTAAAGATCGTGGAGACTCTCTCATAACGTCTCGCAATCAGTTGAAAAAACAGATTCGCCCCCTGAATATCCATCGGGAGATAGCCAATTTCGTCAATGATGAGCATTTTGTACTTGCCCAGAGTTTTGAGCTTGTCCGGTAGTCTATTCTCAAAATGAGCCTTTTTGAGCTGCTCAATTAGGGTGTGGCAGTTGATGTAATAGGTGGAGAATCGATGCTTGGCGGCAACCAGCCCCAGTGCTGAGGCCAGATGGGTCTTGCCCACACCGGGCAGGCCGAGGAAGACGATATTCTCTCCGTTTTCAAGGAAACGCATGGTAGCCAGTTCTTCAATCTGGCGCTTGTCAATGGAGGGCTGGAAACTGAAATCAAAATCCTCCAACGTTTTTTTGATGGGAAATCCGGACATTTGCACCTGCTTTTCATAGGCGCGTCGCCGTTTTGACAATGCTTCCTCGGCAAAGATATGGTCGAGCACATCTACAACGTTGAGTTCGTCCTTTACAGCTCTTTCAAGATAATTGTCCAATATCTCCAGCGTGTTTTTCATCTTAAGGCTTTCGAGGTTTTCCCTGAGACGTTCCATCGTCAGTTCCGTCATAGCAGCACCTCGTCATACCGGTTCAAATCGTGTTGTTGGATAGGAAAGTCGATGACACTGTCGCCGTCCAGCAGGGTGTTTTCTGTATCAAGGGATTGCTTGACGGTCAGCCTGCGATAATGATGGGCATTGACGACCATGTCTTTTTTCTGGTAGGATATTCGGTGCAGGGCAATTTGCTTTCCTTCATAGTAGACAGCAAGCACGTTGTCCAATGCTACGACTGCCACATCTTCGCCGGCGTATTCCGATGGCACGGAATACTGATTACCGCCGTACGAGATGAGGCAGTCTTTTTGTACCCGGCGCAGATTGATTTTGTCGATGATATATTCACGTTTAAGAGGGTTAAGGCCCTCTTTTTTTAGTCTCTCGAAGGGAATTTCATTTGTTGTGGCGTGGACTTTCCCATTGACCTTATTACACCATGCGAGAGCCTGGCCATTGAGGTCGTCAAGTGAAGAGTACTTGATGCCAATCATGAAATTATCCCGTACGAACTGTACCGTGCGCTCTATTTTACCCTTTGTCTGGCCTCGGTATGGCCGGCACAGCATAGGCTTGAACCCATAGAATCCGGCGAAATCCTCAAACTGCCGGTTGAGGGTACTGTCTTCCTGCTTCAGCAGCCGTTTGATGACGACCTGCTTCATGTTGTCATACAGAATTTCCTCCGGGTAACCGCCTAAATACCGGAACGCGTTGGCATGGCAGCGGATCAGAGTGTTGGTACTCATGTCGGTCACAAACTCTATGTACCATGTCCGCGAGTACCCCAAAATGAACAGAAAACAGTACAGCTTTTTCAGCTTCCCATCCTCCGGCACGGTGTGATCCTCAAAAAACGCCCAGTCCATCTGCCCTTGAAGTCCCGGCATCGTTTCAAACCGCACCGTTGCTTTCTCGTCCAACTGTTCCTTCTTGTTTCGCACGTATTCCCGCACGATGCTGTGCCCACCCTCGAAGCCCTGCTCCTGAATTTTCTCCAGTATCCGCTCCGCTGAGTACGGCGCTTCCTCCAGCCATACCGTTATCTGCTCCTTGTAGGGGTCCAGCTTCGACGCTTCGTTGCGCTCAGGCTGTATACCGGTCGCGCCTCGCTCTCGGCGTATTTCTTCGCCGTCCTCGGGTCAATGTTGTACTTGCGCGCTATCTCTGTGTAGCTCAGTCCTTTTTGCCGGTCGCTTCGGATATCCATCCGGTTTGCTCCTTCCATTTTTGACACCCTTTCCGCCTGCTGCTTAACAGACAGATTTGAGTGTACCATATTGCATCCCTTTCCGCTGCAAACCTACATTTTTTGACCGGCGTTTTTCTTCATTTTATCACTGGCGCTGACAGTACTCATGGGGGCCGGTGCGCACCAACTCGTCCGGCTCATACCGCCTAAGATACGAGAGCAAGTCCCACTCCTTGGCGCGGGCAATCTGCTCCTTGCTGACGCCGGGCAAATTTTTCACCTTCTCAAAAAAGGTTGTAATTCTATCAATATTTGCGTATAATATTGATATGTTGAATTGCAGAAAGGGGTGAAGTTTTATGCCGCGTATTCAACCGAGTTCTGACTTGCGGAACAAATACAACGAAATCTCTGCGTTTTGCCACGAATACGACGAGCCCGTCTACATCACCAAGAATGGGCAGGGCGATCTGGCCGTCATGAGCATTGAAACCTATGAAAAACTGGTCGGAAAATTTGAACTGTATCACCTGCTGGACGAAGGGATGGACGCCGCCAAGCAGGGGCGAACGATTCCCGCGTCGGAAGCGTTCGACCGGGTCTTTCAAAAGCTGGATGAGCGCCCATGAGCACCTACGCCGTCCGCTTTACGCAGCCCGCCGCCGACGATTTATATGAGATCGCCCGATATATCGCGGACGAACTGCGCGAACCGCAAACCGCCCGCGCGCTGGTAAAAAGAATACAGGATTCCGTTTATGAGCTTGCCGAGCTGCCGATGCGTTATGCGGTCGTAGCGGACGAACGGCTTGCGGCGCTGGGCATTCGGAAAATGCCGGTCGAATCGTATCTGGTTTTCTACACAGTGGCGGAGGAGGCGCAATCGGTAACGGTTTTGCGTATCCTGCATAGTCGCCGCGAATGGGTCAACTGGCTGTGACAACGTTTCTTATCCGATACCGGCCACATGGTCGTCCATGATCTCGTAGAAATCCCGGAGAAAGCAATCCAAAAAATACGCGCGGGCGGTGGGGACGTTTCGCAGCGCCAGCAGCTCCGGGGCGAAACGGACGCGGAACGCGCTGTGCAGAATCCGCAGGACTTCAAACATCTGGTCATACCGCTTTTCCTCCTGCAAACGCGAAAGAAGGTTGAGCAGCAGGACGGCGATCTCGCTGTCGCCTTGCACTGTTTCCCAAAACACCTCGGCAAACGGCTGGGCGGATGCGCTGGCGAGCAGGATAAGCCGAACCTTCTCGGGCGGCAGGGGAACCTGCACATGAAAGTCTTCTTGATTCATTTTCTTTTCACCTTCTTTCCGGTATAAAAAAGCACCCGCTTTCACGGATGCTTCAAACGAAGTGCGCAGCGCGTCGGGGGTTTGGCAACTGCCTCCAGAGACGGCAAAAGGGCGTTCCGCACTTACGAAACGCCCTTAAAATACCGCTTTGCAGACGAGTGGTTGGACAGATTTAATGGGGGTTCTTGCTAAGAGCTTGCTAATTGGACTCGAAAATCTCAGCAAATATCCGGTAATATGCGACAGCACCGGATAACAGGCGAATCGACACAAATCCTTGTACCATGCGGGTTCACGGGCATTGCAAGATACCAGAACACACGATAGATTGTACGACACGGCGCACTCCTAAGCGCGGGGTCGGGCGTTCAAATCGCCCCGGGGACGCCAAAAGCCGTAAAGCAATATTTACGGCTTTTTTCTTGTGTTCTGAACCCCCTGTACGGAATTGTCCCCTCTTAAACGGCATTGCGCATCAAAACCACCGGTTGAACCGGCGGTTTGAACAATCCCTTGGCCTATCTCCTGCGATGTTGCCTTAAAAGGCGCATCGAATCGGTCTGGAAATCACACTTTTACCATGGGTTACCTCTTATTTTGTGGTGCCATGTTACAGGAAAAGCCTCCGATCGCCGTGCCCTTGGGGCGGCCGGAGGCTTCTTATGACCCAAACAAAGAAAGCAGGCGCTGCGCCTTTCTTGTGTTAGCTGCGTGTGCCGTTTTTTTGCAACAGAAGCACGCCGCATCCCAGACAGGCCGCGGTGCAAACGGCTGTAACCCACACTGCCGTCCAAAGGTTCTGCAGCGAGGCGGTTTTGGTGAGCAGAGCGGCGCTTTGCGAAGCAAGGGAGACCGGGTTTCCTGCCTGCAGTTTTGGAAACGCGTCCAGCGCCAGCAGGACGCCCACGATTGCCACGGCGAACAGCAGCCCGCCGTAACTGCCCGGGGCTGCGGCTCCGGTAAACAGCAAAAGTGCAAGCAGAAATGCACCGAACAGCCACAGGCAGAACAGAGCAAAAAACAGGTGCGGCGGCCCAAAATGGCTGAACAGGTACTGCGTATAGCCCACACAGGTAAGGGCGGAAAGCGCGTATCCGGCTGTCCAGATGAGCAGGGAAGACGCATATTTCGCCAGCACGACCGCGCCGCGGGACAGTCCTTTGGAAAGCGGGATGAGCAATGTGCCGCGTGCGATATCCTGGGAGAGAGCCGTACCGAAGATGAGCAGCAACACCACCAAACCCATTTGCCCGGTGTTTTTAAAAAACTGGCCCCATGCGTCCGCCGCTGTCGGTGTCGGAATGGTAATGGTCATGCCGGAAATGGACAGGTTTTTAAAAAGATCCGGCATCAGTTTAGCCAACAGCGGGCTGGTCATGCCAAACAGGAACAGAACCGCAAGCAAAATCGGCGCTTTGTAACTGCGAATCTGTTCCAGTAGTTCTTTACGGGCAAAAGCGGCAAATCCTCTCATTGCACGGCCTCCATAAAGACGTCTTCCAGCGTTGGCTCCAGCACCTCATATTTCAGGATGGGAAGCTGTTCACGCAGAAGAAAATTCAGCACGTTCGCGCCGTCCTGTTTTGCGTCAGCCAGACGGAGGGTAACGGTATCCTCCTCCGCCGACACGGCCGATACGAACGGCATCTGCCGGAAGAGGTCAAAAAAGCCGTCGGGAGGCGCGTCGAAAAGCTGGATGCGCACGGCATCCTGCCGGTGGCAGCCGCGAATCTCTTCCAGCGGGCCTTGCAGAGCGATCTTCCCGTCATCCAACACGGCGATGCGGTCACAGATGCGCTCCACGTCCGAGAGGACGTGTGTGGAAAAGAGCACGGCGGTTTGTTTGCCCGCAAGCGACAGGATATCCAGAATCTCTTTGCGGCCCACGGGGTCGAGCGCCGAGGTTGGTTCGTCGCAGATGAGCAGGTGCGGTTCGCCGAGTAAGGCCTGTGCGATGCCCAGCCGCTGTTTCATACCGCGGGAGAATCCCCGTATCTTCCGGTTTACACTGCCCAGCCCCACCAGTTCCAGCAGCTCTTTGGAATGCTCCCGTATCCTTGCGGGCGGCATCCCGGCAATCTGTCCGCAGAACCGCAGGTATTCGACAGGGGTCATATAGCCGTAAAACGCCGGCACATCCGGCAGGTAACCGATCAGTCGGTTGGTACGGGCATTGCCGTACCGCACCGGTTCGCCGCAGACGCGGATCTCACCTGCATCCGCCCGCAAAAAGCCGAGAACCAGCTTCATGAGGGTGGTTTTGCCGGCACCGTTTTTGCCGATGAGGCCGAAAATCGAACCCTCCGGTACGGAAAAAGTAACTTCCCGCAGCACCTGCAGGCTGCCAAAATGTTTGGATACACCTTCCAATTGCAGGATGTCCATCATTCGTCACCTCGTCCTATGGTAAAATACAGGATGGGTCCGATGATCTCCAGCACCAGCACCACAATGACCCAGAATATGCGGTTGCCAAAGCGATAGGTATTGTGGCGCAGCACGTGCACAAGCGCCATGACGGCCAGCGCCAGTTCGATAACCGCCACCGGGATCAAAAATGGAAGATACGACATCAGATGGTTCATCTCTTGTCACCCTCCCAATGCTCCAGCCGCCGTATGATCCGGCGGAAGCGGCTTTCGTCTTTCAGTGTTTGGAATGCCGGATTGCCGGTCACGGTCGTTTTCAGATCCCGGCAGATGAGTGCATTGCTGCGCGGCACATTTGTGCCGAGGTTCAGCGTTTGGAAATACGGCTCCAGGCGATCGAAAAAGGCGCTGCCTTTGAGCTTCAGTGGGAATACGTCTTTGCGCGACAACAGGTCCACATATGCTTCCAGCAGGTCAAGCGCGCGGTCGTTTTGGTGCAGCGCGGCATAAAGTGCGGCCGCCGTCAGGTAAAGGGTGAAGTACAGTCCGGGGTGCATATCTTGAAAATCGAACGTATCCCCGAGCGCGAGTGCCTTTTGCAGGCAGATGTCGATCTTTTCAGGCTCGTCCGCATAGCAAGTCATCAGATCCGGAAAAGCGCCAAACAGGCCCGCGGCGTTCTGATATAGATATTTTTGCAGCACGTCCTTTGCTTTGCCGGTTTCTCCCTGCATGGCGTAAGCTTTCGCGAGCAGTTGGTCTCCCGAGAGCGAAAGTTCTTCAATACCTTCCAGCAGTTTGATCGCCTCGTCCGGCTGCTGCAGGACCAATGCGCAGAACGCCCGCATTGAAAGCGCCTGTCTCGCAAGCCCCGTTTCGCCGCTTTCCCGCTCGACACGCAAAAACAGGCCGGATGCTTCGCGGTAGACGGCGGCCACCCGGTCTGGCGCACCTGCCAGCGGCGCGTGGTTGACGAGTAGCTGTGCCATGGCAAACAGCAGCCGGAAGCAGGCATAATGGGACTTTACCGCTTCTTCGCACCGTGCGTATACGGTGTCGAACGGCTCGTCGGCAAAAGCGTCGGCAAGCCGGATATACAGGCTTTTGACTTCTTCCACCGTCATCTGCGCCGCATACCCCAGCAGTTCGTCGACAGTCCGATTGAAATAGGCCGCGAGACGCGGGAGCAGCAGAATATCAGGGTAGCTCTGCCCGGATTCCCATTTGGAGACCGCGGGTTTTGATATTCCCAGATAGTCGGCCAGTTCTTCCTGCGTGACGCCTTTTTCTTTACGTAGACTGGCAATATTGGCGCCGATCTGGATCGTTTGCATGGTATCACCCTCTTTTCAAGGCTTATTATAGGGCGTGCCGATGCCGGATACAATTGAACCGTTGTTAACTTTCATGAAAAAAGTTAACCGCCGGTTTACGGCGGCTTTTTCTGCAGTTATGCAATAGTCTGGGGCCGGGGCTCTGTGCTATATTCATACGTGTCCATCCTGCGCAGGCGCGGGAACAGCTTCATCCAGATCAGCACCACACAGATGGTACCGATGCCGCCGATGAGCGCGGCGGACACCGTGCCGAAGATGGAAGCCGTCAGTCCCGATTCAAATTCTCCCAGTTGATTGGATGTGCCGATGAACAACTGGTTGACCGAGCTGACGCGGCCGCGCATAGCATCCGGTGTTTGCAGCTGCACCAACGAGGAACGGATAACCACGCTGATAACATCCGCCGTGCCCAGAACCAGCAGCGCGGCAAGGGACAAGGCGAACGACCGTGAAACCGCAAAGCAGATGGTGGCCAGACCGAAAACAATGACCGCCATGAACATCGTCACGCCCACCCTGCGGCCGATTGGGCGGCGCGCCAGGAAAAAAGAGACGAGGAACGCGCCAATGGCGGGTGCCGAGCGCAAAATGCCAAGCCCCACTGCGCCGATTTTCAGAATCGTGGAGGCATAGACCGGCAGAAGCGCGGTGGCGCCGCCGAACAGCACGGCGAACAGATCCAGCGAGATGGCACCGAGGATAACGGGGCGGCTTTTGATAAACGTAACGCCCGCAAGTAACGTTTGCGCGCCGATGGGCTCATGTTTGATTTCACGCGTCTTTACCCGTACAAACAGGATCGAGATGCAGCCCACCGCGATGGAAATGGCCGATGCGAAATACACAATATCCGCTCCGAACGCATAGAGCAGACCGCCGAGCGCCGGTCCGACAATGGTGGCAGCCTGGAAACAGGCTGCATTTCGCGCGGTTGCTTTGGTGAATGCAGCCTGTTCCACGATGCCCGGCAGCAGCGACTGCATGGACGGGCCATAGAGCGAAAGAACCGCCCCGATGATGAACGCGGACACCAGCAGGGAGGACGTCCTGATTACGCCGAGATAACTGGAAATGCCTAAGAACAGAAAACACAGGCAAAGCCCCGCATTGCAGAAAAACACGATGAGCTTCCGGTTAAAGTGGTCAGCGATATAGCCGGAAAACAACGTCATCAGGATCATGGGCAAAAACTGCATTAGCCCGACAAGTCCAAGATAAAAGGTTGACTTCGTCAGCGCATACATTTGCCAGCCAATGGAAACGGCGATCATTTGTCCGGCAAACCCGGAGGTGACTACGGTAAGGAGAAACAGCGCCAAAGAATGGTTGTACGGCGGTGGGACGTGATGGGTCGATTTGTCCTGCATGAAGGCGTTCCCTTTCATAATGCGTTTGGCATGGATGCGATCTGGGGCAGGGTGGGGAAGTGGAAACCCGCCTTTTTTGTCAGAATCCCCGGCTTGAGCCGCCACCGCCGAAACTGCCGCCGCCCCCGGAACTGCCGCCAAATCCTCCGCCTCCGCCAAATCCTCCGCCACCGAACCCTCCGCCGCCGAATCCACCCGGCGGAAAAAAGAAAAATCCGCCGCCTCGCCCGCCTCGCCCGCCGCGTCCACCTCGTCCTCCGCGGAAAAAGCGGGTGATGAGATATAAAATCACCAGGATACCGGGTAGGATGACTGAAACCGGGAAGTTGCCGGTATTGGACTTTGTGTTTTCCGGTACGCTGCTCGCGCCCAGATCGGCGGGCGGCGTAATGTTGTATTCCGTATAAATTTTGGAAACGACGGCCTTGTATCCTTCCAGCATGGCGTTCGAATAATCGCCCTTTTTGAGATAGGGCGCCATGATATCGTCCTGTATGTGGCCGGCCGTGATGTCCGGTATCGCGCCGCCCAGCCCGTCTCCGACCTCAATGCGGTATTGCCGCTCTTTCATCGTCAGCAGCAGGATGACGCCGTTGTCCTTGCCTTTTTGACCCACGCCCCATTTATCACCCAGGCGGAATCCGAACGTTTCGATGGTGTTCCCGCCCAGATTGTTCACCGTGACCACGACGGCCTGTGCGCCGGTGGCATCCTCCAGCGCTTTGCCGATCCGGTCGATCTGTTGTTTGGTGTTTGTGTTCAGCACGTTGGCAAAGTCGTTGGTGTAGAATGCCGGCGTGGGGTTCAGTGACTGGTAGTTTTCGGCAAAAACGGGTAGCGTGAAAAACAGGGCCAGACAGATCCCTGCCAATAATTTTTTCATAGTTTATCCGACCCTCAGCTGAACGAGACCGTGGGAGCCTGCTGGGCTTCGCTGCCCGCCTGGAAATACGGTTCCGCCTTGAATCCGTACATTCCCGCGATGATCGAGCCCGGAAATGACCGGATGCTTTGGTTATAAGACTGCACGGCGTCGTTGTATTTTGTTCGGGCGACGGCGATGCGGTTTTCCGTTCCCTCCAACTGCGTTTGCAGGTCGATGAAGTTCTGGTTTGCTTTTAGGTCGGGATACGCTTCGGCAATCACCAGCAGGCGGGACAGGGCGGAAGACAACTGGTCGTTCGCGGTGGCGGCCTGCTGGGCGTTGCCCGCACTCACCAGTGCCGCGCGCGCGTTGGCAATATCCGCATAAACGGTTTCTTCATGTTTGGCATATCCCTGCACGGTGGCAACCAGATTGGGTACCAGGTCGCTGCGGCGCTGCAGATCCGTCTGAATGCCGCTGTATGCGGTATGCACGTTTTCCTGTGCGCTCACCAGCCCATTGTAGATGCCGATGGAACTTGCAAATCCAATGACGACGACCAGTGCGACGATGCAAATGACAATGATGCCGGTTCTCTTTTTACGCATAATAACCCTCTGCTTTCTTTCATACAACATGCCCGGACCGGGCGTGGCCGGACGCTGCATGCGTTTTCCTTCTCTTCTTAGTATGTACGGACAGCCGAAAAACCCATGCGGTTTGGCACACTGGAGGGTTCAGCCAGTCGGCCCGCTATGCGCCAAAAATGGATTGCAGCTGCGCGCGGCTGCCGCTGTCCGCCAGTGCCAGGATGCTGTCACCCTCCAGAATCGTTGTGTCGCCTTTCGGAAGATACGTTTGCTCGTTGCGTGTGACGGCGATGAGCAAAGCCTGCTTCGGGATGGCGAGGTCTTTGAGTTTTTTACCAACGGAAGCCGCATGCGCATCCACCTCGATCTGAATGATCGAATAGTCCCCACGGTTGATTTTCAGCAGCGTGGAGATTGCTTTGAGGTTCATTTCCTCCAAAATCAGATGCGCAAGCAGGTCTGCCTGGTTCACACCCGCGTCCACGCCCATCGCGGGCGTGAACAGCCATTTGTTTTTCGGATTATTCACCCGCGCCACCACGCGCGAGACACCGTATTCCATTTTTGCCAGCGTGGAGACCACCAGATTGGTTTCATCCCGGCCGGTGACAGCGACCACCACGTCCGCGGAAGCAATGCCGGCGTCTTCCAGCACCTGCGGATGAGAACCGCCGCCCAGCAGGAACGATACGTTCGGCAGTTCCTTCCGCAGTCGTTCGACAATCGGTTCCCGTTGTTCGACCACGGTGACGGCGTGATCGTTGGCGGACAGCAGGGTGGCCAGATAGGAGCCGACCTGGCCACCGCCCACAATGAGGATCTTCATGGCAATCCCTTCTTTCTCAGAGGCCCAGCATGGCTCTCAGCCTGCCGGAGGCGGAAACGAGCATAGCGGCGTAAAGCACGTCGCCCGATTCCAGAATGGTGCCGGTGGTGGGAATGAAGGTCCGGCCGCCGCGGCGAATGCCGATGACATGGATTTCACCAATAGCCGTCAGTTCCCGCACCATGCGCCCTGTCAGCAGGGGAGGAACATCAATGCGCACCACCTGTACCGAACCGTCGCCAAGATCGCAGATGCTGTCCAGATCATGATAGGTGAGCAGCTCCGATGCGCGCTCAATGCCCCACGCGGTGGTGGAGATCGTCTGAATGCCGATACGTCGGTAGGTGTCTGTTTTTCCCATGTCGTACAGGCGTGCCACCACGTGTGGAACAAGGAAAATATTTTTGGCGATGCGGGCGATGACGATGTTGGCCTCGTCGTTACCCGTGCAGGCGATCAGCGCATCGGTCTCACCGATCTTTGCCTGCTCCAGCGTACGGCGGTCCATTCCGTCTCCCACGATGCGGGTTCCGGCGAACATTTCCCCAAGCGCCTTAAAACTGGCGGAGTCGGAATCGATGACTGTGACCTGCCGGCCTTTTTTTATAAGGTCGTCTGCCAGGCCGGTACCAAGCCTGCCCAGACCGATGATGATAATGTTCATCCTGTTTCTCCTGCCTTTCCGGGACGGCGTTTTCGTTCATTACGGCGGGCCAACGCCTTACGTGCCTCCTCAATGATCAGAATAAGCGGCGGCCAGGCGCACAGAAGCAGGATATCCCAGATATCCAGCGCGGCCATATGAAAGACCTGCTGCATCGGCGGCAGGTAGATCAACGCAAAAATCAGGATAAGTTCCAACAAAATACCCCGGTTGATCTGCTTGTTGCTGAACAGCCCGATGCGGAAGACCGACTGCCGTTCCGTGCGGCAGTTGAATACGGCGCCGATCTGGACAAAAACGATGGCGGCCAGCGATATAGCAGTGGCCTGGAAATAGACAGGGTCATTGCCGCTGGCAAGCGGCACGGCCGGCCAGCCGTTACGCAGGTTGATAAAGAAATAGGAAAACGCCGATGCGGCCGAACCCAGCAGACCATACCACAGAAAAGCGCGCAAGGTCACACTGCGGGTGAGCAGTGGCTCTTTGGGGTCGCGCGGCGGCTGCGACATAGTAGTTGCTTCCGGGCGCTCGGTGCCAAGTCCCAGCGCAGGCAGCATATCGGTGCCCAGATCAATGGTCAGAAGCTGCATGACGGTGAGCGGCAGCGGGATGGCGCCGCGTGAGAATAAAAACATGGCCGAAGGGATGGCCTCCTGCATGTTGGCGTTGAAGATATACAGCAGGAATTTGCGGATGTTGCTGTAAACCGCGCGGCCCTCCTCAATGGCATGTACAATCGAGGCAAAATTGTCGTCGGTGAGGATCATGTCGGCCGCTTCCTTGGCGACATCCGTGCCGGTAATACCCATGGCCACGCCGATGTCGGCTTTTTTCAGGGCAGGGGAGTCGTTTACGCCGTCGCCCGTCACCGCCACGATCTCACCCATTTCCTGCAGGCAGGAGACCACGCGAAGCTTTTGCTCGGGCGCCACCCGTGCGAAAATGATCTCATCCTTTAAGTAGGACTTCAACTGTGCATCGCTGAGGTTTGCCAGATCAATCCCGGATACGACACGCGGATGTTCACCCTGCACGATCCCGATGCGCTTGGCGATGCTTTCAGCCGTCAGTCCGTAGTCGCCGGTGATCATAATGATGCGGATGCCGGCGCGGCGGCATTGCTCCACGGCGGCGGCCACCTCGGGACGGGGTGGGTCGGCCATGACGGTGAGCCCTATGAACACCATCTCCCGCTCGATGGTTTCCGGCGTGTAGGCGCTCAGAGCGACTGGCAGACCATCTTGCGGCCGCAGCAGACGGTATGCCACCCCCAGCACACGCAGTCCGCCGCGGGCATACCGGTCGTTTGCCTCCATGATCTGCGTGCGCAGTTCCTCGGTCATGGGTTCTGTTTTGCCGGCGATGCGGATGAAGGTGCTCAGTCGGACGATCTCGTTCGGCGCGCCTTTTATGTAAGCGATGCGCGACGCGTTTTCCACCGGGGTTTCCAGTTGATGAATGGTGGACATGCGTTTGCGGCGCGATTCGAATGGCAGTTCCCGCAGGCGCGGCGTGTGTTCGGCCAGCGCGTGTGGGTCAACGCCCGCTTTTTGAGCCGCTACGCCCAGGCAGGCTTCCGTGGGATCGCCCAGCACCGTATATCGCCCGAATTCGTTATTTGGCGGCAGCAGGCGGGCGTTGTTGCACAGCGCAGCGGCCGAGAGCAGGAGTCGGAGGTTCGCGTCGTTATCCGCCGTGATTGTTCTGCCGTTTTCCCGCACTTCGCCGACGGGCGCATAGCCCGTGCCGGTTACTTCAAATTCACGGCCCGCCAGCCAGAGATGGATGACCGTCATCTCGTTCTGCGTAAGCGTGCCGGTCTTGTCGGTGCAGATGACAGAGGTGCTTCCCAGAGCCTCAACCGACGCGAGTTTTTTGACCAGTGCGTTGCGGCGGGACATCCGCTGTACGGCCATGGCCAGCGAAAGCGTTACAGTGGGGAGCAGACCTTCGGGGATGAATGCGACGATCATGCCCAGTGCAAAAATAAACGACGGAGCAAGCGGTTCACGTACAAAGAAAAACGCAGCGAGAAAGAAACTGACGCCAAACGAGATGGCAATGACGGAAATCTGTTGGGTCAGGCGGTCGAGCTGCTTTTGCAGCGGGCTTTTATCCGCCCCCATCTCCTGCGTGAGGTTGGCAATCTTCCCGAATTCTGTCTTCATGCCGGTCTGCGTTACCATGGCCGTACCGTTGCCTTCCGAAACACTAGTGCCCGCGAAGACCAGGTTTGGGATCTCCGCACGCGCCAGACCGGTTTTCAGAACGGCGTCGGCGGTTTTGCGCACGGGGTTCGATTCCCCGGTGAGCGTGGATTGATCGGCCTGCAGGTCGCTGCATGTTATAAGCCGGGCATCGGCGGAAATACGGTCGCCCTCTGCCAGCAGCATGACATCGCCTGGCACCAGGTCTTCCGCGAGAATCTTTTGTTCCTGTCCGTGGCGGATGATCCGCACATACGACGGGAGCATCTTCCGCAGCGCCTCGGTGGCCTTGCCTGCACGGAATTCCTGCCAGAAGCTGAATACGCCGTTGATGACATTGACCATCCAGACGGCGACAGCCAACTGCGGCATCCCCGCAAGCAGGGCGATGATGCCCGCAATCCAGAGCAGAATGGCCATCAAATGCGTGAAGTTCGCCAAAAACAGCAAAACGGGCGAGCGCTTCTTTTGCGTTTCGATTTGGTTTTTCCCATATTGTGCCTGCCGCGTCTGCACCTGCTCTGCCGTCAGGCCAGAGGGGGCGCTGTCCAACGCGTTGTATACCTGCCCGGCGGGAAGCTGCTGAATGGGGCTTGGAGCCGAGCATGAGGAATGGGCTGTATGATCGTCCATGGTGTTCAAACCTTCCATGTCAGATATGCGTAATCTGTCTGGCCACATTATACCATTCTTCCCGATGATACACAATAATGCGCGGCAGGCGTGCGATTCCGGCGAAGCGGGCAAGGCGTGCGGTATCAAAAAACGGAGACGCCGTGTGGCGCCTCCGTTTTACTGGTGCGAGTAAGTCTGTAAGCCGAGTTCTGTTTTTGACAGCCATCTATCTTGGCCGTGCGTTGCCACACGGCTCACGCCACCATCACGGGGATAACGCCGGGCTAGCGTATAACTCCCCTACGGGTGTTGCTCCGGATAGGGTTTGCAGGGCCGCGCAGTCTCCTGCGCGCCGGTGAGCTCTTACCTCGCCTTTCCACCCTTGCCGGGCCGAAACCCGGCGGTATATCTCTGTTGCACTGTCCCTGGAGTCGCCTCCGGCGGGCGTTGCCCGCTATCCTGCCCTGTGGAGCTCGGACTTTCCTCAGATGCGACCTTTCGGCGCTGCACCCGCGGCTGTCTGGCTTGCTCGCGCTAGTCATTATACGGGTTTTGCGCCGTTTTGTCAATTGGCAAATCATGCTCGCGAAAGGAGCGTCGCCAAGGCGTCGGGTTGTTTCTCTTTTCCCAAAAGGTTGCTATTTACATGCAGGCACCGTATAATAAGGAACGTGCGGGCGCATTGCACCTGAGAAAGACGAAAAAGTGATGGTGATACGATTGGATTCGAGGTTGGACGCGTTTTATCGCAGCCTGCGCGGCAAGCGCATCTGCATGCTCGGCATCGGCCGCAGCAATACGCCTTTGATAAAGACTTTCATGGAAAAAGGCGCGCAGGTGTGCGCCTGCGACAAGCGTACGCGTGAGCAATTGGGCAGTGTGGCCGACGAACTGGAATCGGCCGGTGCCGCGCTGCAACTGGGCGAGACCTATCTGAAAAGCCTGGATTTTGATGTGATCTTCCGCACACCGGGCATCCGCTATACCCTGCCGGAACTGGAGGAAGCCCGCGCGCGCGGCGTAGCCGTCACCTCCGAGATGGAAGTGTTTTTTGAAGTGTGCCCCTGCAGGATCATTGCGGTAACCGGCTCGGACGGCAAAACCACAACGACCACGCTCATTTCCGAAATTCTCAAACGCGAGGGGCGGCGGGTGCATTTGGGCGGAAACATCGGGCGGCCACTTTTGCCGGAGATCGAAACGATCCGCGAGGATGACGTAGCTGTAGTGGAGCTTTCGAGTTTTCAGCTTATTTCCATGCGGCGCAGCCCGGATGTTGCGGTCATCACCAATATCACGCCCAACCATCTCGATATGCATAAGGATATGGTGGAATATATCCAGGCCAAAAAACATATTTTTCTACATCAGAACGGCTGCAGTAAGACAGTACTCAATTTTGACAACGCCATCACCGTCCCGATGGCAGAGGAAGTGCGCGGGCAATGCCTGGGATTCAGCCTGAAAGAACCGCCGCGTTTCGGCTGCTACACCGATGCGGACGGCGTGATCTGGTTTTTGTCCGGTGAGCAGAAGCATTACGTGATGCACCGGGACGATATTTTGCTGCCTGGCAGCCACAATGTGGAAAATTATATGGCGGCCGCAGCGGCGGTCTGGGGGCTGGCCAAACCGGAAACCATTTTGGGCGTGGCACGCAGCTTTACCGGCGTGGAACACCGCATTGAACTGGTGCGTGAGCTCGACGGCGTGCGGTACTACAATGACTCGATTGCTACGACGCCTTCACGGACGCTGGCCGGCTTACGCGCGTTTTCACAGAAGGTCATCCTGATTGCCGGCGGATATGACAAGCACATTCCGTTCGATGTGCTGGGCCCGGCTGCGGTGCAGAGCGTCAAATGTCTGATCTTGCTCGGCGCTACAGCCGACAAGATCGCCACCGCAGTCGAAGGCGCGGAAGGTTATGCCACCGGGGAGCCGCCGATCCTGCGGGTCTCCGGCCTGGAGGAGGCTGTGCAAACGGCTCGCGCACAGGCTGCCTCCGGGGATGTGGTGCTGCTTTCTCCCGCCTGTGCCAGTTTCGATATGTTCAAAGATTTTGAGACCCGCGGCGATCTGTTTAAAAATATTGTAAACGCTCTTTAAATCCATATTCCACCAGGTGTTGAAAGGAAGCTGCGGCATGTATTTGCGATGTGTACCGGGCCGGAGCATCCGGTTAGCCGTTGAGGTGAAGAAAACATCCGGTGCCGCTGAAGAAAGCGGGACCTGCCTATGATCTCGCAGATCGATGATGAGCAGGCTGTATGGCTCTTGCCGTTTTTTGCACGCCGGGCAACGGATTCGGTACGCATTGCCTCCCTGCTCGATGCCTATGGTACCGGTCATGCTTTTTTTTCCATCTATTTGCAGGATCATCATCGCGCGGTGCTGGCACAGATCGACGACACGTTTCTGCTGATGGATCGGGGGGCGGATTACGCCGACTTGGCGAGATTTTTCCAGTGGAGTCCGAATTTTGCAAGGCTGATGGGCGCATACGCACCTCTGGAGAAAATTGCGGCGCGGCTGCCCGGGGGTGTGCTTGACCGATATGTGCGCATGGCGGCCTATGCGGTCATTCCCGCAAACGTACCCGAGGTCCGGATTGAACGCAGCCCTGACCTGCGGGACGTTTACGCGGTGGAAGGGGCAACCTGCGCCCCGTTTAACGCGTGGTATGTGGATATCAGCCATCGCATCCGGCATGGATGCGCACGTGCATATCTGGTGCGGGTGGACGACGAGCCTGCCGCCGCTTGCCTCATCAGCGCGGAGAGCCGCTGGGCGGGGCTCATCAGCAGCGTGGCCACCGGAAAAGCGTGGCGGGGCAGGGGATTTGCAACCGCGTTGGTTCAGGCAGCCTGTGCCGATCTGCTCGGCTGCGGGAAGCTTCCCGTTCTGGAATGCGCATTCTCACTCTGCACGTTTTATACCCGCCTTGGATTTTTGCGGGATTGTGAAATTGGTACATACATGCCCGCAGATACGGGTAGACGTCGTTTGGTCAAAGCCCTTGAGGCCGAAGACACATTGTAAGAGAAAGTGGGTATACACTTTTTCTGTTTCCACCTGTAACGGACAACAAGAACGCAGGGGCGTTTTTGCAAGATTGAAATAATACCACAGTTTCGGGCGGTTTTCAGCCGCCCGCGTCGTTCCTATAAGCGGCGCAGCATCGGGTATACATTTCCGATGCTTAACGAAGTTTTATAGAAACCAAAATTTCCGCAACGGCGCTGTGATAAACAAACTGGCCCTGAGCAGCTGTGCTCCAGACCAGCTGTTTTTGCACGCATTTTTTCCAATGGTACAGGATGGTTTTAAAATGATGTAATTTTTCTGTAATTTTTGGGCGAAAATATGACATTTTCTGTCCATCCGTTCCAAAATATGATAAAATGGAAACAGATAGATTAGAAACAGGTAAATCACTTGGATGCAGCGATGAAGCCTTTGGAGGTGAATGATTTTGTCGCTTGGACACACTGATGTTGAGAGGAGAAGTGTTTTGCTTTGTCCATTTCGCCAACCCTTTCGGAGTATGTAAGCAAAAAGAAAAAATCAGTCGTGAGGAGAACAGGAGGCATCGTTCTTTCCGTTTCCGTTGCGCTGGGGCTGTTTTTCTGTCAGCCGCAGCATGTTTCCGCGGCCAATATCTCGCCTGGCAGTACGACCCTATACCATGTAATTGATATTTATCATGGAGACAGTGTAGATTGGTCGTCTTTGCCAGTGGGGGGGGCAGATGGGCTGAGCGCCATTTACATGAAAGCGACGGAAGGCGCCAACTATACCGATCCTGCCATATCGTCTGAGGTGGCAGGAGCAGTGGGTAGAGGGCTGAAATTCGGATTCTACCATTGGCTGCATCCCAGCACCGACCAGAACTATGTTGCGGCGCAAGCCAGTCATTTTTATGACGTTATCAAGAATTACGGGTATAGCTGTTTACCGGCTCTGGATGTGGAGGTGACGGACGGCTTTTCCGACGCTGTGCTTGTGCAGAGCATGCATACGTTTCTGGATACGTTCCAGAGGTTGAGTGGTCAGGATATCATGATCTACGCGAACCCGTATTACGTCAACAACCATTTCCAAAACGACACCTCGTTGGCCAAATATCGGTTGTGGCTGGCAGACTATGGCGGCGAATATGTCTATCCGGAGACACCGCACTCGGCCGGGGCCGCGTCATTTGACAGTGTCAACATCTGGCCGCATTGGGACATGTGGCAATATGCTGGTACATATGATGGCTGCCCTGGCCTACATTTAAGCAGTTTGAATGGAGGTGCTTATGGTGACGGTGACTGGGCCACCGTAGGTATTTTCATCAACACGCCTTCTTCGCTGGCCGCTATTGATTCACCCAGGGGCAATACCTATACCGACAGCGTGACGGTCTCCGGGTGGGAAATGGCACGTTCCGGCGTTTCTCGGGTGGACTTCTATCTGGATAATTTACAGTGGCTCGGCTCTACCAGCGCCCTTTACCCACGGGGTGATGCGCAAAACGCACTGAACTGTTCCGGATATTATCTCGATCCGGATAAATGCGGCTTTACGTCTCCCGCCTTCAATACACATGACTGGAGTGACGGGCAGCATACCATTCACGCCGCCGGTATCGCCAATGATGGCAGCGTGCGGTGGGATGACTATTCGTTCTATACGAAAGACGGCGCCATCACAACGATCGACTCACCTGGAAACACGAATTATTACAGTGCTTTACCTGTTTCCGGTTGGATGCTTAACCGTTCCGGTCAGCAGCGCGTGGATTATTATATAGACAACTTTCAGTCGCTGGGCAGCAACAACGGCAATTTTGTCAAGCGTTTTGATGTGCAGTCTATTGTAAACGCAAATAACAGTTTCCCCCTGGGTGCCGTGAACAGCGGATATGTCAATACTCTACCGCTTACGTCGATCGGCCCCGGGACCCACACGCTCTGGGTGGCAGGCATTGGAGGAGATGGAACCGTGAAGTGGCAGAACCACACCTTTACAGTTGCGCCTTCCTGTATGTGTGTGGATTCCCCGAGAGGGGATGTGCCGGGCGGCAATGTGACGGTTTCAGGTTGGGCACTGGAACATGCGGGCATTCAGCGAATTGACGTTTATCTGGATCTTGTGACCGGACCTGTCAAAAGATACACCACATCCGATTTCTTCAGCCGGCCCGATGTTCATAAGATTGTGGATCCGAGCGGGAACTATCCCAGCACATCGAACAGCGGATTTTCCCTGACCATTCCGGCCGCAGATCTTTCTCCCGGCGTGCATACCGTGTACGTGGCGGCTATTGGCTGGGACAATACGGTGCAGTGGAGCGTAAACAGCTTTACCGTGAAGTAACCCCGTGCCCCAAGGACAGGCATTTGAAACGATGCGCCCGCCATGCCGTGTGGAATATGGAATTTCCCTCCCGCATGCGTGGGTGACCCGATACAGCAAAAAAGCAAGGCTTTTAAGCCTTGCTTTTTTGCTGTGGGGACATTTGTTCGTGGTTTATTGCTTCAGAGAAAGGATATCGCCCACAACCTCAGCGCCCGCATGGGTGCTATGCCCCTGACAGATTGTGCGGCCGCAGAGGGTGGCCAAACGCACAGTGATGGCCGCGTTTGGATCTTCGTATATGGCCCGGTCCATGCCGTGAGTACCGGGTGCTCTTAAAGAGAGTCCTCCCCGGGCGCGTAAACGAACAAATAGTCTGTGATGTGGGGTACAAATATCCAAATGCAACGCACCGTCTTCCGTTCGGCAAATGGAGGAAAGGCGGGCACCGGTGTATGTGGCAAACAGATATCTTTGCCCTTTGGTGTATAAAAAAGACAGAATACCGGTGATGGAGCCGACTGGCGTGGGAACACGGGCAAGGCAGAGCATGAATGTGCTGTCCGCAAAATGGGCCTGTGTCCAGAGGTATGGCTGCGGAAACGCTTTTCCCCAATCTTTTTCGATATATCCGATTCCTCCGGTGAAATCGGCCGTCCCCGATTCGTCGGTCAGACTTCCGTTCAGCTTGCTGTGGATGGTAACAACACCGTGGTTGCACTGCATGAACGGGAGGAAAGCAAACGGGCCCATCATTCCCGTATTCAAACGGTGGGAAGAAAAGGGGACACGCTCCCTGAAAAAGACTTCACCGAACAACAGAGATGTATCCAGATGGATATATTCTGCTGAAAAGATGTTTTTTCCGATGAAAATTTCAAAATGGTTTGGATCAAAATGAAAATCCCCGATGGGATATTCCCAATAGGCGGAATGCTTCCGTTCCGCATTCAGGTATTGAATGTATGCATGCGGTCTGGGCTCAAGACAGATACCGGGTATGAGCGATATGCTGCTCATACCGTTTTGCAGGCGAAAATACCAGCCTTCAAAATACGGGGGCGTAGCGTTTTTCCCTTGAAAGATTTCAGGCAACATCAAGTCCTGCAGCGGCATGGGTTCCCTCCATGGTCTCATGTTTAGTCTGCCTGTGTAATTCGTTCATGCCGGTCTGTTTATGTCCTGTGAAGTACATCGGCAGGACGCTTTCACCAGATGCAAAACCAATCCCACTGCCGCAAGACAGTGGGATTTTGGCTGAAAATGGCCGTCACGAAAGATCTATCTTAGCATTTCCCGGAAAAAGCGATCTATACGTCCCACACGTGCGAACGCAAACAAACATGATCCAATTTCGAAGGCTTACAGTTGATATCCGTCTTCCGTCAGCCAGTCTCTGGCCTGCAGGATGCCCGCTTCGATTTCTTCATCCGTAAAACTTTGCCTGAGAGCGATCTCACTGGCGTCTTTACATGCTTCCGCAAAGGTTTGAGGCGGGACATTGCGCGCAACGCGGGAAATGATGCACTGTGTCACACCCCAAACATGGCTTTCAAAAGTCGTCATTTGTTTTTCACCTTTTTATGAGGATTTGGTTTTCTCTCTGTGGAATATTGTACTGCTGGCTGATAAAAAAGAAAGGAGAATTGCATATTTTGCCATGGCATCGTGCGTGAACTGCTTGCAGGATTGGGCTTGTCCGGTCATCGCGCAGGCCGCCAGGCGAAAAGGAACCGAACGCCTGGCTTGATTTTGCTGGTACATCCGGGATATTTCCGGTTGACCGGCGCATCTGTCCGAAAGAGTGAGTTGCAACGTATGCGGTTTAGCAGACGGTTCAGAAAAGGCCGGTAGAGGCCGCATCTGCCGCATGGCTGCTTTCGGTTGACGATGTGACGGCATGCTGCCGCCCCTGCGTATCAATGGTATAGGCCCCATGGTAGATCAACTGGGAAATAGGCACCAACTGGTAGCCGTCTTTTTGCAGGCTGTCGATGATACCGGGCAGAGCTTCGGGCGTGTGCAGAGCGGCGTTGTGGAACAGGACGATGGAACCGGGGCGCACTTTGGACAAAACGCGTTTCTGGATCGCATCTGCGGAGATTCCTTTCCAGTCCAGGCTGTCCACATCCCATTGTATCACATCATGGTCCATGCCGCGAAGCGTTTCAATAACCGTGTTGTTATAATCCCCATATGGCGGACGGAAAAGCGTGGGCTTTTTGCCGGTGATCTTTTCGATCTTCTGGTCACACTGGCTGACCTGTGCCTGCATGGCTTCCCGGGAGAGAGACGGCATGTGGGGGTGGGTGTCCGAGTGGTTCATCACCTCGTTGCCCGCGTCCGAAAGGGCCTTGACCGCGTCCGGATATTTATCCACCCACTGGCCCACCACAAAAAACGTGGCATGTACATGGTGCTCGTTCAAAATACGGATGAGCGTCGGCGTATCCTCGGCTCCCCATGCGGCATCGAATGAAAGGCTTGCGATTTTTTCCGTTCGATCCACACAGTAGATAGGCAATTCCTTTTTTGCGGCTGCGGCCGCGATGCCGCGCGGAACCAATTGGATGACAAAAAAAGCCAGAGCCACGCAAAGCGCTGTAACCACAGCCGCAAAAATCAATGTGTGTTTTTTCAATATCCAGACCTTCAAGACCATACACCCTTTTCTATCATGGCAATAGGCAACGGCAAACCGGCACCCTGTTCCGATGGGTGCTGCTGTACGGTAGGAACATATGCTGTTTTGGCCTGTACACATGCCATTATGCGTGTTTTTCTCTTCTTTACATTCGTTTTCGGATGCGATATCATAAGAAAGAACGTTCGGGGTAGATAAGAGTCTTCCGAATAGACGGCGCAGCGGGTTCAAAGAAACTCTGATATTGATTACGACTATAGCAAACCATAAAAAACATGAGTTATCGCATAGCTGCGCACTTGTGATACAATAAACACAACACACTTCAGGAAACGCACCCGGCAGCGTTTTCAAAAGGACGGTCTACATGAAAATCAGTACCATATTGCAACAGGATAAGATTCATGTATCCTGTGAGATTTTTCCGCCGAAACAGAGCGGCAAATTGCAGCAGACCGAGGAGGTCGTCAAGGAGCTGGCGGCCGTCCACCCGGATTTCATCAGTGTGACATATGGAGCGGGCGGCAGCACCAAAGCCAATACCGTCCGTCTTGCCGACATCGTGCAGAAACATGGTATTCCCGCATTGGCGCATCTCACCTGTGTGTCCTCCACCCAAGAGATGGTGCGGGACACGCTTGCGGAGCTGCGCCAAAACCATATCGAGAACGTGCTGGCGTTGCGCGGTGATCTGCCGCAAGACGGAAACGTCCCGGTGCAGCAACAATACCGGTATGCGAGCGAGCTGGTATGTGAGATCCGTTCGCAGGGAGATTTCTGCATCGGCGCCGCCTGCTATCCGGAGGGGCATGTGGAATCCACAAGCCGGGAAGAAGACATTGCGCATCTCAAGGAAAAAGTGGAATGCGGCTGCGATTTTCTCACGACACAAATGTTTTTTGACAACAATGTGTTTTACAGTTTTCTTTACCGCATTCTGGCGAAGGATATTCGCGTGCCTGTCGTCGCGGGCGTGATGCCGGTAACCAATGCTAGGCAGATCGCACGCATCTGCGCCCTTTCGGGCGCGGCGCTGCCGCCGCGTTTTTCCAATATGGCCGACCGATTTGCAAACGACCCGGCTTCCATGCGGCAGGCGGGTATTGCCTACGCGACCGAGCAGATCATCGACCTGATCTCCAACGGGGTGCGGGCCATCCATCTTTATACGATGAACCAGCCGGATGTGGCTTTGAAAATTTTTGAAAACATTTCGGAGATCATAAAATAATGCTGGAAATCAGGCAAAAGGAAGTCCTGCGGTATTTGGGCTACCGCGGTCAGCCCGCGGACGAAAGCGTTCTGAAAAAGATCCGGCAGTGCTCAGAGCTGTTGCTGGAAAGCGCCGCTCCTCGCATGGTCAGTGCGTCCTATCCGCTTACGCTGGAAGTGGGCGATGTGGTGGCCATCGGCACGATGCGGGTGACGAGCCACATCCTTTGGAACCATCTGCGCGGCTGTACGGAAGCGGTCCTGTTTGCGGCCACACTGGGGCCGGGGCCGGACGTATTGCTACGCCGGTATGCTCAGGTGGACGTTTCCACTATGGTGATTTTGCAGGCTTGCGCGGCGGAGCTTATCGAACGTTACTGCGACGTCTGCGAGGAAACCATTCGGGAAGAATCCGCGGAACGGGGACTTTTTCTGCGTCCGCGTTTCAGCCCGGGGTACGGCGATTTCGATATCCGCCATCAGCGCGATTTTATTGAGCGGCTCGCCTGCTCCAAGCGAATTGGGCTGACGATGACGGAGGGGTATGTGCTGGCTCCATCGAAATCCGTGACGGCCGTAATTGGCCTGACGCCCGAACAGCAGAGCTGCCACACAGAAAAGTGCGCGTCCTGCTCAAAAATGGATTGCGTATTCAGAAGGGGATAAAAAAGATGCGTGTTCTGGAAGATCTGGGGAAACGGATTGTCTTTTTCGACGGCGGGATGGGTACCTTATTGCAGGCTAAAGGGCTTGAACCGGGTGAACTGCCCGAGCTGTGGAATCTGACGCATGCGGATGTGGTGCGGGATATCCACAGCGCTTACCGCGCCGCCGGCGCGGAGATCATCAAAACCAATACCTTTGGCGCCAACCGTTTCAAATATCCGGAAGCGGGCCTTTTGGAACGTGTCATTACTGAAGGCGTGCGGCTGGCCAAAGAGGCGGCCGGATCGGACGGGCTGGTGGCGATGGACATCGGCCCTACCGGTAAATTGCTGGAACCGATAGGCGATCTGCCCTTTGAGCGCGCGGTGGAGGTGTTCGGCGAGGAGGCGGAGATTGGTGCAAAAGCGGGCGCCGATCTTATCCTGATCGAAACGATGACCGACACGTATGAATGCAAAGCCGCCGTACTGGCCGCCAAGGAACGAACCAACCTGCCGGTTTTCGCCACCCTTGTTTCGGATGATAAGGGCAAGCTGCTTACGGGAGGAGATATTCCCTCGGCGGTGGCGTTGCTGGAAGGCTTGGGGGTGAACGCGCTCGGTCTCAACTGCGGGTTTGGGCCGGATTTGATGCGCCGCCTGTTGCCCGGATTGCTGGAATGCGCGTCGGTTCCCGTTATCATCAACCCAAATGCAGGTCTGCCTAAAACCGAGCGCGGACGCACCATATACACCATCGGACCGGACGCGTTCGCCGGGGAGATGCGGGAAATTGTACGCGGCGGAGCATGGATCGTCGGCGGCTGCTGCGGTACCACGCCGGAATATATCGCCGCAGAAGTGCGCACATGCAAAAACATAGTTCCCGTGCCGCTGGTTCCTAAAAGGCATACGGTGGTTTCCTCATATGCCAAAGCGGTCGATTTCGCCCACATCGCGCCGGTGCTGATCGGGGAGCGCATCAACCCTACCGGAAAGCCGCGGCTCAAACAGGCGCTGCGCGACGGCGATATCGACTATGTACTGCAGGAAGGCATCGCACAGATGCAGCTGGGCGCGCATGTGCTGGATGTCAACGTCGGTCTGCCGGAACTGGACGAACCAAATGTGATGGCAAAAGTGGTTTCCGCATTGCAGGGCGTGGTGGACATTCCACTGCAGATCGATACGTCTTCGCCGGAGGCAATGGAACGTGCTTTGCGGCTTTACAGCGGCAAAGCACTCATCAATTCGGTCAATGGCAAGGAAGAATCCATGCATGCCATCTTTCCGTTGGTAAAAAAATACGGCGGCGTGGTGGTCGCCCTTACACTGGATGAAAGCGGGATTCCCGCCACGGCCGAAGGGCGGGTGCAGATCGCCCGCAAGATCATGGAAACCGCCGCAACTTACGGTATCGCGCCCGAAAATCTGCTGGTGGACCCGCTGGTAATGACCATCAGCGCGGGACAAGAGAACGCCGCCGTCACGCTGGAAGCGCTGGAACGTATCCACCGGGAACTGGGGCTGCACACATCGCTGGGTGTTTCCAATGTTGCGTTCGGTCTGCCGGAGCGCGAAAAGCTCAACGCGGCCTTTTTTACCATGGCGCTGCAGCGTGGACTGGACGCCGCAATCGTCAACCCCAAGTCGCAAGCCATGATGGATGTTTACCGGGCATATCGGGCGCTGTCCGGAAAAGATGAACAGTGCATGGAATATATTGCGGCTTACAGCGGCCAGAAGGAAAAAACCGCGCCGCTGTCACACGGGGAGATCATTTCGCTGTTCGACGCGATCGTGACCGGACTGAAGACAAGTGCGGCGGAGGCGGCCGAACAACTGGTGGTAACCAAGCAGCCGCTGGACATTATCGAGGAGCAACTCATCCCCGCGCTTGATCAGGTGGGGTATGATTTTGAAACGGGCGTGCTGTTTCTGCCGCAGCTGCTGATGAGTGCGGAAGCCGCCCGCGCCGCCTTTGAAGTACTGCGCGGCAAGCTGGACGTGGACGGGCAGAAAACCCGCAAGGCCAAAGTCATTCTGGCCACTGTAAAAGGTGATATTCACGACATCGGCAAAAACATCGTCAAGATTTTGCTGCAAAACTACAGCTATGAGGTGATTGATCTCGGTAAGAACGTGCTGCCTGCCGATGTGGTGAAAACTGCGCGGAACGAACAGGTGCATCTGGTGGGGTTAAGCGCGCTGATGACCACTACCGTGGAAAATATGGAGGAGACCATCCGGCAATTGCGCAAGGATGTGCCCGCATGCAAGATTATGGTGGGCGGCGCGGTGCTCAATGCGGAATACGCTGCCCGCATCGGTGCGGATTTTTACGCCAAAGATGCCATGGGAGCCGTCCGTTATGCAGAACAGCTGTTTGAAGATACGGTCGGCTGATTGTTTCGCAAAACCAAAACCCGGCCTGCGCGGTCGGGTCGAATAAGCAATATGCAATCATCATGACTGGGGAATTCCACAGCGCTCACGCAAACGTGGATCAACGGGACAAATGCAACGCCTCCAGCATCTCTATGTCGCTGGAGGCGGCTTGTCCGCCAAGAGTCAGGTAATCACCGATCAGCATGCCATTCAGCCCGGAAACCAGGCCGAACGGTTGCAGGGTTTTCAGGCCGTTTTCCCGGCCGCCCGCATACCGGATGTTCTTGTCCGGCAAGATAAAACGCAGAATGGCAAAGGTTTTCAGCGCTTCGAGCGGTTCGATCGGTTTTTGGTTTTCCATCCGCGTGCCCGGCACGGGACTCAGGAGGTTCACCGGTACGGCGTCCACATCCAGTTCTTTGAGCAGGTATGCATGTTCGATGCGCTGTGCCATTGTTTCCCCCATGCCGATAATCATGCCGGAGCAGACCTCCAGGCCGGCCTGCTTGGCAAAGCGGATGGTCTGCACCCGTTCATCATATCCATGTGTGGTTGACACATGGGAGTAAAAACTCCGGGAAGTTTCCAGATTGTGGTTATATCGTTCCACTCTACAATCTTTCAATGCCCGGACAGCTTGTTCAGTCAGTGTGCCCAAGCAGGCACAGATTTTCAAGGAAGTCTTTTCCCGCATCTTCCGGAATGCGGACAAAATATGTTGGAAATCCGGTTCGTCGCCGGTGTAGCCAAGTCCGCTGGTGGCGATATCGCAGTGTTTTGCGCCAGCCTGTTCGCGCCGGATGGCCATTTCCACGATCACATCCTCGTCCAGCAACGGATGGCAGGGAGCGTTGGTGCGATGGTGTGCCGATTGTGCACAAAATGCACAGTCTTCCGTGCAGCCGCCGGATTTCGCGTTGATGACCGAGCACAGATCGACTGCATTTCCCGTGAACGTTTCGCGGATTTTATTGGCAAGTGCGCAGAGCAGGAACAGGTCGCTTCCTTCTGCTTCTGAAAGCGCAAGCGCATTGTTCGCGGTGATATTTCCTCCGGACAATACGGCTTCGGCGTGCTTTAACAGATTTGCATATAGGGTATTCAATAAAATCCGCTCCTTATGCCAACCGGGTTTGCCGGAGAATCGGGACAACTCTCTTTCCAAGCAAGGCGACCAGAATACATTTGGCAATATCACCCGGTAAAAAGACAACAAAACCTGTCAGGAGTGCATTGCCGAACGTCATGGGGACATGCGTCACATGGTTCAGTATCAGGTAGAGATACGGAACGCCAATGACATAGATGATCAGCAAGCCCGCCAAACACCCTGCCAGCACTCGCCGAAAAGACAGTTTGGTTTGGTTCTGCGTGATCTTACCAATTACAAATGCACCAACGATAAACCCGATCAGATATCCGAAAGTGGGACTGAGAACATACTGCGGACCGCCGCCGCCGGTAAAGATCGGAAGACCGATCAGTCCCAGCACCACATAAACGAGTTGCGACAGCGCACCAAAATACGGCCCCAGCAACACGCCGGCCAGAGCGGTAAAAAGAAGCTGCAAGGTAATGGGGACTGGTCCAATGGGGATTTTGATGAACGCGCCCACTGCGGTCAGAGCGGCAAAAAAGGCGGTAAGTACGATCTTTCTGGTTTTGACGGGCATATCTTCTCCTCCAATAAACAGTATACAGCATATCGTAAACTATATCGATGCATATCAGTTTACAATGAACGAGTATAGCATTTTCTGAAAAGATTGTCAACCCGATCACAATGTTGTGGTATACTATAAACAGCACTGGTTGTTTGTGCATGAATTTGAACAATGGAGCTCGTCTGTATGATAAAAGAGGAAGTATTAGCTATTCTCAGGCAGAATCAGGATCGGTTCGTTTCCGGCCAAGCGATCAGCACGAAGCTTGGCGTTACAAGAGCCGCCGTCTGGAAAGCCGTTAAGCAAATAGAACGCGATGGATATGGAGTGGACTCGCTTCCAAGCCAAGGATATAAACTGACCGCGCGGGCGGACACCATGAGCGAAGCAGAATTAAACGATCTTCTGCAAACACGTGTACTGGGGCGCAGGATTATCCATTTCCAGTCCATCGATTCCACTAACAGAAAGGCAAAGGAGCTAGCTGAACAGGGTGAGCCGGAGGGAACGATCGTGGTTGCGGAGACACAAACCGGGGGCAGGGGATGCGCAGGCCGAACATGGGATTCCAAGCCAATGGAGGGAATATGGATGTCGGTGATTCTGCGTCCCACGCTTGATCTGCCCTCTGTGCCGTGCATTACCCAAATAGCCTGCGCCGCTGTGGGGCAGGCACTTGAAACGATGGTGAAAGCCGTGCAGATCAAGTGGCCTAACGATATATTGGTGAACGATAAAAAAATAAGCGGCGTGCTGACCGAAAGCAGTGGGGAAATTGACCGTGTGCAGTATGCAGTGGTGGGCATCGGGGTGAATGTGAACCAGAATGCCGAAGATTTTCTGCCCGAATTGGCAGAGAAAGCGACTTCACTGAAACGGGAAACAGGGAAGGCGCAGTCCCGACAAAAACTGTGTTGCACCATCCTGGAAGCGTTGGAACGAGCTTATTTGTTGGGAGATGGAGCAACCGGTATGGAATGCGCGATCACATATTGCAAAGACCATTCCGTCACGTTGGGCCGTCCGGTATCCTTCATGGAAAACGGCATGGAAGTGCACGGAACGGCAGTCGATATTGACGAGCGGGGCGGACTTGTCGTACGCACCCCAAACGGTGTCATACGGCACATTTCTTCCGGCAGCACATTAGTGAGGTAAACATAAAATCCGGAAGCAAAGAGTTCGTCTTTGCTTCCGGATTTTAAATGCGGCGGATTATTTGGCCTTGCCTTGATTGGCCACGCTGGCCATTTTGGCAGCCACGACGTCTGCATCGCCTAAATACTGCTTGCCGACCGCTTTGAATGTTTCGTCAAATTCGTAAACCAGCGGTATACCGGTGGGAATGTTAACCCCCATGATTTCTTCGGCGGAAAGATCGTCAAAATATTTGACCAGTGCCCGGATGGAATTGCCATGCGCTGCAATCAGTACCCGCTTCCCCGCCAGCATGTCTTTTTTAATGACGTCTTCAAAATATGGCACAGCACGGGCAATGGTATCTTTCAGGCTTTCCGCCAGCGGAAGCTCCTTTTTGTTTTCCGCCCGATACTGCTCCTGGTTGCGGGGATTGCGCGTATCGCTTTCTTCCAAAGCGGGCGGCTGCACGTCAAAAGACCGGCGCCAGATTTTTACCTGCTCTTCACCATATTTTTGGGCCGTTTCCGCTTTGTTCAGCCCCTGCAGGGCTCCATAATGGCGCTCATTCAGGCGCCATGTCTTAATGACCGGCAGCCACTCCCGATCGAGCGCTTCTAAAGTCAGGTTAAGCGTATGGATGGCGCGTTTCAGATACGATGTATAGCAGATATCAAAGTCATATCCATCCTCTTTCAGCAGTTCGCCGGCTGTCTGCGCTTCTTTTATACCGGTTTCTGAAAGATCCACATCGGTCCAGCCTGTAAATAAATTGAGTTTGTTCCATTCACTTTCTCCGTGACGAATCAATACCAGTTTCATTGCGGATGCCTCCCGTTTATCATGCTTATGCAATATCAGCTATCTGTTACCATCTTTATTATAATAATATCGAGAATCATTTTCAATGTTGTTTTGCAAAATGTAGCATGATCGCCTCGAAAATTTTGTGGCCAATCGTCAAGGAACAGCCAGCAGGCACCGTTGAGCAGACGGAATGGACATTTTGCGGTCAGTGCTTGGTATTGGGCCCCTGCGCTTCTTTTTTAACATTGTGGTTTTGGTTGGGATTATCACCGGCCAGAGGATGCTTGCCTTTTTTGTGGCGATGGTTTTCTTTTACAGGTTGGTCACGCTGGGCATTTGCCTCCGCTGTAACGCCAAGCCCCATCTGTATCAGTTTTTCCTTGATTTTCTGATGCGACACACCGGTGGAATCGAAGTCTACCGCAACGCGGTCTGTACCTTGATTGACGCTGACGGATGTGACGCCCGGAAGTGTATCCAGTGCCTGTTTGACCAATTTCTGTGTATGCTTGCCTGAGAGTTCGTCAATTTTAAATACGGAGCTTTCCATTTGCTTCACCTCTTGTATAGTATGCTTGACGGCAAACGGGTCTATACGCGGGCGCCATGTGCTCTTCTTCGGTTTGCTTGACGCAGAGGGAAAATCAGAATATACTGTAATCGTTACAAATTGTTTTTTTGAGAAATAAAACGGATATAAAAGGAGGGGCGCGCCATGAAAAAAATCACCATGTTTACGATGCAGGGATGCCCATACTGCAAACGTGCCTTTGAATGGATGGAAAACCTGAAGAACAAGAACCCTGTTTATAAAGCGTTGGAAATTCATGTGATCGACGAGCAGGTGCAACCGGAAATTGCCAACCAATACGATTATTATTATGTTCCCACTTTTTACGTAGACGGAAATAAGCTACACGAGGGAATACCGAGTCCGGAAAAAATCGAAGCGGTATTCGAAGCGGCCGTAAAAGGATGAAATTTTCTGTTTGGCACGGATTGCTGAAGTGGCGCACAATAAAAAAGGGACCTGCAAAAAGCAGGCCCCTTTTTTATTGTGCGCTTGGTAAACAGTTTATTTGCCGTAATAAGCGGCTTTATAGAGCTCGGCGATCTCGCTGACGAGCGGCAGACGCGGATTTGCGCCGGTGCACTGGTCGGAAAACGCTTTATCAGCCAGAGAATCCAGATTGGTGAGGAACACGTTCTCGGGCACGCCGGTGGCTTGAATGCTCATCGGCTCATTGACGGTCTTCATCAAATCGCGAATCGCCTGCACGAGGGAAGCAACGCCCTCTTCCGGTGTGCTTGCCTTCAGGCCGACATGGCGGGCAATCTCTTGGAAACGCTGCGGGGCAAGATAAGTCTCGTATTTCGGCCAGATCGCATATTTGGTCGGCTTCGGATTGCCGTTGTATTCAACGACATAGGGAAGCAGAATGGCGTTGGCACGACCGTGCGGAATGTGGTATTCGCCGCCCAGTTTGTGCGCCATGGAGTGGTTCAAGCCAAGGAACGCATTGCTGAACGCCATACCGGCGATGCAGGAAGCGTTGTGCATTTTCATGCGCGCTTCGCCGTCTTTGGCACCGTCCGCATAGGCACGGGGCAGATATTTGAAGACGATCTCAATCGCTTTCAGGGCCAGACCATCAGTGTAATCGTTTGCCAAAACGGAGACATAGGCTTCAATGGCGTGGGTCAGCACGTCCAAACCGGTATCCGCCGTGGTGGATTTCGGCATGGTCATAACAAACTGCGGGTCAACGATAGCGACATTCGGAGTGAGCGCATAGTCGGCGAGCGGATATTTGAAGTTATTGACCTTGTCGGTGATGACCGCAAAAGACGTCACTTCGGAGCCGGTGCCGGAAGTAGTCGGCACGGCGACCATCTGGCATTTCTGGCCCAGTTCGGGGAAGTGATAAGTGCGCTTGCGGATATCCATGAATTTCTCATGTGCGCCTTTGAAATCAAAGTCCGGATGCTCATAGAAGAGCCACATGCCCTTCGCGGCATCCATGGAAGAACCGCCGCCGAGTGCGATGATGACATCCGGCTCAAATTTCTTCATCATTTCCACGCCGCGCATAACCGTTTCAAAAGACGGGTCGGGCTCAACTTCGGAGAAAATCTCACTGTGGCAATACTCTTTGCGTTTGCGGAGATAATAAAGAACCTTATCCACATTTCCGAGCTTGACCATTACAGGGTCGGTGACGATGAATGCACGGGAGATGTTCGGCATTTTCTCCAGGTACTGAATCGCATCGAACTCGAAGTAAATCTTCGGCGGCACTTTAAACCACTGCATGTTGACTCTCCTCTTGGCAATGCGCTTTTTGTTGATCAGGTTGACCGCACTGACGTTCTGCGAAACAGAGTTGTGGCCATAGGAGCCGCAGCCAAGGGTAAGGGAAGGAATATTGGTGTTGTAGATATCGCCGATACCGCCCTGAGAAGACGGGCTGTTGACCAGCACACGGCCGACCTTCATGGCTTCGCCGTATTTCATGATGATGTCGTTATCGGTGGAGTGGATGGCTGCAGAGTGACCCAGACCGCCGATTTCCAGCATGCGAAGCGCAGCTTTGAAAGCATCCTCCGTGCTGTTGGCGATATAATAACCAAGCACCGGAGAAAGTTTTTCGTGAGCCAGCGGCACATCAAAATCGACCTTGTCAAGTTTGGCAAGAATGACCTTGGTGTCGGCAGGTACTTTGATGCCGGCCTGCTCGGCGATCCAGACAGCGGACTGGCCGACGACCGGGGGATTCACGCTCATTTTCTCGGTGATCACATATTTACCGAGTTTGACCGTTTCTTCCGGATTGGTGAAGTAGCAGCCGTTTGCTTTCATGATCTTTTCAAAATCCGCCGCGATTTCTTTATCCACAATCGCAGCCTGTTCGGAAGCGCAGATCATGCCGTTGTCGAACGTTTTGGAAAGGATGAGATCATGGCAGGCACGGCGGAGTTTCGCTGTTTTTTCGACATAGCAGGGGACGTTGCCGGGGCCGACACCCAGCGCCGGTTTGCCGCAGGAATACGCAGCCTTGACCATGCCGGGGCCGCCGGTCGCCAGAATCGTGGCGACACCGGGATGATTCATCAACGCATTGGTCGCTTCGATGGAAGGATGGGGGATGAACTGCACAATGTTTTCGGGGGCACCGGCAGCCACAGCCGCCTCATTCAGAATGCGGGCCGTTTCCGCGCAGCATTTCTGGGCAGCGGGATGGAAACCGAAAATGATGGGGTTGCGGGTTTTGACGGAGATGAGGGATTTAAAGATGGTGGTGGAGGTGGGGTTGGTTACCGGGGTAACGCCCGCGATGATACCGACAGGCTCGGCGATATCCACATATTCTTCCATCTCGTTTTCGTCGATGACGCCGACGGTCTTTGCATATTTGATGTCATGCCAGATATATTCGCTTGCGTACAGGTTTTTGGTAATCTTGTCTTCGTAAATACCGCGTCCGGTTTCTTCCACGGCGAGTTTAGCCAGATACATATGCTTATCCAGCGCCGCAAGTGCCATGGCATGGACGATTTTGTCAACCTGCTCCTGGTTGAAGGTAGAAAACTCGTCCAGAGCTTTCTGCGCTTTTGCCACCAGTTCGTCAATCATTTGTTTGACGTCGGGTTTCTGCGCTTCCTGGGCGACTTCTTTTGTTTCGGTTGCCATCAAATTGCCCCCTTAAGCAATATTGTTAAAATATTATCAATATTATTATACGATACTTTTTTGCAAGTTGCAAGTGAATGCTGTGCAATTTGTCAAATATTATAAAACGATGACGTCATGTCCCGTTTGATTTGTCGTTTCCGTGCAACGAGCCGAATGGTCATGACGGTATCAAAGCAGTTCAATTGTCCCGTGTTTCTTTTTCGGATAAATCCCTTACCATGTAGCACAATGTCATCAGGCTGTCACTCAGGTGCACGTTTTCGACGAGTACACCCGGATATTTGACTGAAAAATCATAATGGCTGAAATTCCAGAAACCGGATACGCCCAGATGAATCAATTGTTCCGCCATTTGCTCCGCGGCGGAGCGGGGAACGGTCAGCACCGCGACCCGTGGATGATGTTCCCGGCAGAATGCATCAATACCGGCGGCGTCTTCCACTTTCAGGCTGCCGATCTGCATCCCGATGATGGAAGGGTCGATGTCGAATATGCCAATCAGATCAAAGCCCATCTGGGAAAAATCAAAGTTGAGCGCGATGGCCCGGCCGATATTGCCAGCCCCGACGAGAATGGCCGGATACTGTTTATCCAGGCCCAAGATCAGGCCGATCTCCCGGTGGAGCTGCTCGACGTTATAGCCGTATCCCTGCTGCCCGAACCCGCCAAAGCAGTTGAGGTCCTGCCGAATCTGCGAAGCCGTGAGCCCCATGCGCCGGCTGAGCTCTTTGGAAGATATGCGGGTAGTGCCGGTTCTCATCAGATCGGCCAAAAAACGGTGATAACGCGGCAGACGCCGGATGACGGAAAGGGAAACATTTTCTCGTTTTAACACGGGCGGGCACCTCACTTTATATTGAAGCCGTCGATTGGATCCGGGTGCATGTCCTGTCCAGTCGGCTGAACTTTCTTGATAGGAATGTTTTGAAACCGTGGTTTTGCTGACACCGACTATCCGAGCCCTGCCTGCGGAGAATATGATGACGGACAACCGGCAACCCTGGATTGATGTATACGGGATGTGTGCCAAAAGAGATCAAACAGCCGACGCGATGCGCCGGCTGTTTGATCTCCAAAGCGTTGAGGCAGAATCAAAATATCAAAGCATTGCCCAAACGGCGGATACAGCAGCCACGCATGCAGAATACGGAAACGGCCACAGGTTACGAAAGTTTTTCCGCCGTCTCCAGTACATAGTCGCCAAAGGCTGCGCAGGTCGCACCGTCGGCACGGCCGGTGACGGTCAGGCGTTTTTCATCAAACATGCAGATGTCCAGCGCGCGTTCCAGTTTGTCGGCCTGTTTCTGGTAGCCGATATGCGAAAGGAGCATGACGGTGGCGCGCAGCATGGAGCAGGGATCCGCGTACGGCCCGCGCCCCTCGCTGATCATGCGTGGTGCGGAACCGTGGATGGCCTCAAACATGGCGTAGCATTTGCCGATGTTGGCACTGCCGGCCGTGCCGACACCGCCCTGGAATTCCGCGGCCTCGTCGGTGATGATGTCACCGTAAAGATTGGGTAGAACGAACACCTTGAAATCGCGGCGGCGCTTTTCGTCAATCAGTTTTGCCGTGGTGATGTCGATATACCAGTCATCGGTCGTGATCTCCGGATAGTCCTTGCCGATCTCCTGACAAAGCCGCAGAAATTTGCCGTCGGTAGTCTTAATGACATTGGCCTTGGTGATGATGGAGACACGGTTTTTCTTATTTTTGCGCGCAAATTCATAAGCCAGACGGGCAATGCGCTCCGTCCCCTGCGTGGTGGTCACGGTGAAATCGAAAGCCAGATCGTCGCTGACGTTGACACCGTTGCTGCCCAGTGTATAGGAGCCCTCGGTGTTTTCCCGGAAGAAGGTCCAGTCGATGCCCTGCGCGGGCACTTTGACGGGGCGCACGTTGGCAAACAGGTCGAGTTCCTTGCGCATGGCCACGTTGGCGCTTTCAATGTTCGGCCATGGGTCGCCCGCGCGCGGGGTCGTGGTCGGGCCTTTGAGGATAACATGGCAGGTTTTCAGCTCAGCCAGCACATCGTCCGGAATGGCTTTCCCGGCTTTGGCACGGTTTTCGATAGTGAGACCGTCGATGTCCTTAAACACGATCTTGCCGCTTTTGACTTCGTCGGCCAACAAATGCTTGAGCACGCGGGCCGATTCGTGCGTGATAACCGGGCCGATGCCGTCGCCCCCGCAGATGCCGATAACGATGGGCTTGAGCGCGGCGTAATCAAGGAAATTCCCTTGTGCTTTCATGGCCTCCACACGGGCCAGTTGAGATTTCATCAGTTTTTCAAAGGCTTCCAGTTGCGGCTTGAGCGCTTCATTCATAAAAATCCTGTCCTCCATATCCTCTATCCGGCAAAGCCGGTTTTTTATCAGGCGTTCTGCTGTTTGGTATAATTGATGAGGCCGCCGGCAAGCAACATGTCGCGCTGGCGATCCGAGATATCGCAGCGGGTGAGGATGGCGTCGCCTGTGGTCTTATTGAGCAGCGTCACAGTCTGTGCGCCCGCCTCGACCTCTTTGTGGACATACGGCAGCGCCAGCTCATCTTCAAAATGGATCTTGTCGTAGTCGTCAGGGTTCTGGAAGATCAACGGCAGAATGCCGTTGTTGACCAAATTGGCATAATGGATGCGCGCAAATGATTTGGCGACCACGGCCTTGACACCAAGATAGAGCGGCGCCAGCGCGGCGTGTTCACGCGAGGAACCCTGCCCGTAGTTCGCGCCCCCGACGATAATGCCCTTGCCTTCTTTTTGGGCACGTTCCGGGAAATCCGGATCGCAGCGCACAAAGCAGAAGGTTGAAATCTTGGGGATGTTGGAACGATAGGGGAGGATTTTGGAGCCCGCAGGCATGATATGATCGGTGGTGATGTTGTCGCCAACTTTCAGCAGACACTTCGCCTCAATGCTTTCCGGCAGCGCAACGTTCAGCGGAAACGGCTTGATGTTCGGACCGCGGACCACGTCCAGCTTTTTCGCCGTTTCTTCATCGGCGGGCAGTTCAAACATATTGTCGTTGATGAGGAATGTCTCCGGCAGGCGAATATCGGGCTCGCTCCCAAGTCCGCGCGGATCGGTCAGCACACCGGTAATGGCCGAAGCGGCGGCCGTTTCCGGGCTGACCAGATAGACTTTCGCGTCCGCAGTGCCGCTGCGCCCCTCAAAATTACGGTTGAAGGTACGCAGGGAAACGCCGCTGGAATTCGGTGACTGGCCCATGCCGATGCAGGGGCCGCAGGCGCATTCCAGAATGCGGGCGCCGGCCGCGATGAGGTCGGCAAGCGCGCCGTTGCGGGCGATCATAGTGAACACCTGCTTGGAACCGGGTGCGATGGACAGGCTCACATTGGGATGGACCTTATTGCCACGCAGGATGGTAGCTACCCGCATCAAATCCAACAAGGAAGAGTTGGTGCAGGAACCGATGCAGACCTGGTCGACCTTGATCGGCCCGATGTTTTTGACGGTATCCACATTGTCCGGCATATGCGGTTTGGCGGCCAGCGGCTCGAGCTCGCAGAGGTTGATCTCGATGGTCTCGTCATATTTCGCGTCGCCGTCGGGCAGGATCTCAACCCAGTCGGCCTCGCGGTTTTGCGCCTTGAGAAACGCGAGTGTGACGTCATCGGACGGAAAGATGGAGGTGGAAGCACCGAGCTCCGCACCCATGTTGCAGATGGTGGCGCGCTGCGGCACCGAAAGGCCGGAAATGCCTTCGCCACCGTATTCGATGATCTTGCCCACGCCGCCTTTCACGGTGAGCAGGCGCAAGACCTCCAGAATGATGTCCTTGGCGGAGACCCACGAGCGCAGGCGGCCGTTCAGGCGCACCTTTACCATCTTGGGCATGGGAATGTAATACGCGCCGCCGCCCATGGCCACCGCCACGTCCAGGCCGCCGGCGCCCATGGCCAGCATACCGATGCCGCCGGCGGTGGGGGTGTGGGAATCGGAACCGATCAGCGTTTTACCCGGTTTGCCGAAACGCTCCAGGTGCAGCTGGTGGCAGATGCCGTTGCCAGGCCGTGAAAACGTGATGCCGTGCTTTTTGGCCACCGTCTGGATATAGCGGTGGTCGTCGGCATTTTCAAAGCCGGTCTGCAGCGTGTTGTGATCGATATATGCGACGGATTTTTCAGTTTTTACCCGGGAAATACCAAGTGCTTCAAATTGCAGATATGCCATGGTGCCGGTGGCATCCTGCGTGAGCGTCTGATCAATTTTCAGACCAATCTCCGTGCCGGGCGTCATGTCACCCGAAACCAAATGCTGTTTGATGATTTTCTGTGCAAGGGTGTAACCCAAAATGCGCATCTCCTTTCGGTTATCCACCGTTTTTATGTGCATGTTTTCACAAGACTAGAGGAGCGGTGGCAAATCGTTCGGCACTGCCGCTCAAACAGGCAGTTCACCTGTATTTTTACATTTTAAATCAATCATATAAGATTGTCAATTCATTCACACACGGAGAAGGATGCAAACGACCGCAAGACGCCTTCGCTTTTTCCGTGATTCTGCCGATTGACAGTTTCCCCGACCGTGTTATAATGAAATCAATAGGGTTAGAAGTCTGTCTGCATGTCAGGTGCGCGGATAAAGAACGCGCGCCGGAGGAAACCATGAGTTATTCTATCGGGATCGATATTGGCTCCACCACGGTGAAAGTGGTGGTGCTGAATGAAAAGCAGGATATTGTTTTCCAATCATATCAGCGTCATTTTTCACGTGTGCGTGAAAAAACATCCGAAGTGCTTGCTTCCATCGCCGACACATACAATGGCGAGGAAGTCCACATCGCAGTTACCGGCTCCGCCGGTCTTGGCGTTGCCAAAGCCTGCGGATTGGAGTTTGTGCAGGAGGTCTTCGCAACCGCCGGAGCTGTGGAACGGTATCTGCCGGAAACGGATGCCGTCATCGAACTCGGCGGCGAGGACGCCAAAATCATTTTCCTCACCGGCGGCCTGGAAGAGCGCATGAACGGCTCTTGCGCAGGCGGCACCGGCGCGTTCATCGACCAGATGGCAACGCTGCTCGGTGTGCGCACCGAGGATATGGATGCGCTGGCCGCCAAACATGAAAAAATCTATGCCATCGCCTCGCGCTGCGGGGTGTTTGCCAAATCCGACATCCAGCCGCTGCTCAACCAGGGTGCCAGACGGGAGGATATCGCCGCGTCCGTCTTTCAGGCGGTCGTGGAACAGACGGTGGCCGGGCTGGCGCAGGGGCGTAAGATCGAAGGCCGCGTGGCCTTCCTTGGCGGTCCGCTTTCCTTTTTCAGTACTTTGCGGGAGCGCTTTGTGAAAACGCTGCACCTTTCGCCTGAAAATGCGCTGTTTCCAAAAGAAGCGGCTTATTTTGTCGCACTCGGCGCCGCACTGTATGCGCAGAAGTTCGATGTGATGCCGTTTGACCTGCTGCTGAAAAAACTGCAAACGGCAAAAAGCCTGCGCAGCACCACCCATGTACTGGAACCGCTTTTCCGTTCGCAGGCGGAATATGCGCAGTTTGCGGAGCGCCACAGCACGTCCAAAGTGGAAGAAGCCGACCTCTCGGCTTATCGGGGCAAGGCGTATCTGGGCATAGACGCGGGCAGCACCACCCTCAAGGTCGCGCTGATTACCGGTAAAGGCGAATTGCTTTACAGCTTCTATGCACCCAGCCGCGGCAACACGGTGGATATTGTCAAAGCACAGCTGGAAAAAATCTACGACCTCTGCGGGGACCGTGTGCGCATTGCGGGCAGCGCCGTCACCGGTTATGGCGAAGACCTCATCCGCAGCGCGTTTGGTGTGGATTTCGGCCTGGTGGAAACGGTGGCTCATTTTTACGCCGCGCGCCATTTCGAGCCGCAAGTCGATTTTATTCTGGATATCGGCGGACAAGATGTAAAATGCTTTAAGATCCGCGGCGGCGCCGTGGACTCCATTATGCTTAATGAAGCCTGCTCGTCCGGCTGCGGCTCGTTTATCGAAACCTTTGCGATGGCGCTCGGATACACCGTGGCGGATTTTGCGAAACTGGGCCTTTTTGCGGAACATCCGGTTGATCTGGGATCTCGCTGCACTGTTTTTATGAACTCGTCCGTCAAGCAAGCACAGAAAGACGGCGCGGGCGTGGATGATATCTCCGCCGGTATCTCCATGAGCGTAGTCAAGAACGCGCTGTATAAGGTTATCCGTGCCGCCGACGCCAAATCGCTCGGCTCACATATCGTGGTGCAGGGCGGTACATTTTACAACGACGCTGTGCTGCGTGCATTTGAAAAGGAGATGGGGCTGGAAGTAACCCGCCCGGCCATCTCCGGCCTGATGGGCGCATACGGCGCGGCCCTGTTTGCACAGGAGCAGGGGAGCGGGGTCTCCAACCTACTTTCGGCGGAAGCGCTGTCCGCTTTCACCCACGAGACCCGCACGGCCACCTGCGGGCTATGCACCAACCACTGCACCCTCACCATCAACGTGTTCGACAATGGGCGGCGGTTCATCAGCGGCAACCGTTGCGACCGTCCAACCGGTCACAAAACCGTCGAGGAACTGCCGGACATGTTCCAATATAAATATGACAAACTGATGTCGTACCAGCCGGTCGCGGGGCCGCGCGGCAAAATCGGCCTGCCGATGGTACTGAACATGTATGAAAACCTTCCGTTCTGGCATACCCTGCTGACGGAGCTTGAATTCGAGGTGGTGCGCTCACCGGCGTCTTCCCGCGCCCTGTATACTCAGGGGCAGTACACCATTCCGTCCGATACCGTCTGCTATCCGGCCAAACTGGTGCATGGGCATATGGAAGCCCTGTTGGACGCAGGGGTGGACACAATTTTTTATCCCTGCATGTCCTACAATTTTGATGAGAGCCGCTCCGACAACCATTACAACTGCCCGGTGGTCGCCTATTATCCGGAACTCATCGCCGCCAATGTGGATCGTCTGCACAGCGTGCGGTACCTCACCCCGTATTTCGGGCTGGACCGCCCGCGTGATTTTAAAAAACGTGCCGCGGCATTTTTCAAAAAAGAGTTCGATGTGCCGGAACGGGAAACGCGGAAAGCGGTGGACGCCGCCTATGCCGCTTATCGGGATTATGAAGACGATATCAAGGCATACGGCGCGCGGGCACTGGATTTTGCGCGGGCACACGGCAAGTATGTCATCGTGCTGGCGGGGCGCCCCTATCATGTGGATCCGGAGATCAATCATGGCATCAACCGCCTGATTTCCTCCTATGGGTTGGTCATCGTGACCGAGGACGCGGTGGCCGATTATGTGGAAGCGCCGCGCGTAAAAGTGCTCAACCAGTGGACCTACCACGCCAGGCTGTATGCGGCAGCAAAATACGTCACCACCCGACCGGAAGCACAACTGGTGCAGTTGGTATCGTTCGGCTGCGGCATCGATGCCATTACCACCGATGAGGTACGCTCCATCTGCGAGGAGGGCAGCAAGCTCTACACGCAGATCAAAATAGACGAAATCGACAATCTCGGCGCGGTGAAGATCCGTATCCGCAGCCTGCTGGCGGCGATGGAATCCCGCAATAAGGAGAAGAATTATGGCTGAACTGAACTATGCAAAAGACGGCCGTCTTCTTTTTACCAAAGAGATGAAAGAGGAATATACCATCCTGCTGCCGATGATGCTGCCCATCCATTTCACACTGATGGCCAACAGCCTTAAACTGGAAGGGTATCGTGTGGAACTGCTGACGACCACCCACCGTTCCATCGTGGACGAAGGCGTGAAAAACGTGCACAACGACACCTGCTACCCGGCGCTTCTGGTCATCGGGCAATTCATCGACGCGCTCAAAAGCGGCAAATACGACCCCGATAAGACCGCCCTGCTCATCACGCAGACCGGCGGCGGATGCCGAGCGTCCAACTATATCCACCTGCTGCGCAAGGCGCTCGTCCACAGCGGCTATGACAAAGTGCCGGTCATTTCGCTCAATCTCTCCGGTTTGGAAAAAAATCCGGGGTTTTCGCTTAATCTGCGCGTGGCCAAACGGCTCATCTACAGCCTGTTGTACGGTGATCTCATCATGCTTCTCGCCAACCAGTGCCGCCCTTATGAGGTAGATGCCGGGGCGACCGATAAACTGGTGCAGACTTGGATCAATCGTCTGACAGAGGAATACAAGCAGTCTGCCAACCTCAGATATAAGCATGTGCGCGCGAACATGGAGAAGATCGCGGTGGAATTTGCGGCGCTACCCTTACGGTCGGAGAAAAAAATCCGCGTGGGCGTTGTCGGAGAAATCTATGTAAAATACGCACCACTGGGCAATAATAATCTGGAACGGTTCCTGCAGGACGAGGGTGTGGAGACCGTGGTTCCCGGTCTGCTGGATTTTGTGATTTTCAAGGTGGATAACCGCTTGGAGGACTGCCGCATTTACGGCGGCAACCCGATCAAACGGGTTGCTATGAAAATTTTTGAGGACATTTGCGCGAAAAAACAGCGCGACCTCATCAACGTGGTGGCCAAGCACCCTGGATTCCGCACGCCTGCGACGTTTGCACACATCAAGGAACTGGTCAAAGGGTATCTGGGATACGGCAATAAGATGGGCGAAGGTTGGCTCCTCACCGGTGAAATGCTGGAGCTGGTCACCTCCGGTACTGAAAACGTGGTCTGCACACAGCCGTTCGGTTGCCTGCCCAATCACATCGTCGGCAAGGGCATGATCCGGAAAATCAAGCAGAACAACCCACAGGCCAACATCGTTGCCATTGATTATGACCCCAGCGCCACACGCGTCAATCAGGAAAACCGCATCAAACTGATGCTTGCCAATGCGCGCCTGAGTGCGGAAAAAGCACACCCGCGAACATCCAGTCAAAACGTGCCCGTCCATAAAACCGTACCGGTTCATTGAGTTAAGCAGGCACTGCCCAACGGCATAAGCGTCCGCTTTCCGGCCATACTAGTATCGCGGTCCAGCAGACCGCGGTATTGCTTTGTGAAGGGAAACGGACATGGCCAATAAAAAACAGGACGCAGAACACGATAAAAAGCAGCCCAAAGCACAGGGATTTCCTCCGGAAGTGCAGGGCGGCAATGAGGACGGCGGCAACGGGGACGATTCCCCCGAAAGCGATCAGTTGGATCAGCGTACCCGCCAGATCGTCGAGACCGGGTCGGTCACGATGTCCAATGGAGATCATATCATCCATTGTCTGACGATCATCGGACAGGTGGAAGGGCATTTCATCCTGCCGCCCCAGAACAAAACCACCAAATATGAACACGTCATCCCGCAGATCGTGGCGGTAGAAGAAGACCCCCGCATAGAAGGTCTGCTCATTGTGTTGAACACGGTGGGCGGTGATGTGGAAGCGGGGCTTGCCATTGCGGAGCTGATCTCCGGTATGAAAAAGCCCACGGTGTCTTTGGTACTTGGCGGGGGGCACTCCATCGGTGTCCCGCTGGCCATCTGTGCGAGCGAATCGTTCATTGCGCCCACCGCCACGATGACCATACATCCCGTGCGTATGAACGGCATCGTAGTAGGTGTGCCGCAGACACTCAGTTATTTTGACAAGATGCAGGACAGGATTGGGAAATTTGTGGCACAGAATTCCCATATTGCGCCGGAACGCTTTAAAGAACTGATGATGCATACGGGTGAACTGGTGCTGGATGTGGGCACCGTGCTGGAGGGGGAGGAAGCCGTCCGGGAGGGGCTGATCGACCATACCGGCGGTCTCTCCGACGCCATTTCCTGTTTATATCGTATGATTGAGGAAACAGGACGGACTTTCCCCAAAGGAACCGGTAAAAACCAGGCGGAAGATGCGGAAAAAGAGCCGCCGAAAAAGCACTCCAAAGAACACGTGCACGACCCGGCTGCCGGTGCAGCCGAATCGGCAACGGCTTCGGCTCGCATAACCGGCCGCCGGAGCCGCAAACACAAGGAACAGGCCAGGGGGGATTGAGAATGCTGCTGTATACGGTCATGCCTTATGACGCCATTTTCGGAGAGGTACAGGAGGAAACAGATAGCCCGGCGCAACAGGGGATATCCGCGATAAACGGCGGATTTGTGGAATGGACGCGGGATGGTGGCGTACCCCGCGTGGCCCGGTTGATTTCTACCGATCCGTCTGCTTATCTGCGGGCAGACTATGCACCCGGCGCACCGTGGTTTCCCAAAGGTTGACATTTAAGAGCCCGAACGGTACAATAAAAACTGAATCGGCAACTGCTGTATCGTGTATTTGCAGTTTGTTCTCATAAACAACAGACCGTTTTGCCGAGTGCGGTGCGCGGATAGACCTGAATGCGGTGTTCGGTGTATCCGCGCTTTTTTACATGATCCCGGTAGATGCGACCATAAGCACTGCGGGCCGGGCATCCGGAAGAAAGGGGGAGGCAGATGGCTGCCAGGACAAGCACCACCCAAAAGCGCAGAGCGCCTGCGAAAAAACAAAGCCGACCGCGTACACGTACAAAATCCAATTCAAAACGGGCAAAGCAGTCGGCACAGACACACCAGTTCGCAGCGATCCTGCTGATGGCGGCAGCGCTGTTGCTAGCGGCGCTGGCGTTCCTGCCCGGTACGCATGTCTGGCTTATGCTTCATCGGCTGTTGTTTGGTCTGCTCGGGCCGCTTGCCTATGCGCTCCCGCCGCTCTGCGCCTATGTGGCGGTTGCCGTGGCGCTGGACAAGCCGCTTACGTCCGTGCGTATCCGCCTGCTTGAGGCGATTCTCTTTCTTCTGCTCATCTGCGGCACCGTACATATCTTTTCATTCGGCGGGTTTCCCGGACTCTATACACTATATGACAGCGGTGTCCGCTTACATTCCGGTGGTCTGTTCGGCGGTTTGGTCGGCGCGCCGCTTTATATGATTTTCGGTAAAGCGGGTGCCGCCGCTACGCTTATCATCCTCGCTGTCGCGGATTTTTTCCTTTTGACAGGGCTGACCATCCTGCATGTCATCCGCGCCCTGCGCGTGGCGAATGAACGGCGCCGGTCGTTACAGGCCGCATATGCTGCCGCCCGCGCCCAGGCTTCCGGCGACACAGCGGCCCGCAAGAGGAAACCTGCGCAGATCGATCTGCCGCTGACCGATTCGGATGCCGCGTCAAAAACCGAAAAATCCATCGCGGGGCTGGACGAACTGGTCGGTAAGATTGCCAAACTCGGAGACCGGCCGGAAGCGAATCCGGAACAGCCGGAGAAACCGCATGCCGCACCCGCCGCTTCCACCATGGAAAAGCCCGACAAAGCACCCGAAAAATCAGAAACTGAACCGCAGGAACCACATATTCCGATACCTTATCAGCATCCGTCCGTTACCTTGCTGAAAACCGGCAGCACGCCCAATACCCACGGTATGGCGCAGGAACTGAAAGAGAACGCCGAACGGCTTGTAGAAACGCTGCGCAGTTTCGGCGTGGAGACCCGTATCACCGACATTTGCCGCGGCCCGACTGTAACGCGCTATGAGATACAGCCCTCCGCGGGTGTGAAGATCAGCCGTATCACCTCGCTGGCAGACGACATCGCGCTCAATCTTGCGGCGGCGGGTGTGCGTATTGAAGCACCCATTCCGAATAAATCCGCCGTAGGCATCGAGGTGCCCAACAAAAACGTCAGTATCGTGCATATTCGGCAGATTCTGGAATCTGGAGAATTTGTCAACGCGCAGAGCCGCCTGACTATCGCGCTCGGCAACGACATCGCAGGCAACAGCACCGTGGCGGACATCGGCAAGATGCCCCATCTGCTCATCGCGGGCGCGACCGGTTCAGGCAAATCGGTCTGCATCAATTCCATCATCATCAGCCTGCTCTATAAGGCTGCTCCCAAAGATGTCAAGCTTCTGCTGGTGGACCCGAAAGTGGTAGAGCTCGGCATCTACAACGGTATCCCACATTTGCTGGTACCGGTGGTGACCGACCCGCGCAAGGCAGCGGGCGCGCTCAACTGGGCCGTCACCGAAATGCTCAACCGGTATAAAATATTCGCGGACAACAATGTGCGCGATCTGCACGGCTACAACGCGCTGGCCAGACGTACGGAAGGGCTGGACACCATGCCTCAGATTGTCATCATCATCGACGAATTGTCCGATCTGATGATGGTCGCCTCCAAAGATGTGGAAGACGCGATCTGCCGGCTGGCGCAGATGGCGCGTGCGGCAGGCATGCATCTGGTTATTGCCACGCAGCGCCCGTCGGTGGACGTTATCACCGGCGTCATTAAGGCAAACATCCCGTCGCGTATAGCGTTTGCGGTCTCCTCACAGGTGGATTCCCGGACTATTCTGGATATGGGCGGCGCGGAAAAACTGCTGGGGCGCGGTGACATGCTGTTCCTGCCCATCGGCGCGTCCAAACCCATGCGGGTGCAGGGATGCTTTGTGTCCGATGACGAAGTGGAACAAGTGGTCGATTTCGTCAAACAGAGCGCTTCGCCTGATTATGACGATGCGGTGCTGGACGAAATCGAAAAACAGGCAGCCAGGGAACGAACCGATGACGCCTCACAACCCGAGGAAGCAGACGCCATGCTGCCGCAGGCCATCGAATGCGTAGTGGAAGCAGGCATGGCCTCCACGTCTCTGCTCCAGCGCAGGCTAAAACTTGGCTACGCGCGGGCGGCGCGCATTGTGGATGAGATGGAGGCTCGCGGGATCGTAGGCCCGCTTGAGGGCAGCAAACCCCGCACGGTATTGATCTCACGCCAGCAATGGATCGAGATGAACATGAACCAGCAGCCGTAAAAGTCGCAAAGGAGAGCCATGTTTTTACCCATTTCCAAAGCAGATATGCAGGCGCGCGGCCTGCATTATCTGGATTTTATCTGTGTGACGGGAGACGCGTATGTCGATCATCCGAGTTTTGGCATTGCGATCATTTCGCGGGTGCTGGAAGCGGAAGGGTTTCATGTCGGCGTTCTGGCACAGCCTGATTTTCATCGCGCCGAAAGCATGACGGCGCTGGGCCGCCCGCGTTATGGTTTTTTTGTGACTGGCGGCAACATCGACTCCATGGTGGCGCATTACACCGTGGCCAAGCGCCCGCGCGCGGAAGATCTGTATTCGCCGGGCGGCAAACCGCAGCGCCGCCCAGACCGGGCGGCGCTGGCCTACACGCACTTGATTAAAGAGGCCTATCCCGATTGCCCGGTCGTTCTAGGCGGGCTGGAGGCCAGTCTGCGCCGCTTTGCGCATTACGATTATTGGGCGGACAAAGTGCTGCCGTCCATCCTGCCGGACGCGGGCGCCGACCTGCTTATATTCGGCATGGGGGAGCGGCAGACAGTCGAGATCGCCAGACGTCTGGCTGCTCATGAGAAGATCGACACCATACGCGACATCCGCGGCACCTGCTATTTCACGAAAGAAGCACCGGAAGGCGAGATACGTTTCTGCCCATCGTTTGATGAGGTACGCGCCAACAAAAAAGCCTATGCGCGCGCCTGCCGCATCCAGTATGACGAACAGGACGCGGTGAGCGGCAAGGCACTGGCACAGCGCCATCCGGGCGGATATCTGGCACAGAACCGCCCCGCGCTGCCGCTGGAAACGGCAGAACTTGACCGCGTCTACGCACTGCCCTACATGCGCACCTGGCATCCTGCCTATGCCAAGGAGAGGGGCGTGCCCGCCATCGAAGAGGTTTCGTTTTCCATCACGCACAACCGCGGCTGTTTTGGCGCCTGCAATTTCTGCTCCATCGCGTTTCATCAGGGGCGGGCCGTCACCAGCCGCAGCGAGGCGTCTTTGCTGCGGGAAGCAAAAGAACTGATCCGGCACCCGGATTTCAAAGGGTATATCCATGATGTGGGCGGTCCAACGGCTAATTTTCGCGCGCCGTCGTGCGAAAAACAGAAGCGTGTGGGGCTTTGCAAGGGAAAAAATGCCTCGCGCCAAAGCCCTGCACGCAACTCGTCGTATCGCATGCTGAATATCTGCAGATTCTGCGTAAACTGCGCACACTGCCGGGTGTAAAACGAGTCTTTATCCGGTCCGGCATTCGCTATGATTATCTCATGCAGGATAAGGACGAACAGTTTTTCAAAGAACTGGTGCGCCATCATGTCAGCGGGCAGCTCAAAGTTGCGCCGGAGCATTGCTCCGCCGCCGTGCTTGATAAAATGGGAAAACCACATATCCAGTCCTACCTCGCTTTCGTCAGACGGTTCTATGAGCTGACCAAGGCAGCGGGCAAGGAGCAGTATCTGGTGCCCTACCTGATGTCTTCCCACCCAGGCAGCACGCTTAAAGACGCGGTGGAACTCGCCGTGTTTTTGAAGCGTGAACACATTCGTCCGGAACAGGTGCAGGATTTTTACCCCACACCGGGCACCATTTCCACCTGCATGTTTTACACCGGGCTGGACCCGTATACCGAAAAACCGGTTTTTGTGCCGCGCACGCCGGAAGAAAAGGCGATGCAGCGTGCTTTGCTGCAATATTTTAACCCTAAAAACCGCGCACTGGTGGAGAAAGCGCTGTTGAAAGCGGGCCGGCGCGACCTCATCGGCACCGGATCGGATTGCCTGATCCCGCCGGGCAGGCCGCTTCCGGCAAAGCGGGTTTCCGGTCCGAGCAGCAAACCGGATCAACACCCGAAACAATCCGGAAAGGGGAACCCGCCATGGCGCGCCAAAAAAAAGCGGCACTGAGACCTTGGCACGGTATCGTTGCCGCAGCCGCCGTATTGTTCATCCTGTTTGCCGATCTGGTGGGCAGACAGGGGCTTCCGTTTTTTTTGCAAACTCCGGCAAATCAAATCAACTCCGCCACCGGCGGGCTGCTGTATCCGGTTGATTCCAAACCGGCGCTGAAAGGTCTTTCCGTTCATTTCATCGATGTGGGGCAGGGGGACAGTGCATTCATCTGGTGCGGCGGCGAATCCATGATGATCGACGGCGGGCCGAACGACTCAAACGGCAAGGCCGAACAATACGTCGCATCTTATGGGATCAAGACGCTGAAATACATCGTGCCGACCCACCCGGACGAAGACCACACGGGCGGACTGAACGCAGTTGTCCAGCAACTTTCGGTGCAGAACGCGATCATGACCGATGCCACCACCAATACCCAGACCTTCGAACGATTGGTCACGTCCATCAAGCAAAAACATATCAACGTACTGCGTGCCAAAGCGGGCAACCGGTACACATTGGGCGGCGCGACCTTCACGATCGAGGGCCCGGTACGGGGATACAGCGACACCAACGACATGTCCATTGTACTCAAACTGCAATATCAGAATCGGTCGTTCCTTTTCACGGGAGATGCACCGACCACTGCCGAGGCCGATATGCTGGCCACCGGCGAGAATTTAAGCGCCGATGTGCTGAAAGTGGGCCACCACGGCAGCAAAACGGCAACCTCATCGGCATTCCTTAAAGCCGTTTCACCACGCTACGGCGTCATCAGCGTGGGAAAAGGCAACACCTATGGCCTGCCCAACCAATCGGTGCTTGACCGGCTGAAAGCCGCGGGCGTGCAGCTTTTTCGTACGGATGTGCAAGGCACGATTGTGATGCAGACAGATGGCCAGACCATCACGGTCCAAACAGAGAAAGCTGCGTGACAAAACAACGGACGCAGGGAATAGACCGGAAAAGTGACATGGAAGCGCGCTTTGAAGGTGGGGGGCACGTTATGAGATATATCATCGACCGGTTCGAAGGTGAAACAGCCGTGCTGGAGGAAGACAGCGGCGTGATGCGCGATGTTCCCAGAAACCGATTGCCCGCAGGGGCGAAACAGGGCGATGTGCTGACGGAAACAAACGGCATTTTTTCCGTAGACACTGCCGCCACCAAAAAACGGACGGAATCGATCCAAGAAAAAATACGGGACCTGTTCGACGGGCACTGAATGACAGCAGCGGGGAACGGCCATGGACGATATTCTGAGAGAGCATACGAACTTCCCAATCTGTTCGACGATTATGACCACTCGGATTATGGTCGTCTACAAGGCGACGCGCCCGCGTGTATCGGCCGCCGGAGTGGTGAAACCCGCTTAAAGTACCGGCAGGGAGGAACTGGAAATGAGAACACCGATTCTGGAGACCGAACGGCTTCTGCTGCGGCCCCTGACATCGGCAGATGCCGGCGCGGCGTTTCACAACTGGTCCGGCGACCGGGAAGCAACGAAATATATGCGGTGGGAACTTCATCAGACTGTCGAGGACGCACGGGCGTGGCTTGCCAGAGAAGAAAAAAACGTAATGAGCGACACCGCTTACAATTGGGGCTTCGTGCTGAAAACAGCCGGAGAACTGATCGGTTCCGGCGGACTTTTCTATACGCGCAAACACGATATGATGGAGCTGGGGTATATTCTGGCGCGCAGCCAATGGAAACAGGGACTGGCTACGGAGGCGGCGCGGTCCATCGTAGAGTTTGCAAATCATACCTTGCGTCTGTCGCAGCTCTTTTGCTGCCATGCCGTTGAAAATACGGCTTCCGGTAATGTAATGCGAAAAGTGGGCTTTGTGTATCAAAACGACGGGATGTACTCCAGTTTTGACGGCAAACGGATGTTTCGCTGCAAAGAATACGTTCTACGCTTTGCAGACGCCGAACCACCGTGCTGATTTTATACTGAAAGATAGAAAGTGGATACACCATGCATGTTTTAAAAAAATTTTTATCCTACTACAAACCTTACCGCAAACTTTTCTACACCGACATGCTCTGCGCTGTACTGGCCTCGTCTGTGGATCTGGCGTTTCCGTTGATCCTCAGCTATCTGGCCCGCAATATTTTCAATAAAAGCCCGGATCAGATCCTGCACACGATTGCCATTGTGTGTGCGGCATTGCTGGGCATGTATGTCCTGCGTTATTTTTGCCAGTACTACATCACCTCCTGGGGGCACATCATGGGGGCGCGGATGGAAAGCGACATGCGGCGCGACCTGTTTTACCATTTACAGCGCCTGTCCTTTTCCTATTACGACCGCAACAATACCGGGGACATGATTTCCAAACTGGTTTCCGACCTGTTCGACATTTCGGAGCTTGCCCATCACGGCCCCGAGAACCTGTTCATTTCGCTGCTGAAAATGGCGGGGGCATTCGTTATTCTGCTCACCATCAATGTGCCGATGACACTCATCCTTATGGTTGTCACGGTGCTGATGCTGATCTATTCCTTTGACCAAAACCGGAAAATGCGTGCGGTCTTTTACGACAACCGTGTGAAGATTTCCGGCATTAACGCGCGGGTGCAAGACAGTCTGTCCGGTATCCGCGTAGTCAAATCCTTCGCCAATGAAGAGATCGAAAAACGCAAGTTTGACGAGAGCAACGACCATTTCTTCCTTTCCAAGTCCGACAGCTATCACTCCATGGGGCGCTTTTTCGCGGGCAATGAATTCTTCGAGGGCCTGTTATACATCGTGGTTCTGGCGGCAGGCGGTTTTTCCATTGTCAACCACACCCTGCGCATCTCCGACCTCCCCATCTATATCCTGTATATCAACATCTATACCAACCCCATGGAGCTGCTCATCAATTTTACCGAGCAGTTCCAGAAAGGCTACGCAGGGTTCAAGCGATTTCTGGGCGTGGTGGAAACTGAGCCGGAGATCGTCCAAAAGCCCGATGCGAAGCCGTTGACACATGTAAAAGGCGATATCGAATACCGTCACGTGTCCTTTGCCTATCATCAAAAAGAAGGCAATGTGCTGGAGGACATCAACATCCGCATCCCGGCAGGGCGCACCATCGCACTGGTCGGACCTTCGGGCGGCGGGAAAACGACCCTCTGCTCTCTGCTGCCCCGCTTTTATGAGGTAAGCGGTGGCCGCATCACCATCGACGGTACCGATATCCGCGATATCACCTTGTCGTCGCTTCGCAATGCAATCGGCATGGTGCAGCAGGATGTATATCTCTTTGCGGGCTCCATCCGTGAAAACATTGCCTACGGCGATCCGGAGGCGGGCGATGCGGAAATCGAAGAGGCCGCCAAAAACGCCAATATCCACGACTTCATCCTCTCCCTGCCAGATGGATACGATACCTATGTGGGCGAGCGCGGCGTGCGGCTTTCGGGCGGGCAGAAGCAGCGCATTTCGGTTGCGCGGGTCTTTTTGAAGAACCCGCCGATTCTGATCCTGGATGAGGCTACGTCGGCGCTGGATAACGAGAGTGAGCGGCACATCCAGCAATCACTGGAAAAACTCTCGCAAAACCGTACCACCATTGTCATCGCTCACCGCTTGAGCACCATCGAACACGCGGATGAGATCGTTGTTATTACCGACGCGGGCATTGTGGAACGCGGTACCCATAAAGACCTCCTCAAAAGCGGCGGAATCTATGCCCGGTATTACAATATGCAGTTCGAGGGATTGGAACAATCAGAAGGGTTTTACATGTAAAGGCTTTTAGCTTTCCATGCCTGTCAACCCCGTTGTTTCGGCTTTTTTATGAATAACAGGGTTGTTTTTTTATGAAAACAAGCGTTCAAATCCGATCTTCCCGCATAGACTGAAACAGTGCAGGCACGGCGGTTCGTCCATGCCTCTGCCGGGGCGGAACGGTTCCGCGATGCCGGTTCGCGGACGTCATCTGTCCATCTGTTACGCCGTTTATGTCAGGAGGATATGCAATGGATACTGCCACCTTGCCTCGTATCGGGGAGAAAGCGCCGGAATTTCAGGCGCAGTCTACCCACGGCATGATTTGTTTTCCTGCGGATTTCAAAGGAAAGTGGGTCGTGCTGTTGAGCCATCCAGGCGCTTTCAATCCGGTCTGCGCCAGCGAATTTCAGGAAATGGCGCGTTTGCAGAACCAGTTTGCCGAAAACAATTGCGCGTTGGTCGCATTTTCACCCGATTCCGCTGAAGCGCATGCCGCGTGGATGCGGGAATTGGAAAAAGATGCGCCCGGCGGCGCGGAAACTTTCGCCGGCATACCGCTTGTGGCGGATGACGGAGGCGTAATTGCCCGGCAGTACGGCGTGCTGCCGCAAGGCGCCGCACGACCTGTTCGCGGTGTGTTTTTTATGGATCCCCAAGCGACCATCCGCGCGGTTTTGCTCTATCCACGCGGTGTTGGCCGGAGCACGGGGGAAATTCTCCGTCTGCTGCTCGCACTGCAGGCGTTTGAAGCGGACGGCATGCCCATACCCGCAAACTGGGGGCCGGAAGCGAAAGGCGCTATCCGTACACCGCAGCCCAATACCGGCGACGGCGCCACGCAGTCCATGGACAGTCATCAGATTCTCGCCGCACAGGAAAACAGTTGGAGCTTTCAGGCCGAACCGATATCTGTGCAGCCGGAACCGCAGGTCACACCGGATGCAGTGTCCCAGCCGGGATATGCTGCCGCAGAAGCGGTTCCCGATACGCTTTCCAATTCCGCTTTCGCTCAGGAAAGTCCCAAACCGCCCGTGGGCAATGCAAAACCTTCCCGGCAGCAGCTTCTGCACCCGGTCTCCCAGTCTGCCTGGGATGCATTGGCTCAGGCGCAGCCGCAGATGCTTGCGCCGGAGCAGGCGCTCCGGCAAGACGCTGTGCCGTCGATTTCTTCTTTTGTACATACTAACGCAAACGCTGCGTTTAAACCTTCTGCGGCAAAGTCCGATCCGTCTGTGCAGACGGGCAGCCAACCGGCACCGACAAAGACCGGAGGGAGCATTGCCGACCAGAATCGCCGGCTTCTTGGCGATCTGCTGGATAAGGAAGACGCCGAAAACGGCGACTCGCCGGATGGGCGGGATTATCTCATTATGCGGGATTTTCCGTATAAAAAATAGAATGCCGGTACAACAAATAGGCAGGGCATGAAGCACGGTCAGGGTGTTTCATGCCCTGTTTTTTATATTCCGGCGGTTTCTTGCGCAGATAAAGCAGGACGTGTTATAATATGATTGGAAGTTTTTACATTAAAGAAGTGATCCATGATGAAAACCAATGTGATGCGCATGTTGGACAAAGCGCATATTTCATATGAAACGGCAACCTATGTGTATGACGAAAAAGACCTGAGCGGTGTACACGCCGCCACACAGGTGACAGTCATTACACCTGAACAATGTTTCAAAACGCTGGTGGCGCGCGCCGACCAGAACAATCTGTTCGTATTCTGTATCCCTGTGGCAAAGGAACTCGACCTGAAGGCGGGGGCTTCCGCATCCGGACAGAAGCGGATGGAACTGATCCATGTCAAGGAACTGCCGGTGTTGACAGGCTATCTGCGCGGCGGATGTTCCCCCATAGGCATGAAAAAAAACTATCCGGTATTCATCGATCAAACCGCAATGCGGTTTGATCGGATCGGTGTCAGCGGCGGACACCGCGGCGTGCAAGTGATTCTTGCACCGGATGCGCTGGCCGGATTTGTGCAGGGGCAGTTCGCGCCGCTCACCCGGGCAGACGGGGCGCAGTAAAACGGAACAACACATAACCAACGATAAGGCAGGGAACAGATGCGGCAATTTCATCACAATCAGCGCCATTTCCAACAAAGCGCTTCACTGCCGCGTATCAGCGCACAGGCATGGGATATCGAGCAATATGCGGAATGCGCCGTTCAGAAAAGACATGACGGGCAGGTACGCTGCGCCGTATATTTTCGGGGCAACCTGAAGCTGGAACGGCTCAAACGGGCCGTTCTGCTCTCTTTGCACGCACTGCCGCAGTTGCAGGGTCGATATATCCCGGATGACAATCTGCCATATTGGCAGATCCATGATTCGGATATTTCGGATCTGTTCAGTATGGTCACCACTAATTGCACCGACGATGAGGTGATGTCCTTTTTATCAGACAGGACGGACGGTTTCCGCGGCCCGCAGATCCGGTTCAAACTGGTGCGCGGACAGGCGCGCGATACGCTTTGCATCATCCTCAACCGCATGATTTGCGATGAAGCCGGCATGAAGGAATATCTGTATCTGCTCGGGCACATTTATTCCGACCTGCATGCGGCATCTTTTCAAGCCCCGCAGCCTGAAAAACTGTATATGCAACGTGTATTGCGCGCTCTGCCGCCTATTGCCCGCCTAAAGGCTGCTTTTCGCCGCCAGCCGGTGCTGAATATCCCGGCCGTGAAGCAATCGTTCCCTTTGAGTGGGGTGGCGGAAGTCCCATTTATTGTGACCAACACCCTCCCGGTCAGCCGCTATCAGGCGCTTGCACGCTTTGCCGTCTACCGCCATGTGGGCGTGGACGAAGTGTTGCTGACGGCATATATTCGCGCGGTCTATGCCATGCTGCGTGAGCGGCCTGGTGGGCCGTTCCCCGTTGTCTGCCAGACCGACCTGCGGCGCTTTCTGCCTTGGGGAACCGGCCGCGCGGCCTGCAGTCTGTCACTGCCGCTCTTGTTCGTTTCACCCGCAAAATTGCCTTCCGATTTTCATCAGACCCTGATGCTGGTACATAACCGCCTGTCCATGCTACACACATTATCTGCCGTGATCGAAAATGCCAAAGCACTCGGATATTTTCCGTTTTCCGCCAAACATGCGCAGGAGCATCTGGCATCGGTCAGCCTGCCGCATTACCTGTTCAACCACATCGGAAAAATAGACGGATCGCGTTTGGTATTCGGCGATGTGGACATCAACGATGCCTATATCACCGGCCCGATCTACAATCAGCCGAATATCGCGCTGCACACAACGGTATATGAAGATTCTCTTACGCTCAGCTGCAACCTGACGGGAACGAGGGATGACTGGGCTACCTGCAAATATTTCCTGGCGCTTCTGATTCGTGAACTGCCCACCGAGCCTTGACCGGCAGCTGCAAAAACTGCGTGGACTATCTCTCCCTGCTTCTGCATATGTTTTGACGGGGAGGGAAGCGGTATGATGGACGATGAAAACGGTTTGCGCAACAGGCAACGGGAATACGAGAGACCCTATCCGCGCCCATATACGCGTGAAACCATGCGCGGGAAGGGAAACAACCGGAACAGAAGCCACGCGACCCAGCCGAAGGGAACCCAGCCGAAGGGAACCCAGCCGCATGTACTGGGCGTGCAGATTGTGATTTGCGTCCTGTCCCTGCTGGCCGTGCTTGCTTTACATATTGCCAAAAGCCCGGTGGACCAGACGATGCGTCAGGCGCTGAATAAAGCACTGACCAGCCAGTTAAATCAGAAAGAGCTGGCCGGGCAGATTTCACAGGTAATGAAGCGTTTGCAGATTGGGTTGCCGGATGTCAAGAGCGTATTCAACACATCGTCTAGAACCGTTTCCGCAGGCAGTTCAAAACCTGTCTCATCTTCCTCCGCGTTGTCATCTTTGGCTTCTTCCGTTTCTTCTTCGGCTGTCGCTTCCCAGAACACGTCTTCATCCGGTGCATCTCAACCTGCGGAAAATCCCACAAGTTCTTCCGTCTCCGCCTCCCTGAGCGGAGAGGGAGGAGCGGACCTGACGGTGCAGCCGACAGGAAGTGTATTGGTACCGCCCGCCTCTGTCAGTCTGGGGCCGTACCTGCTTTCGGCACAACCCGTCTGGCCGGTACAGGGGCGTATCACATCCCCTTTCGGGTTCCGTATCAACCCGGTGACCCATAAGCACAGTTTCCACACCGGCATGGATATTGCCGCGCCGAAGGATACGCCGATTTCTGCGGCTCTTCCGGGTGTTGTGAAGCAGGCCGGGCAGTCGGCGGACTACGGGAATTTTTTGCTGATCGATCACGGCGGCGGAGTGGAAACCTTTTACGGCCATTGTGACCAGTTGCTTGTGGGGCAGGGGACGCCTGTCAAAATAGGGGATACCATCGCTAAAGTGGGGAGCACCGGGCTATCCACCGGCTATCACCTGCACTTTGAGATCCATATCGACGGCGTCTGTGTTGACCCTGCCCGTGCGCTAGGCGCGCAGGTGTAAAACCAGACGGGTAAAGTCGGGAGCTATTGCATGAAAACCTGCAGGGTGACGTTCAGCGTTTATTTTCTGGTGTTGCTTACCTGCATGCTTGCACTGGATTCCACCGGGCTGACGGCATTAGCGCTGTTCTGTGCGGCTATACATGAACTGGGACATTTTTCTGTGCTGCTGCTGTTTCATGTCCGTGTCCGCGCTATCTCGTTCCATATGTTTGGTGTGGATATCAATGCAGATGAAAGCAGACGCCTTTCGTATGGGAAAGAAGCTGTGCTGGCACTTGCAGGCGTGGCGGCCAACTTCCAGCTCTGCGCTGTGATGCTGATATGCTGGCGCCTGCATTTCTGGATGGGCCCGGCGCAGGCGATCTTTACCGTAAGCCTGTTCCTGGCGCTTTTCAACCTGTTACCCGTAGGCAGTCTGGACGGCGGACGGGCGCTGGAAGCGTTGCTATGCGCACACGCCACACCACAAATGGCGACGCGCATCCTTCAGATATGCTCTGTTTCCATTTTGCTGCCTGCGGGTACATTCGGTTTCTGGTTGCTTATCCATGCGCAAAATGTCACATTGCTGGCGGCCGCTGTTTACTTGACCGTATCCTTGATATGGCACGGTGGAAACACTGGAAAATCGTCTGAGCGACGAACAGCCGGAGTGCGTTGATTCTGTCTGATTGTCTGATTTTTCCGTATTCCTATTGCCCTTTGCCATGCATTCGTGTACAATTTGTATGAAAAGGGGGGTGGTTTGCATGCTTTCAAAGGAAATATTAAAAAATTATGCCGAGTTGGAATGTGAAGAAATCAGCGGAACACGTGACTTGAATCGGCTGAGTAACGAGGAACTGATTGATGTGGTCATCCGCTTAATTATGAAAACCGCAAACGAGCAGTTGGACATTGCAAAAATATCCAATATAGTACACGATCAGTTGCGCAAGGCATCCCGGTACAGTGATTATTGATATTGCATCGCTTCAAAATAACCGGCCGTCCTTCGAAAAAGGACGGCCGGTTTGTGTATTCAAATAAATTTCTGTAAAATCACAAGATCCAAATAACGCCCGAATTTATAGCCCACTTCCTTTAAACAGGACTGCATCATATAACCAGAGCGCTTAAACAAACGGATGCTTTCCGTATTTTCATGGCACACAAGCGCAAGCAGTGTGTGCACACCGGCGTTTTTGGCCAGCGGCTCCAGCATCTGAAGTGCTTTTGAGCCGATACCGCATCCGGCATATTCATTTTTAAGATAAATGCTGATTTCCGCTGTTTTTGAAAAGGCTTCGCGCTCCCGATATTTATGATAGGATGCATATCCACACAGTTCACAGCCTGCAAAAATGGAAAAACTGCGATAACCGGCATTTTCCGGTGTAACAAGCGCTCGCATCTCATCAATACCAATTTCCGCAATCTGAAAGGTTCCGGTAGAGTTCCGTATGTAATACAGGTAGATCTCCAACAATCCGGAGATATCCCGTTCTTGAACGGGTCGAAATGTGATTTGTTCTTCGTGCACGTGCATCTGGTATAGTTCCCCTCCCCTCAATTATACAAAATTTTTATTTTGTATAATTGTATTTGTATTTGAACTTCTCTATTCGCAGCGAAGCGCATCGACCGGATTCAGATTCGAGGCCTTCACCGCCGGGTAAACACCGAAAACAACACCGATGGACGCTGAAAGCAACGTACTGAACAGCACAGACTGGATGGTCCATGCAAATGGCATATGCATCACCACCGTGGCGGCATATGCCAGCAAAAGTCCCGCCGCCAGGCCAATCACACCGCCGAGTATGGAGATCCCCAATGCCTCGAATAAAAATTCCAGTAAGATCGCGCTTTTGGGTGCCCCAATGGCTTTTTTGATACCGATCTCTCGTGTACGTTCGCTTACAGACATCGTCATCACCGTCATAATTCCCAACCCGGCAACTACCAGAGAAATTCCGCCCACCGCGGATATAATCAGCGTAATGATATTCAGCACATCTGAAAGTTGCTGCCTCTGCTTGAACATATTCATAGCCACATAGGTATTTCCGGAACCATCTGTGGAAAGGGCCGATACGATCCGGTTGCCAATCAGATCATTGTTGCTTTCAGAATAGGTCTGTACAGCAATCTGATCGTATCCGTCCTCGCCCCGCAGATTTTCAGCGGTTGTATAGGGTATATACAGAAAACTTGGAATATAGTTGCCAACCAGATTATAAAACATGCCGCTCCCGTTTGCAACGATTCCTTTAATTTTCATGGTTGTGCTTGTGCTGTTGACAAACACCGTGATGGTTTTGCCGACGATGTTGCTGCGTTTATATGCAGCACGCGCGAAAGCGTCCTCCACCAGACAGACATTGGCGGCATTCTGAACATCGGACTTTGTCAGCATACTGCCATACAGCAGATGTACGGTCTGCATCTGGCGCGCCTGCTCTCCAATACCCCAGATCAGCGCCTGCTTTTGCACATTGCGGATCTGCGCGCCGCCCATCTGCATGATGATCGGCATGACCGCTTTCACACCTTTGACTTGTCTACTTTTCTGCACATCAATGTCATGCAGTGCGGACTGGCTGGACACGGCGCTGGCAGCCTGGATATTCAGCCCGTCCATTCCCAGGCTGTTCAGCTGCGATGTGATGGCATTGCGTCCGCTTTCACCGATGGAGGAAATTAAAATAACAGATGCCACACCAATGACGATGCCCATGATCATCATGCCGGTGCGCAGCGGTTTACGCCCCAGATTGCGAACCGCATTGTGCAGCAGGTCGTTCAGGAAATCAAACATGACGAACCCCCTGCACCGAGACGGGCGTTCCGGAGCGCAGAGACGACGACGGTGCAAGTACCACTTTGTCGCCGCCCTGCAACCCGGAAAGCACCTGTACGGTTGAAGGAAACTCGGCTCCTGTCCGAATGTTCTGGCGGTAGACCCAGTGTCCGCGCAGCACGAAAACATACTCCTGCCCTGCGTCATCCTGCTGTACTGCTTCATATGGCACGGACAGTGTTTTGGGGTTCACATTGGTGGTGATACTTGCCTGAGCAGACATATCCGGCAGCAGGTTTTTGTCCGGTTTGGCAACCCGGATGAGCACATCCACCACATTGCGCGTCCCGCTTGCATCGGATACGCTGTGCGCCGCCGGAAAAACCTGCGTGACCGTTCCCGTATAACGCCCCCCTGCCCCAGACCCGGCAGCTGACGCGGAGATCTGCACGTTCTGCCCGGTATGCACCTGCGAAATATCGGCCTGCCCCACCTGTGCGCGCAGATTCAGTCCGCTCAGATCACTGATGACCACCAAGCTCGTTGCAGGCGCGCTAAAACTGCCTACGGCGGCGTTTATCTCCGTAATCACACCGGAGATCGGCGCTGTGATCTGGCTGGGTATCTGCTGCTCCAACGCGCTTTCCGCGGCACCGCTGCCGGATGTGCTTTGCGACAGCTGCGAGGAAAGCGCGGATTGCAGTTGTGCAGCCGTGCCAGCGCCGGTATATTGTTGATATTGCTGCAAAAGGGCGTTCATGCTTTCGGAATTGCCGGACGCACTTTGCGCTGTGCCGGGCATCCAGTCACTGATGGCCTGACGAAGGCGTTCGGCCGCATCGTCGGAGGATGTTCCGGCGGTATCCCCGGAATTGGAGGAATTGCTGGCGGCATTGTCATTCTGGTTTTGTGCGGACTGCGCGGAAGCAAACGCCGCAATCGACTGGTCACGGTCGATATCCATCAGCACCTGCCCCGCATGGACCGTATCCCCAACCGCCACACGGATCGCCGTCGGCTTGATGGGCAGCCCAAAACTGACGGCCTGCTCCGCTGTCGGCTGGATGGTTCCGGAACACTGCACCTGTGTTTGATAGGTACCCATGTGCACTTGCGCCAGCATCACATTTTCGCCGCTCCATGTTTTGGCGGAAACGGTCGGAAAAACAAAAATCCATGCGATGACGGCAGTCGTCGCAGACAGCAGTAACATCCATTTTTTCATCCAGACACCGGCCCCAATCCATCAACAGTCCAACACTTCCTCTTTGTTGATAGTTTGGCAATTAAAAATAGATTTATCCGTATTTTGGAGCATCGTCGGATGATTTTTCTGCAGCGTACCGGAATAGGACGGAGGCTTTCAGAAAATACTAAAAAAAATAGAATCCTGAAACATTAGGCAGAGGAGATCACTATGAGCCTGATACAGTGCACCAACGACTGCAAATTTCAAAAAGACGGATACTGCAATCTGGAAAAAGCAGGGCTCTTATCCGATACATCCTGTTCCGGTGAAAAAAAGGACTGCCTGTATTACCAAGCCAGGCAGCCACAGACAGCAGCGTACACACCGCAGGAACCCGGACGGCTCTAAGCTGTATCCCCTGCCCTGCTCCCAATCAAGAAGAAAAAGCGACGGCGATCACCTGCTTAACGGTTTTGCAGCGGATGACTTGAATGTGCAGCGATTCGTGCGTCCGCAAAACGGCATCTTTCGCCACAAACACACGTTGAAACCCCATGCGGTCGGCTTCCTTGACGCGCGATTCCAGCGAGGGAACTTTCTTCAGTTCCCCGGTGAGTCCCACATCCGCGATAAACAGCGTATCCCCCGCAATGCCTTTGTGAAAGACCGACGAAACGATACTCATGATGACACACAGGCTTACGGCGTTTTCCGAGAGCCGCAGGCCCCCGGTCGTTTTCAAAATCACATTTTTATCGAACAGGGTGATGTCCGCACGCTGTTCCAAAATGGAGACCAGCGTGTTGAGCTGGTCACGTTTCAGGCTTTCCCCTATGCGCGTGGGATACGGTGTGAACGAGCGGGACACCAAACTTTCGATCTCCACGATGATGGGGCGCGACCCCTCACGCACCACCGTGAGTGCGCTGCCGGAAACGGTCTCCCCTGTTTCCCGTTTGGTCATGAAATAGGCGGACGGGTTGTCGATGGAAACCAGACCGGATTCGGTCATCGAAAAGAAACCCATCTCACCGGTGCTGCCAAAACGGTTTTTGGAACAGTAAAGCGAACGAATCTCTTCGCCGGCGCTGCTGTCCATCAGTAGTACCGTGTCCACCATATGCTCCAGCGCGCGCAGGCCAGCCAGTTCATTTTCCTTGGTCATTTGCCCGATCATGATAATGGCGCGCGGTCTGGCTGGATCTTTTGCGGTGTGCAGCAATTCGCCCGCGCACTGCATGGTCTGTGTGGGCGAGCCCGGCCTGGAATCCACGCCGTCCATTACGAATGTCTGGATACTGTCGGTCACGACAAAATCCGCGTCGATCGCGTCAATGTGCCGCAGGACATTATTCATACTGGTATCCGAAAGAATCCAGAGATTATCGTTGACGCCGTTCAGAATGCGATCGGCGCGGCGTTTGATCTGGGAGGCGCTTTCTTCGCCCGATGCATACAGCGCCTTGCAGCCCTGCTCGGCAAGATCTTCTGCAATCATCAATGCAAGAGAGCTTTTGCCGCAGCCCGGCGGAGAAGATAGAATGGTTAAGGAATCACGGATCAGGCCGCCTCCCATCACGCGGTTGAATTCCTGTATCCGTGTCACCAGGCGGTCGCTGTTGCCGGTCTCCACTTCGGACAGCCGAGCGGCCGATACCCCCGGGCGGCTGAGAGATGCAGCTGTGCGCGACGCACTGGTAGGTGCAGGCGCCGCTTCCTCCAGCGTGTTCCATTCGCCGCAGGCGGGGCAGCGCCCCACCCATTTGGATTCCACATGCCCGCAGCTGCTGCATACATATTGCGTCCTTACTTTTGCCATATGCGCCCCCCTTTTTCGTCCTTTCTGTTGCCGGATCGTCCCAGTCTGTATGAGCCGGTCATGGTCCCGCATCACCCTGTGAGGAGAGCCTCGGAGCGGATGCGGCCGTTTTTCCCTGTTCCGCGTAAAAATGCACGGTGCCATAAAAAATGGAAAAGGCCAGTTGGTTCTGATATACGTTATCCTGCAGCTTCTCGTTTTCTGTGGGATTGGAAACAAACCCGCATTCCACCAAAACCGCCGGAGAACGCGCATGATATAAAATATAAAGGTTACTGCCCGCCGGCTTAATGAGCCGATCGTTCTGTGGTTGGAGCAACGCGCGGATGTCTGTTTGCAGGCATTGCGCCAGCATTTTGGAATCGGGATTGTTGGTGGAATAAAACACCTGCGCGCCGCTGTATTGCGGCTGTGTATATAAATTCTGATGGATGCTCAAAAACAGCGCGTTCGGATGTGCGTCGGCAATCTTCAGTCGGTTGTGGATGTCGCTCGTTTTCTGTTCGCGGAGTGTATCGCTTCCACTGCTGTGGATGGAACGGTCATCCTGTCTGGTCATGATCACCTGGTACCCGCCCGCGAGAAAAAAGCTGCGCAGCTTTAGAGAAACAGACAGATTGATGTCCTTCTCAATTGACCCATCCGCCCCCACGGCCCCGCCATCCATCCCTCCATGCCCCGGATCAATGATGACAGTTTTTTCATAAGCTGCCGCAGCAGATGCCGATGTAGAGCTCTGGATGGACGTGAGCGTACCCGCGGCAACCAGGCAAAGCGCGGCTATGGCAATCAGCGGCAGAATCCAGCGTTGCGGACGCATCGGCGCATCACCTCCGCAAAACAGTATGCGGAACGCGGCGCTTTTATGTAAAAACGGAACCTTCCGTTCGAGATGTTTGAGATACAGAATGCGCGTTCCGGGGTTAAAACAGCCCCGTGCCTCATAAAGTGAACAGGAAGCCGCAGATGAAAAGCCTGTTTGCCGGAGGAACGGTGTGGTGAAACGCAAGCTGGAAAATACCCTGATCGTCATACTGTGCATACTGGCAACAGTCCTGTTGCTGCCCGTTGTGCAGCATGCTTTTCAGGCAAATGGGATGCGGGCTTCTGCCACTTCCCCAAATCCTTACATGATCCTGATCCAGGTGCAGGAAAACCGCCTGTCTTTGTTCAAAAACGGTAAGCTCTATCGCTCCTACAGCTGTGCAACCGGCAAGGAAGACACCCCGTCGCCTTGCGGAACATTCCAGATCAACCGCAAGGCTCGCTGGGGGGAAGGCTTCGGCGGCTATTTTTTGGGGCTCAACTGCCCGTGGGGCAATTACGGCATTCACGGCACCACACGGCCGGATTCGGTCGGGCAGCCGTCCTCACACGGCTGCTTCCGCATGTACGGCAAGGATATCCGCGCACTCTATTCTCTGGTGCCGTGCGGCACGACCGTTCTGATCGTCAACGGCGTCTACGGCGCGTTTGGCACAGGGTTCCGCACCATCGGGCCGGGAATGTACGGACAGGACGTGCTTGCCGTGCAGAAGCGGCTGCACGACCTGGGGTATTTCGACGGCATCTGCAACGGCCGGTACGACTCTTGGGGGTTCCATCAGGCGGTACTCCGGTTTGAAAAAGACCGGGGGTTGCCGCCGTCAGACCGTATCGCCTCCGCTTTTTATAAAGCGCTGGGGTTCGTTCTCATTGAATGAGATGCCTTCCAGACGTAGCAGCAGACGTTTGACCTGCACCCCACCGCTGAATCCGCCCAACTCTCCGCTTTTTCGCAGAACGCGGTGACAGGGCACCAAAATAGGGATCGGATTGCGCCCCACCGCATTGCCTGCCGCCCGCGCGCCGGAAACGCCGCCGTCAGCCGCCAACTGCTGGTAGGAAACGGTCTGCCCGTAAGGGACGGCGGCAATCGCCTGCCAGACCTTACGCGAAAACGGTGACCCGTAAACAAAAGCAGGCGGCACGGAAAATGCTTTCAGCTGCCCCTCGAAATACGCGTCCAGTTCCCGGCAAACGGTATCGGCAACCGTGTTTGCAGCGGAAACGTGTGTGGATCCCTGCATGCGGGAAAGCTGATCCGCCTCTTCGTCTTCGTTGTCAGAAGCCCAGAGAAGTCGTATAATGGAGGCATTGGTGCAGATGCAGGTAAGCCGGCCAACAGGCGAATCCATGCAGGCACGATACAGTGTGGTCATATTACCCTTTCTTTTCAAAAGCGGAGGACAAAGAATTATGGATGAAAAATTGCTGGCCTCACCCAAGGCGGTCAGAGATTTTCTGGTATACATGGAAACGATCAAGGGGAAATCCCCTGGTACTGTACGAGAATATGAAAACGACCTGCGCACATTTTTCCGCTTCATTAAACAGATGCGCGGATCGGTTCCGCGGGACACCCCGTTCGATGAGATTGCCATAGACGATGTGGACATCCCTTTTTTGGCGTCTATCACATTGGCGGATATCTATGAATATCTCAATTATATCACAAACGAGCGCAAAAACCGAGCCGCATCCAGAGCCCGCAAGGTATCCAGCCTTCGTTCCTTTTACAAATACCTGTGTGAACGTGCCGGAATCCTTCAGGAAAATCCAACGCGCGACCTGGAGGCACCTAAACAAAAAAAATCCCTGCCCAAATACCTCACGCTGGAAGAAAGCATGGAGGTTTTGCGGGATATCGACGGCAAGTTCGCTGCGCGGGACTATTGCATCATGACCCTGTTTTTAAACTGCGGCATGCGCCTCTCCGAACTGGTGGGACTGAACCTCTCGGATATTCGGAACAGCACCATGACGGTGACCGGAAAAGGCAACAAACAACGCACGATCTACCTCAACGAAGCCTGCCTGCAGGCGCTGGAGCGATATCTCGCCGTGCGCGCAAAAGACAGCGTGAAAGACCGGGACGCCTTGTTCCTGAGCAACCGGCTACAACGCATTAGTCCAAAGACCGTGCAGGCCATCGTGTACAAATATCTGGAACGCGCCGGTCTGAGCGGCCGCGGGCTTTCCGTCCATAAGCTGCGGCACACGGCCGCCACGCTGCTGTATCAGCACGGGCATGTCGACGTCCGCGTCCTGCAGGAAATACTGGGGCACGAGAACCTAAGCACAACCGAAATCTACACGCATCTTTCAGACAGGCAACTGCAGGACGCCGTGAACCGGTCCCCCCTGGCCCATTTTTCCGGACAAAAAGCGCCAAGAGACAAAGAAAAGCCGGAAGACAAGTAATCTTTCAAGCGTCCGCCTGACAAATCCAACTGCGTTTCAAGCTTTTGGATGGCATTTGTTATAGACCAGTCTGCACCGGTTCTGGACGATCTGCTCATAAATCTGTGTAGAGGAAATATCGGAATGCCCGAGCATTTCCTGGATGGATTTGAGGTCAGCCCCGTTTTCCAACAAGTGCGCGGCAAACGAGTGGCGAAGCGTGTGCGGTGTGATGCGTTTCTGGATGCCTGCCTGTCCCGCGTAGCTTTTGACGATCTTCCAAAACCCCTGCCGGGAGAGTCGCCGACCGCCCGCATTGACAAAAAGTGCTTTTTCGCCGTGAAGCATGCGGAGGGTGGAACGTGCGTTGTCCAGATATAGGGAGATCGACTGAACCGCTTCGTTATAGATGGGGATAGACCGATTTTTTTCCGGACCACGGCAAAATAAGGTGCAAAGCCCCAAATTGATATCGCCGACGTCCAGCGCGATCAACTCGGAGACCCGGATACCGGTGGCGTACAGCAGCTCCAGCATCGCCTTGTCCCGGTATCCTTTGAAGTCGTTGCAGACCGGCTGTGCAAACAGAAGATCGACTTCTCCACTTGTCAAAATATCCGGCAGGCAACGTTTGCCGCGTTCCACATGCAACAGCAAAGCCGGGTTCTCGGAGATGATTCCTTCCAAAAGAAGATATTGGAAAAATCCGCGGACAGACGCGGTAAAACGGGAGATAGTCGCTTCGGAGCGGCCTTTTCCCCGCAAAACATCCAGATACATTTCCAATTCAGCGGCCGTGACGTCGGCCGGATCCTCGTTTCCCCTTTGCTGCAGATACTGCACGAATTGTTTCAGATCTCGCTGATAGGACTGGAGCGTACTCGCCGAAACGGATTTTTGATCACGCAGATAGGCGGAGTATCCATCCAGGTAGTTGTCCATACGGTTTACTTTCCCCTCATTTTTGCGTCAGAATGTTTTATGGTTTTCTGTCTGTTTATCTATGGTATGATCCGAGCCCGTTCTAATCAGGAAAAAGAAAAAGAGCGAAAAATCCATCCATCTTCCCTTTCATCCATTTATATGGCAGTGCTCTCAACTTAAAAACAGCGCGGAAAACGCGATGGTAGAGCCAGCCTCGATCAATGCTGCCAAGGCGGCCAGGCCGAAACAGACGACGAACCGCATGGCATACAACCGGAAAAGCTGCCACAGGTGCGTGCTTTCAGCCGGCGAGATCGCCCGTGCGATGCAAACCGAAAACGACAGCCCTTCACGGCAGGCCACTACAATCGCAAAAGAAGTGACCAATGCCCATGGAAGGATGAACAGCGCACAAATCATAAACCCGGATACGCCGTAGTGGATGTAGATGTAGCCCATGGACAGGCCGATTCCGGCGCCTTTGAACAGTGCCACCAGCACAACCCCCACCACACCGACGGCCCACAGCCCAAACAGGAAAGCCGCGCACAGCAAAACGGCCGTTGAGAAAAACGAAGAACAAAACAGATCTAAAAAGCCTTGTGAAGCAGCTGCTTTTGACAGCAGTTCCTGAGAAAGCAACTGCAGCCCGGAAGTCTCTCCCGGCGTCTTACCCGGCGCCAGCAGCGCTCCAACCATCACACCGGCCAGGATCAGGACTGCCAATCCCAAATATGGCAAAAACAATTTGCTGCTGCCCTTGCTTGCGGGCACCCGAGCCGAATGCCCCATCCTTTTCCTTTTCAAGGGCTTGACCCCCTTTACCATTCATATTCACAGTAAACTGTATGCAGGTAAAAAGGGTGCTATGCGTGATAATGGGATTGACAGAAGACCTATTTTCCGAGTTCTTTGGCGCGCCTTGTACATTGCCGCATCCCGTCAATGACCGCCTGCTCGAATCCATGCGCATAAAGCGCATCAAGTGCCGCAATGGTGGTGCCGCCTTTGGAAGAAACCATCCGGATCAGTTCATCCGGTTCTATGCCGGAATCCGTCAGCATTTTCGCGGAACCAATCAGCGTCTGGGCAATCAGCGCTTTTGCCACCGCGACGTCTATCCCTTGTTCCACGGCTCCAGCGATCACAGCTTTTGCAAATAGATAGACATATGCAGGGCTGCTGCCGCTGACCGATATAACGGCCGCCATCTGCTCCTCCGGCAGATCCTGTACCACACCGCCCGCCGCGAAAACGGCCTTGACCTTCGCGTATTCCACATCTGTAAGCGGCGAACATTGGCACAGCGCCGTAGCGCCTTCTCCCAGAAGCAGAGGCGTGTTCGGCATGGCCAGCGCGATTTTGGCTGCGTCACCCAGGCGTTCCTTGATGTAGGCCGAGGAAATACCGGCCGCAATGCTCACGATGATTTTGCCCTCCGCGAAGGGACAGATGTTTTGGAGCACTTCGTCATAATTTTGCGGTTTTACAGATAAAAAAATGATATCTGCAAATTTCACGAGTTGCCGGACCGTTTCCACGCCGCACACCCCACGCTCTTCAAACCGTGCATAATGTGTGCTGTGGTGATCGTATACCGCCAAATGGTCGGCTGGACAGACCCCTTGCCGCAGTAGACCGTTGATGATGGCACCGGCCATATTGCCGGCTCCAATGAAGCCTATTTTTTCTGTCATGCCGTTTCCTCTTATTCTTCTATTACTTGATCTAAAAAATAGCAAAATGAATCCATGGTTGATGTACCGACAATCATATACCATTTTTTACATAAATGCAAGACGCTGGATACCTATTGACATAATTTTCACTTTCTGCACAAAGCAGACACTTGCATTTCCACAAACCTGCGGGGTGGGGCCGTTTTACCAGTGCAGAGTGCCGGAAGCAGAAAAAAGCCGACAGGATATTTCCTGGCGGCTTTTTTCTCCTGGCCGGGATCGGGATAAACGTTTGCCTCCAGCATCATTCGGCAAGCGCGGCTTTGATCATCAGCGCACACTCCACACGCTTGCGTTCCAGCGCGCACGAAATGTCTAGCGGTGTCAGGATATTGCCCGCATAGGCACTGTTGTTCGCATTGCAGCCACCACTGCAATAAAATTTTGCCCAACAATCCGCGCAGTCTTTTTTGGTAAAAATGTTGGCTTTGGAAAATGTGTTTTTCATCGCCTGGTCAAATTGTCCGTTGCAAACATTTCCCATACGGAACGCCCTGTCCCCCACAAACTGGTGACAGGGATAAATATCCCCTTCCGGCGTAACAGCGACGTATTCATTGCCGCAACCGCAGCCGCGCAGCAGCTTGATGGCGCACGGACCGTGTTCCATGTCGATCATAAAATGGAAAAAGTTAAAACCGTTGCCCGCTTTGGCACGCCGAATCATTTCAAGAGCAAGCCGGTCGTATTCCGCAAAAATATGGGGCAGATCGTCTTTGCGCAGCGCCAACGGATGGCCTTCCGGCAGGATGACCGGTTCCACCGATATTTCCTTGAACCCTTCGTCCGCCAGAGCCAGCACATCCTCTGCAAAATCCAGATTTTCATGGGTGAAGGTGCCGCGCACATAGTAGTTGCGATGTTCGCGGCGCTCTACCAATCGCTTGATGTTTGCCAAAATAGTTTGATAGCTGCCGCTACCGTCGATCCGCCTGCGCATCCGGTCATGGACGGATTGCCGCCCGTCGATCGAGAGCACGACATTGTACATTTCCCGGTTGATGAAATCGATCTTTTCATCATCCAGCACAAGGGCGTTGGTGGTTGTGGTGAAACGGATGTGCTTGCCGGCTTTCTGTTCGGCTTCCCGCCCATAAGCGACAACCTCTTTGACCACATCGAAGTTCATCATCGGCTCGCCGCCGAAAAAATCCAACTCCAGATTGCGCCGGTTGCCGGCGTGCTCCAGCAGAAAATCAACGGCCTGTTTGCCAACCGAAAACGGCATGAGCTTGCGCCCGCCTCCAAAATCACCGGTGGAGGCAAAACAATAAGAACAACGCAGATTGCAGTCATGTGCGACATTCAGGCACATGGATTTGACCGGAGCCATGTCACCCGCATTGCGGTAAGCGGCATAAACGTCCGGCGAAAAAAGCCTGCCGTCTTCTTTCAAAGCAAAAAGTTCCTCCCATGCCTCCCGCAATGCATTCACCCCATAACGGGCTGCAAGCCGCTCTCCGGCTTTCTGCGGAAGTACACGGGTCATATCTTCACCGGCAAACTCCAGAAGCGCGTAGCTGATTTCATCCAGCTCGCTGATTGAACCGCTGTTGACATCCACCACCAAACGGTGGCCATTTGATGCGAATGTATGTATCATGTAGACCTCTCTGCGCCGAATAACCGGCTATCTGGCATCGCTATAAAAAACGACAAAAATTCAGGGACGTAAAACGCCCCTGAACCATCACTGACTTCCAAAGCGAAATTATTTCTGTTCGCAGGACTGGTTGGCAACCGTGCAGGAAGTTTTGCAAGCCGACTGGCAGGATGCCTGGCACTCCCCGCAGCCGCCCTTTGCCGCAGTTTCCTGCAATTTACGATCGTTCAACGTTTTGATATGTTTCATGGTTTTCCTCCGTGATTTTAAAAAATAAGACTGAGGGCCTTGCCTGTATACGGTAAAGCATACCACACCATGCAATTTTTTTCAACACAAACTTCCAGGCCGGTCTGTTCTCAGGCATGCAGGCGCCGCTGCCGGGTGTTGACACCTACGATACCGCCCACGGCGCCCGTGAGCACCGAGACCACCATCTTGAGTAGGACCGCTCCGCCCAAAGCCGCCTGCCCCAGCAACGCGCCGCTGAGAAGAAGCAGCAACAGGTAAAAAAAGCCCGCCGCCCCCCCGAGCGCCAGTCCTTTGTGACCGAACAAACGGCCAGCAAACAATCCACCGCCGAATCCGCCGCCCGCGATAGCCGTAAAGGCGAACGGCTGCACCGCTCCGGCCGGCATATCCTGCAGCACCATCAAAATGGAAAACAGGATCAGCAGCAGAATGCTGAATAATACGCCGCACAATATGCCGATCAATACGGAAAGCACCGCGTCCCGCCACCCGGACTGCACCTGCGCAACACTTTTCATGGAAATCCCCTCAGCCTTTCAGATTCCGCACATCTGTCCGGCTTTGCCCGCGGCTTTATTGAGAAAACGGCACTTGAATGCCCTCGTTATGACCGCGATGCATAAAAAACCGGCGCGGAAAGGTATTTACCAAAAAATATGCGCCTGCTACCCGTTTTATGCTGCGAAAGGCTGTGAACCATTATTCCTTGTCGTCATGCATCGTTTCAACGCTCTGGATCGCCCATTTTCTGATGCGGATCTTCTCGCGGTCGGCGCCGGTCTCGATCACGATGGTATCATCCTTGATGCTCACGACACGCCCGACAATGCCGCCGATGGTGGTGATCTCGTCGCCCACCACCAGATTTTCCCGCATCGCTTTGGCTTCCTTTTCCTTTTTTCGCTGCGGCCGGATCATGAAAAAGTACATGACCACGAACATCAAGATGATGACCACAAAAATGGATATGCTGGAAAATGCATCCCCGGTCGAGGATGTTGCTGCCAAAAGCTGCATAAAAACACCTCCGAAATTTTTGGAACGACCGTTCCCGGATGTCTGCGGCGTCCGATGGTTTCTGCCGCAAACCATACGATTTGATTATACCTGCAACCCGCATAGTTGGCAAGCAATATTTCCTGCAAAGGCGCAGAAAGTTGAAAAATCCTTGAAAAATGTGCGTATAGACGCCCGCTTTTTAAATACGGCGGTCGATTGTCCGACTCAGCTCACGCTTGAATGCGGCAAAACGCCCTTCCTCAATCGCGGCGCGGATATCTTCCATCAGACGATTATAGAAATACAGATTGTGCATCACGCTCAGCCGCATGGCCAATAGTTCTTCCGCTTTGAACAGGTGGTGCAGGTAGGCGCGCGAGTGCTTTTTGCAAACCGGGCAGTCACAGGTCTCGTCGATGGGTGCGGAATCGCGCGTGTATTTGGCGTTCATCAGATTGCGCTTGCCCGCGCGGGTGAAGACATGCGCATGCCGGGCGTTCCGGCTGGGCATCACGCAGTCAAACAGATCGATGCCGCGCTCTACCGCTTCCAGGAGATTCAGCGGCGTTCCCACCCCCATCAGGTAACGTGGCTTACCCACCGGCATATGCGGTTCGACACAGGAGATGATCCGGTACATATCCTCGGCAGGCTCGCCCACCGCCAGTCCGCCGATGGCATAGCCGTCCAGATCCATTTCCGCGATCTGCCGCATATGCGCCACACGCAGGTCATCAAACGTCGCGCCCTGGTTGATGCCAAACAGCATTTGGTGTGGATTGATGGTGCCGGGCGCGGCGTTCAGACACGCCATCTCCTTCTTGCAGCGCTCCAGCCAGCGCGTGGTACGCGCACAGGACTGCACGGCATACTCGTATTCAGCCGGATTGGCAACGCATTCGTCAAAGGCCATGGCGATGGTGGAGCCGAGATTGGACTGGATACGCATGCTTTCCTCCGGTCCCATAAAAATGTGGCTGCCATCTATATGAGAAGAGAAATAGACGCCGTCCTCGGTGATACGCCGCAGCGGAGCCAGTGAAAAGACCTGAAACCCGCCGCTATCGGTCAGAACCGGTCCCTGCCATCCCATGAACGCCCGCAGACCGCCCATATCGCTCACCACATCATCGCCCGGGCGCAGGTGCAGATGGTAGGTGTTGCAAAGCTCGACCTGACAGTGCAGATCGACCAGATCATAAGAGGAGATGCCGCCTTTAATGGCGGCGCTGGTCGCCACGTTCATAAACGCCGGCGTTTCCACCTTGCCGTGCACGGTGGTAAATCGGCCGCGGCGCGCTTTTCCTTCGGTCTGGAGCAGTTCAAACATGATATCCCTCAATCGCTTTGATTTTTGAAAATTGCGGCAACAAACGTTCGCTGGCCCGCATATGAATGCGGTTTCATTAATGTAAAGCTTATAAACTTTACATTAATGAAACGCGGCTTAATACAGAAGCATCGCGTCCCCGAAGCTGTAAAAGCGGTATTGTTCGGCAATGGCTTCCTGATATGCGTGCAGCACATGCTCCCTGCCCGCAAATGCCGATACCAGCATGATGAGCGTCGATTCCGGCAGATGGAAATTGGTGATGAGCGCATCCAGCACTTGAAACTGGAAACCCGGATAAATGAAAATATCCGTCCATCCTTCCGCCGCACGGATTTCTCCGTACCGCTGCGCCACGCTTTCCAGTGTACGGCAACTGGTAGTGCCCACGCCCACCACGCGCCCACCGGACGCTTTGGTTTCCCGGATAAGGGCGGCCGTTTCCTCCGGCAGTTCGTAATGCTCGCTGTGCATCACATGTTTCTCAATGGTGTCTGCCTTCACCGGACGGAACGTACCAAGCCCCACATGCAGCGTGACATAGCCGATGCGCACACCTTTCTGCCGCAGGTGCTCCAGCAGCTCCGGCGTAAAATGCAGCCCCGCCGTAGGTGCCGCCGCCGAACCGGACTCTTTGGCATAAACGGTCTGGTAACGTTCCTTGTCTTTCAATCTGTGCGTGATATAATGCGGAAGCGGCATCTCTCCGATTTGCTCGATCAGCCGATAGAAATCCCCCTCGTGCTCAAAGCGTACGATGCGATTGCCGTCTTCAATGATCTCCAGCACTTCCGCCTTGAGCAGCCCGCCGCCGAACACATACCGTGCACCCACGCGGGCGGTGCGTCCCGGACGGAGGATCACTTCCCATTCATCGCGTTTCTTTTCATTGAGAAGCACAAATTCCACCCGGCCGCCTGTTTTTTCGCGGTTGCCGTACAGCCTGGCGGGCAGCACGCGGGAGTTGTTCAGAATCAGGCAGTCGCCCGGCAGCAGCAAGTCAGGCAAATCATAAAAATGTCGGTGTCCCACCGCGCCGGTGGCGCGGTCGAGCGTCATCAGGCGCGACTGATCCCGCTGCGCCAGCGGTTCTTGTGCAATCCGTTCCGGGGGAAGATCATAGTAAAAATCCGATTTTTTCATACGATAAGGTCATACCCGATTTCCATTTGATTTTTTCCATAAAAACGATGTCTGGTTTGTCCGGCAAAGCGATTGACATCCGATATGGAAAATGGTAAGATAGCGTTAATTGAATATACTGTGATAGAGGCGCGTTTTTGATGAGTAGCCCGCCGGAGGTTGTTCGGAACCGAAGATGGCCGGCAAAAGGCAAAAACGCCGAAGGGAGCAGCGCCGGGCGGCTGCTCGCCTGGTTGCTTTGCAAACAGCGCAGCGACTGTCATCATGCGATTGATGGAGAGCTATCCACTTTGTTTCGGGCACAGAGCCCGTCCGCAAAGCGTCAGTGCTTCTATTATATTGCATGGACAGCCGGTTTTCAACCGGTTTTTTTCTTGCGCGGATTTTGAATGCAGGCAGTCTGCTACGCAGCACGCCGACGTCTGTGCGGCAAAAACGCGGGAGGTGCACAATGAAACAGTACAAAGTCGGGATCATCGGCGCCACGGGCATGGTGGGGCAGCGTTTCATCACGCTGCTGGAGGGCCATCCGTGGTTTACGGTAGAGGTGCTGGCCGCAAGCGCCAGATCCAAAGGCAAAGCATACGAGGAGGCGGTGGCGGGGCGCTGGTTCATGAAGAAGCCGATCCCCGAAACACTGAAAGCCAAAACGCTCTACGACGCGGAAGCGGATCTGGACACCATCGTTTCGCAGGTGGATTTTGTTTTTTGCGCCGTTAATATGAAAAAAGAGGAAATTCGCGCACTGGAAGAAAAATACGCCAAAGTCGAGTGCCCGGTCATCTCCAACAACAGCGCCAACCGGTTCACACCGGACATTCCCATGATCGTACCGGAAATCAACGCCGATCATGCCGCCGTCATCCCGTTTCAGCGCAAACGGTTGGGTACAAAACGCGGCTTCATCGCCGTTAAATCCAACTGCTCGCTGCAAAGCTATGTTCCCGCGCTGCATCCGCTGCGTGCATTTGGCATGACCCGTGTGCTTGCCTGCACCTATCAGGCCATTTCGGGCGCGGGCAAGACATTCGAGAGCTGGCCGGAGATTTTGGACAATGTGGTGCCCTACATCGGCGGCGAAGAAGAAAAATCGGAACAGGAACCGCTGAAGATCTGGGGCAAACTGCAAAATGGCGCGATCGTACCGGAAAGTGATGGTCCGTCCATCACCACACAGTGCCTGCGCGTGCCGGTATCCGACGGGCATATGGCCGCCGTGTTCGCCAGTTTTGCACAAAAACCCGAGCTTAAGCAGATCCTGCAAATCTGGAAGGATTTCAAGGGCAGAGCACAGGAATTGCAGTTGCCGAGCGCACCGAAACAATTCCTGCATTATTTCACCGAAAACGACCGCCCGCAGACAAGGCTGGACCGCGAGATCGAAAACGGAATGGCCGTGTCCATCGGTCGCCTGCGCCCGGACAGCCAGTATGATATCAAATTTGTCTGTCTTTCTCACAACACCATCCGCGGCGCGGCGGGCGGCGGCATTCTGATGGCCGAACTGCTTTGCGCCGAAGGATATCTGGATTGACCGGAGGGATACTCTTGAAGAATACGATTTTTACCGGTGCCGCTGTCGCAATCGTCACCCCCATGCATGCCGACGGCACCGTTGATCTGGATAAGCTGGGCCGCTTCATTGATTTTCAGATTCAGGGTGGCACGGATGCCATCGTCATCTGTGCAACGACCGGGGAATCGTCCACCCTTACACATGAAGAACATATTGAAGCCATCCGTTATGCCGTGCAAAAAACGGCCGGGCGCGTACCCGTGATTGCGGGCACCGGCAGCAACGACACGGCTTACGCAGTCAAATTATCTTTGGAAGCACAGAAAGCGGGCGTGGACGCGTTGCTCTGCGTGACACCGTATTACAATAAGACCTCGCAGGCAGGTCTTGTGGCACATTTCACCTACATCGCCGACCGGGTCGATCTGCCGATCATTCTGTATAATGTGCCCAGCCGTACCGGTGTGAACATCAAACCGGAAACGTATCTGACACTTTCCAAGCATCCGAACATCGTCGCCACGAAAGAGGCGAATGGTGATATCACTTCGGTGGCCCGCACGGCCGCGCTCTGCGGGGACGATTTGGCTATCTATTCCGGGAACGACGACCAGATCGTCCCCTTGCTCTCCCTGGGTGCAAAAGGCGTAATCTCGGTGCTTTCCAACGTCATGCCGCAGAAAGCGCACGACATCTGCGCGCGGTATTTTGCAGGAGATGTCGAGGGTTCCCGCCGTCTCCAGTTGGAGCTGATTTCGCTCATCGACGCGTTGTTTATCACGGTCAATCCCATCCCGGTCAAGGCAGCGCTGAATCTCATGGGATTTGACATGGGGCCCTGCCGCCTGCCGCTGACCGACCTTTCCGAACAGGAAGAATCCATCTTGAAGGCGGAACTGGAAAAGCACCACCTCTTACAAAAAGTTTTCTCCTGACATGACGGTCCGGAATCAGAACGCCTGCACAGATACAAAAGAAACAGGAGTACAAAAAGCATGAAGCGCATCATACTGAGTGGTTGCAACGGAAAAATGGGGCGCGTGGTTTCGCAGGCTGCGGCGGAACGCGAGGACTGTACGATCGTGGCCGGTTTTGACATCAACGCAGACCGGAACGAGTCCTACCCGGTTTACGCCGAGCCGGAATCGTTTGACGGAGAAGCCGACGCAATCATCGATTTCTCCCACCCGGCCTATTTTCCCAAAGTGCTGGAGTTTGCAGCCGCAAGACGCCTGCCGGTCGTGGTGGCGACCACCGGTCTTTCCGCCGAGCAGCGGGAGCAACTGCAGCAGCTTGCCCAAACCGTGCCGGTCTTTTTCTCAGCCAATATGTCGCTGGGTGTCAATCTGATTCTGGACCTGTGTAAAAAAGCAGCAGCCGTACTTTCCGATTCATTTGATATCGAAATCGTGGAGATGCACCACAATCAGAAAATCGATGCACCGAGTGGAACAGCCCTCATGCTTGCAGACGGGATCTCATCCGTACTGCCGAAGACGCCTCAATATGTCTACGATCGGCATTCCCGCCGCCAGAAACGCGAGAAAAACGAGATCGGCATCCACTCCGTGCGCGGTGGCACGATCGTGGGCGAGCATGAGGTGCTGTTTGCCGGCACCGACGAAGTCATCACCATCCGCCACTCCGCGTCGTCCAAACGCATTTTTGCCACAGGTGCCATCAACGCCGCCTTGTTCCTCACCCTGCAAAATCCGGGATTGTACGATATGAGCCATCTGGTATCCGCGATTGGAGGCTGAACAGGAATGGAAGATATCACAACAATCACTGTTACAGAAGATGTCGCACTGGTCACGTTACGCAGTTCCCCGGCCGATATCCGTTTCATTTCCCATGTGTTCTTGGAAATCGCCAAAAAAGGTGTCAATGTGGACATGATCTCCCAGACCACGCCGGTCGGCAGCATCACCAGCCTGTCGTTCACGGTTTCTGATGAGCAGATCGGTGAGATTCTGGAAGTCTGCGCACTGCTGCGCCGGGAAACGCCTCAAATCAAAACGGATATCCATTCCGGCAACTGCAAGATTTCTTTCAGCGGCGAAGTCATGCGCACCAAGCCCGGCGTGGCCGCCCATGTGTTCGACGCACTCGCCGAAATCGGGACGGATATCCGCATGATTACCACATCGGAAGTGGATATTTCCATCTTGATCCCGCAGACGGAATATCCAGATGTACGCGAACGGTTGGAAAAGCTGTTCGCCGCCAAGCCGCAGGTTACCAAAACCATTTGACACAAGCTACATCCTTTTATCAATTTCCTGCCCGCCGGTTCTATTGGCCGGCGGGCTTTTTGCGCCCTTCCCACGATGCCTTTTCTCCACGCGACCGCACGATTTGTAATTTCCTGGGAAATGTTCGAATACGCATATATGGATACGGGCTTTTTTGCGGGGAGGCGGCAGCGTGGCAAAAGAAAAAAGCAACAGCATTGTAAAAGGCACGTTGGTGCTGATTGCCGGCAACCTGGTCGTCAAAATCATAGGAGCGCTGTTCAAGCTGCCGCTGGCCAATATCATCGGTGCAGACGGCATGGGGTTATACAACGCCTCTTTTATCGTATACGACATTTTTTTGGTGCTTTCCACCGCAGGTTTTCCGCTTGCCGTTTCCAAAATGGTGTCGGCAAGCTGCGCGCACGGCAACGACGAGGATGCCCTAAAAATCTTCCGTGTGTCCCGCGCCTGCTTTTTGGTCATCGGGCTGATTTTCACCGCTCTGATGTTTTTCGGCGCGGAGATGTATTCCGGATGGATCGGCAACAACCGCGCCTATCTGGCCATCCTCACTCTTTCCCCCGCTATTTTGTTTGTATCGCTGATGTCGGCCTATCGCGGCTATTATCAGGGCATCAACGATATGATCCCCACCACAATCTCGCAGATCACCGAAGCGGTCTGCCGGCTGGTGGTGGGGCTTTCCCTGTCCTGGTATCTAAACGCGGCCGGATACGACCCGCAGGTGGTAGCTGCGGGCGCGATTCTGGGCATCACCGCAGGCGAATTTGTTTCCACCTTTTCTCTCGCCATGATCCATTGCCGCAAAATGCGACAGCGCACACACAGACCAAAACGGCGAACACAGCCGTCCCTATCTGTGGCGAATATCATCGGAACGATGTTTGCCACATCCGTTCCCATCGGAATCGGTACGATCATCATCAGCGCCATTAACGCGCTGGACAATGTGGTGGTCATGCGGCGTCTGGAATCCATCGGATACAGCGAACAGCAGGCCAACACGCTGTATGGTACATATAATATGGCGTTTACGGTCTTTTCCCTGCCCATTACCATCGCCTCGGCGTTGATCGTGAGTGTCTTCCCTGTCCTCTCTTATGCACACGCGTGCCGGAATTTCGCGCGCGTCAACCGCACGGCCTCCGCGTCCTTGCGCATCACCGTCATCGTGGGCATGGCTTCCGCCGCACTGTTCCTGTCCCTGTCTTATCCCATCGTCATGCTGCTCTTTTTCCGCCAGCCGCAGGCGGCACGGGTGGCGGCCATGATCTTGACGATTCTGGCACCCACGGCTGTCCCCATCACAATGTTTATGCTGACCTCTGCCATTCTGCAGGCGGTCGATAAACTGTTTGCCCCCACCGGTTCTTCCATCGTGGGCGGGATCATCTGCCTGCTGTGCAACTGGGTGCTGATCGGCCAGAAATCCATCGGCATCTTTGGCGCGCCGGTCGGGTTGTTTACCTGCTTCACGGTGGCTTCCATCCTCAATATGGCCGCCATCGGCAGATGCAAAAACATTCGCCTGAAAGTCCGTCATCTGTTCAGCAAAGCATTAACACCGGCAGCCGTCATGGGCGTGACGGGATTTGCCGCATTCCGCTTGACCCTGTCCCCACTGGGTCTGTTCAAATCCGCCGCGTTCAGCATCCTGATCGCACTGGTCAATTACCTGCTGGTCCTGTTCCTGAACCACACACTGGAACGGGAAGATATTCTGCTGCTGCCCAAAGGGCATGTGATCGTGCGTATTCTGGAGCGCCTGCACCTGCTGGATTCCCGTTTTGCACCGGCGGACAGAATCTGACCTCCGCCCCCAAACGCGGCAAGGCCGCCCGGATGTTCCGGGCGGCCTTGCCGCATGAAGCCTGCCGCTCAGCTGTTGAACTGCGGCAGATAGAATGTAACGTTCTTGTCGGTAAAAATATCGGAATACTGTGCCATGATTTTGGCGATGCTGAACGCCCAGTCTTCGTCTGTGGCATATTCGCTCGATCCGCGCGCATTGTGCAGGGCAGTCCCTTCGGGGTCCCATTTCATCTCATATAAGGTGGGCTGGTCATAATATCCACTGAAAGAGACTGTGTTCAGCTGTGAATTGTTGATATAGTTTCGGGAAATCCACTGTGCACCGCCCGCAATGGCCGCCGCCACCGTGTTCCAATTCTGGCTGGCCGCATACTCCGAACCATCGGTCACCGGGCTGGCGTCATCCGCATGAATACCCAACAAATTGTAATAGGTGCCGCTTGCCGCCACGGTTACGGTTCTACCGTAAGAATCCGTATAGGTTCCAGCCGTGACCTGCACGCCCTTTGCCAGCGTGGATGTCCCGTTTCCGGTTTCCACACGCATGTGTGCGGCCAGATAGACCGGGTTGATGTTGTAGCGCGCCGCCGCATCCACAACCGCCTGCCCCTGCCCCGTCAGCACGCCGCAGTTGGTCAACATTTCATTGATATCGTCAGCCGTCACGCCCTGCATTCCATACAGCGACATAAACTCGTATTTGCTCACAGCATCAGCAAACAGCAGGTTCGGATCGATTGAGGAAGGTGTCACGCCGTTATAACCGGCAAGCAGATTCAGCGTGGTATCAAACGGTTTTTCGACCACCGTAACAAGACCTGGAACGGTAACCGTAACAGAAACACTCATGGTAGTCCCATTGTCCGAGGTGAACTGGACTTTCACCTGATGGGTGCCGCCGGCTACGTTCTGCAGCACGTAGGAAAAACCGGAATAGGCCGCATAGGTGTAAGTCGGAAAAACATTGCCAACGTCGGCACGCGGGTTGTTTGCCGTCACGGTTGCCATTTTATTGCCGTCCAGATAGATGTCTACATTAGGCTGTCCTGCATAAGAAAGTGCCCAGCCGCTTACCTGCACCGTATTACTTGTCAGGTTTGCACCGTTCGCAGGCGCATCCAGCGTAAGGTAGGGCGACGGTTTAATAAACGTCACCGTGCTCTGTGCGCCTGCACTACCGTTGTTCAGCGTGGTGCTGACGGTTAGCTTATGTTCACCGAACGACAGGCTGGAAATGTCCACCGCTGCGGCATAGCCCGACGTCGCGCCACCCGTATATCCGGGAAACGCGTTGTTCACATCGGGACGCGCGCCGTTCACCGGGATATTAGTCTGCACGACGGCGCCATCGATGGAAAAAGTTACCGATTGGACGCCTCCGTCCCCCAGCGCCCAGCCGCTTACCTGCATCTGACTACTGTTCGCGCATGCATTGGCTCCGGGCGCGTCAATCGTCACCAAAGACGGCTTCGCGGAAACATTGACGGTTGCGGAGCGAGTCTCCGTCTGTCCATCCGAGGTGACCTGCACGGAAACCGTATGGGAACCCGCCGAAGTGATGTCCAACGTATAATCGAACCCCGATGCCGATGCCGAAGGATAACTGGGAAACGCATTCCCTACATCCGCACGCGGTCTGTTCGCCGTTACGCTTCCCACTTTCTTGTTATCCAAGTAAATACTCACCGTAGGCTGACCCGTATAGGTCAGTGCCCAACCGCTCACCTGCACGCTGCCCGTCTGCATGCTTGCGCCGCTGGCCGGCCAATCCAGCGTAAGGAGCGGAGATTGTTTGACAAACGTCACCGTGCTCTGTGCGCCCGCACTGCCGTTGTTCAGCGTGGCGCTGACGGTCAGCTTATGCGAGCCAAACGAAAGACCGGAAATATCCACCGCTGCGGCATAACCCGACGCCGCGCCGCCCGTATATCCGGGAAACGCGTTGTTCACATCGGGACGCGCGCCGTTCACCGGGATATTGGTCTGCACGACGGCGCCATCGACGGAAATGGTCACCGATTGGACGCCGCCGTCCCCCAGTGTCCAACCGCTCACCTGCATCTGACTGCTGTTCACACACGCATTGGCTCCGGGCGCGTCAATCGTCATCAAAGATGGCCTTGCGGAAACATTGATGGTGGCGGAGCGGGTCTCTGTCTGCCCATCCGAGGTGATCCGCACGGCAACCGTATGAGAACCAGCCGCAGCGATATTCAACGTATAGCCGAATCCAGACGCCGATGCCGAAGGATATCCGGGATACGCATTGCCGACGTCTGGCCGCGAACCGTTCGCCGTTACGGTTGCTACGTGATTGTTATCAAGATAGATGTCCACATTGGGCTGACCCGCATAGGTCAACGCCCAACCGCTCACCTGCACACTGCCGGTCTGCAGGTTTGTGCCGCTGACCGGCCAATCCAGCGTAAGGAGCGGGGATTGTTTGACAAACGTCACCGTACTCTGTGCGCCTGCACTACCGCTGTTCAGCGTGGCGCTGACGGTCAGTTTATGCTCACCAAACGACAGACCTGAAATGTCCACCGCCGTAGCATAGCCCGACGTCGCACCATCCGTATATCCGGGAAACGCGTTGTTCACATCGGGACGCGCGCCGTCTACGGGGATATTGTCGGCGGCAACGGTTCCATCAATCGAGACGGTCACTTTGCTGACCCCCCCGCTCCCAAGTGCCCACCCGCTTATCTGCAGTTTGCCGCCGGCGGTATTTGCCGAATCAGGGGTGGGCGTATCAATGGTAAGGCGCGGGATCGTACCGACTGCTGTGTCCTGATGCAGAGATGGACTGCTCGCCGTCGCTGATACGCCGGACGACGAAATGGAGGATGATACGCTGCCGGACGCGGTGCTCCCGGTTGAACCGACAGACGATGCGCCCGACGTGCTCGTCACTGCAGATGTGGTGGAACAGGACGTCGGAGGTTCCGCCGCACATACGGCATATGTAACAGTAAAGGCACAGAGAATCGTCACAGCACACACCACGCGCCGGAACGGATTTGCGTTTCTTCTTTTCATGCAGATCCTCCTTATGAGACCTTATGTACGTCAGGATTCTGTTTGTAATACGTTTTCAACAACTTGCACAATCTCGTCCACATCGGCCATCGCGCCTTTCCCGGTGTCCCCACAGGCCAGGCGCGATTCTTTCGGCTCGATGATCTGATAACCCACGCGGCGCAGTCTCTGAATGTTTTTCTGCACGATCGGGTTCTCATACATTTTCGTATTCATGGCCGGGGCAAAAAAGACCGGCACACCGCTGACGGCGCACAGCACAGTGGAAAGCATATCATCGGCAATGCCGCCGGCAGCCTTGCCGATGATGTCGGCCGAAGCGGGCGCAACCAGCACCAGATTGGTCTTCTGTGCCAGAGAAATATGCTGGATCTCGTGCGGATATTTTTCTTCAAATACATCTGTATAAACGCGGTTTTTGGTCAAAGATTGCAGAGTGAGCGGTGTGATAAATGCGCATCCGCCTTTTGTCATGATCGTTTCGACCGCATATCCGTCTTTGGTAAGCCGATTGGCGATTTCTGCGGCTTTATAGGCGGCGATACTTCCGGTAATTCCAAGCAAAATTGTTTTCATATGGGATTTTCTCCTTCTTTTCAAAAAAAGGACAGCAACCGGTCGGCTATCAGAGATGCAATGGCCGTTTTACCATCCGCCCGGGCAACGGTACGGCCGGGCCCCACCAGATAACCCGTATGGCAGCCCGCACGGATACTCTGCAGATCATTCGCCAAGACAAAATCACATCTGTTTTTCAAAAGCAGTGTATAGGCCGTATCGATCAATTGTTCGTACGCAACACCGTCCAGCAATTTAAACCCGACCAGTCGTGTCGTCGGCGCGGTCTTTTTGATCATCCCAATGATTTTGGGCGTTTTGCGCAACAACAGCACCATATGTTCCACATCGGATGAAAGCTTTCCACCACCGGACAGACAGGATGGCCCGATAAGACTTTCGCACAGCAACGCGCGCAGTTTCCGGCCGGTTGGCAGCGAACCGTTCCGCAAATGAGTTTCCAGTACAGTTGCCAGCTTCTCTATGTCCGCCGCTGCGGAAAACGTGTAGTCGCTGACGGCCATCGAATGGACGACTCCCGCAATGGGTCTGGATGTCAACAGTTGCCGCAGAGTGTCCGCAGTCTCCTCCGCACCGTGCACCAGTCGAACCTCCACGCAAGGCAGTTCCGGCTTTTGGGCGGATGTTTCACAGACGTAGTAAATTTTCGAAACCTTATCACCGCCCTGCTTTGCCAGATGCTCCGCCACCCTGCACCCAAGCGCCCCGGTCGCGTGGTTGGTGATGGACCGCACCGTATCGATATTTTCCGAAGTGGCTCCCGCCGTGATAATCCATTCCATGAAACACCTGTTGTCCGTATCCTCCGCAGGCCTATGACAGTCCGCATATGGAAGGAAGCAAATTGGTAAATATTTTAATTTCAGTATACAGGCATTACAAAGAAAGGTCAATTCTTACGGCGAAGTTTTATAAAATAGCGGTATATCCCGCCAAAACGGCGCTTGATTTTTAAAATGCAGAGGGCTATACTATATATGCAAATGCATTCTATTCGCATTTATTTTGCAACAATTTAGGGGAGATCCATGTTGAAAAAACGTATTTGGCGCATTGTCGCTTCCGCTTTTGCCGTTGCACTTTTATCATCATGCAGCGGAACGAAACAGGCAACCGGTTCGGCTGACGGGAAACTGCCGGTTTCCGTCACATTCAATGCCATGGCGGAATTTGTCCATGCAGTCGGGAAAGACAAAGTTTCCATTTCCACCATCATTCCCAACGGCACGGAGCCTCACGATTTTGAGCCGAAAGTAAAAGACCTGGCGACATTGAGCGCGGCAAAAGTTTTTGTGTATAACGGGCTGGATATGGAGAACTGGGCGGAAAAAGCCGTGCAGTCCGCCGGAAACAAGTCCCTGGTCGTTGTGGAAGCGGCTTCTGGCGTAACACCCATCAAAAGCGGAGAAACCGGAGAAAACGGGCAGTATGACCCGCATGCATGGATGAGCCTGAAATGCGCGCAGACAGAGATTTCCAATATCGAGCACGGGCTTATTAAGGCCGATCCCAAAAACACAGCATATTATACGGCCAACTCCGCGGCATTTCAGACGAAGCTTCAGCAGCTCTATGACACCTACGCGGCCAAGTTCCAATCTGCACCCCGCAAGGATTTTGTGACGGGTCACGCGGCGTTCGCCTATCTCTGCCGCGATTTCGGGCTGGAACAGAACAGCGTGGAAGATGTGTTTGCCAGCGGCGAGCCCAGTGCCGCCAAATTGGCCGAATTGGTCAATTTCTGCCGCACAAAGCAGATCAAAACGGTTTTCTCCGAAGAAATGGTCAGCCCGGCCGTTTCTCAGACACTGGCCAAGGAAGCAGGCGCAAAAGTGGAAACAATCTATACCATAGAAAGTGCGGAGGATAACAAAGACTATCTGACACGCATAAAAGATAATCTGGACAAAATTTACGCCAGCTTGACCGAAACCTGAGCGCGCTGTCTGCAAAAAAGCGGAGGATCATAACGATCCTCCGCTTTTTTGCAGGTGCATTCTATGCTGTATTTCCGCCAAACCGGCCGTCAGGAATTGTGATCCACCTGATGGAACTGCTTGAGATTGCCGGTCTTTTCCGCGCGTGCATCCAGCACTTTTTGCAGATCGGCAGGCTGAATGCCCTGTTCCGCCATCAACACCAGCAGATGATAGATCAGATCGCTGATTTCCCCCACGGTTTCCTCGTTTTGCCCATTTTTGGCCGCGATAATAACCTCGGAGGCTTCTTCTCCCACCTTTTTCAGAATCTTGTCCAGGCCTTTTTCAAACAGGTAGCATGTATAGGAATTCTCTACATGTTGGCCTTTGCGGCTTTCGATCACATCATACAGGTTCTGAATGGTATCATTCATGCCTTTTCCCTCCAAATCTCATTGAAGAAACAGGTTTTGCTGCCGGTGTGGCAGGCCGGACCGGTTTGCTCCACGCGCACGAGAAGCGTGTCGTCGTCACAGTCTCCGGTGATAGACAGTACGCGCTGTACATGACCGGAAGTTTCCCCTTTATGCCACAGCTTTTGCCGCGAACGGCTGTAAAACCAAGTATAGCCGGTTTCCAACGTTTTTTGCAGCGATTCGGCGCTCATATAGGCCATCATCAGCACCTCACCGGTCGATGCCTCCTGTACAATAGCCGGGATCAGCGGGTTCTTCTGAAAAAACTTCTGAATATCCATTGGATCGTTTCCTTTCAAGGTATGCGCTCACAGACGCACTGGAATGCGGTGCTCCCTCAGATGTGCTTTGACTTCCCCAATCGTCAGTTCCCGGTAATGGAACAGGGAAGCCGCAAGCGCCGCGTCCGCTCCGGTTTTTTCAAACACTTCCGAAAAATGTTCCAGTTTGCCGCAGCCGCCGGACGCGATGACCGGAATGTTGACCTTTTGGCAAACGGCTTCGGTCAGCTCCAGGTCGAAGCCGTTTTTGGTGCCGTCAGTGTCCATGGAAGTGAGCAGGATTTCTCCGCAGCCCAGGCGCTCGACTTCAGCGGCCCATTCCACCGCGTCAAGCCCGGTTGCGACCCGCCCGCCGTTGATGACGACCTCAAATCCGCCGTCTTCCCTACGTCGCGCGTCGATAGCCACCACGACACACTGGTTGCCGAAACGATCTGCGGCCCGCGCGATGATCTCCTTGTCCCGCACGGCGGCGGAATTGACGGAGACTTTGTCAGCCCCCGCGCGCAGTATCTCCTTGAAATCATCCAGCGTGCGGATGCCGCCTCCCACCGTCAACGGCACAAACATCTTCCGCGCGGTACGGCGCACCACATCGGCCATCGTTTCGCGCCCGTCGCTCGTGGCGGTGATATCCAGAAAAACAATTTCGTCCGCGCCCTGTTTGTCGTAGAGTGCGGCGCACTCCACCGGATCGCCCACGTCCTGAATATCCACGAAATTGATGCCCTTGACCACCCGGCCGCCATCCACGTCCAGACATGGGATGATTCGTTTAGCCAGCATCCTGAACACCTCCCAGTTCAACAGCCTGTGCAAGATCCAGCGTCCCGCTGTAAATCGATTTGCCGCAGATGGCGCCAAACAGCCCCATTTCTTTCAGCTTTTGGATATGTGTGATATCCCGGATGCCCCCGCTGGCCGTGATGCGGCAGGAAACAGCTTTTTGCAGGTCTGCCAGTTGCTCTAAATTCGGGCCACCCAGCATCCCGTCGCAGTCTATATCTGTAAAGATAATATACTTTACACCGATATCTTCCATCGCTTTTGCAAAAGTCAGGTAGGAAACATCCGACGTTTCCAGCCAGCCCTGTGTAGCCACCAGACCATTCTTTGCATCGATACCCACGGCGATGTGGTCATCATAGACCCGCACCGCTTCTTTTACAAATGCGGGGTCTTTGAGCGCCGCCGATCCGAGGATGACCCGGTCGATGCCGTGCTCAAGATAATCCTCCACACAGGCCATGTCCCGAATGCCGCCGCCCAGTTCTGTCTTCAACCCGCTTTTGTGCATGGTCTGCAAAATGAGATCGCGGTTGGGGCGCTCTCCGGTCTTGGCACCGTCCAGATCGACCATATGCATATACCGGGCGCCCGCCGCGCGAAAACGTGCCGCGGTTTCAAAAGGACTCTCCGCCACTTTTTCCGCCGTTCCGAAATCCCCCTTGCGCAGGCGCACGCAGGTGCCGTTTCTGATGTCGATGGCAGGAAACAGAATCATTTGGACAGCCTCCCAAAATTGCGCAGAATCGTCAGCCCGACTTCGCCGCTTTTTTCTGGATGGAACTGCATGCCGTAGACACTTCCGTTTGCCACCACGGCCGGGATTTTGGCGCCATATTCGGCATAGGCGGCAATGTACTTGTCGTCTGTAAACGCCATATAGGAGTGCACGAAATACACAAAACTGCCGTCTTCCACACCGTCCAGCAGCGGGCACGGGTTCAGAAACCGCAAGCTGTTCCATCCCATATGCGGGATCTTCAGGTCTCCGGCCGGGATTTTATCCACTTCGCCCTCAATCAGGCCCAGCCCTTTGCATTCCTCGAATTCGAAGCCGGTTTCAAACAGGATCTGCATACCCAGGCAGATGCCAAGCAGCGGCTTTTTCTGCGCCTGTGCCCGGATTGTCCCCACCAATCCCGTTTTCTCCAGTTCCCGCATGGCATCCGGAAAAGCACCCACGCCGGGAAGAATCAGTGCGTCCGCCTTTTCCATCACGGCGGCATCCGACGTGATTTCGGATTCTTCGCCGATAAAATCCAGCGCATTTTTGACGCTAAACAGGTTGCCGACATTGTAGTCAATCACCGCAATCATGTATCAAAGCTCCATTCAGCCGTTTCACGCCGGCACAGTCTTTTTGTGTCTATATGCGGGAGTCACAGGCTCCCTTTGGTGGAAAGCACGCCTTTGCCCGTTTCCTCGCAGGCCAGCCGCAAAGCATGGCCCAGCGCTTTGAACAGCCCTTCCGTCATATGGTGGGTGTTTTTCCCGTAAAGAATACGCAGGTGCAGCGTGATGCCCGCGTGGAACGCGAACGCCCGCATGAATTCCTCGGTCAGGCAGGCGTCGTATGCGCCGATCTGCCCGGCCTGCAGCGGCGCGTCGAACACCAGAAAAGGCCGACCGCTGATATCCAGCACGCAAAAAGCCAACGCTTCATCCATCGGTACATAAAAACTGCCATACCGTGCAATGCCCTCTTTGGTGCCAATGGCTTTTGCAAAGGTATCCCCCAACACGATACCGGTATCCTCAACGGTGTGATGCCCGTCCACATCCAGATCGCCCTGCACATGCACCTGCAAGTCAAAGCCCGCATGTGTGGCAAAGCTGTTGAGCATATGATCGAAAAAGCCGATGCCCGTCCGGATATCGTTGTGTGCGTTCCCATCGAGATTCAGAGAAAGCTCGATCTTGGTTTCCTTTGTCTGACGGGTACTTTTTCCTATCCGCATGCAAGTGCCCCCTCTTTCACACAGGCAGCGAATGCCTGGATAAACAGTTGATTTTCTTCCGGCGCGCCCGCGGTGATACGCAACAGCTCGCCGCCGACACACCGCACCGAAACCCCGCGCGATTGCAGTGCCTGATGCAGAGCGGGAGCGTCCGGCGTACGGAGTGTAACAAAATTGGCCCGCGCGGAGAAAACATGTAAACCGTTCTGCGCAAACGACAGCAAAGCGGTATACAGCGCGTCCCGCGAAGCGCATATTTGGGCGACGGCGCTTTGCAGGGTGCTTTTTTCCGCCAGCACCGCTTCCCCCGCGATCTGCGTGAGCGCATTGACATTATACGGGGATTTTGCCGCGCGCAGATAGGCGCTCAAACGGTCGTTTGCCACTGCAAACCCCAGCCGGATACCCGCCAGCCCGATTTTGGAAAGGGTTTTCAGCACAATGCAGTTTTCCCGCATTGGCGCTTCGCGTATAATGGACTCATCCCAAAAATCCATATAGGCTTCGTCCACCACCACCAGGCAGTTCAACGAATCAACGATCTTCAGCACATCGGCGGCGGGAATGCCCTGTGATGTCGGGTTGCAGGGGTTGGAAAAAAGGACCATGCGCACCTGTTCCGCACGCGCCAGCGCGATCAGTTCATCCGCGTCAAACCGCAGCGCGTGATCTTTCTGCAAAAAGACCGGCTCGATCTCCGCCAGCGCGCCATAATGCGGATACATCGAAAAATCCGGCGTGACAAGCAGTGCACGATCACCCTTTTCCAGCAGCACGTTGAACAGCAGCGTAATCAGCTCATCCGAACCGTTTCCCGGCGTGACAAAACGCGCATCCACGCCGTAATACGCGCCGAAAGCCTCGCTGACGGCCGCGCCAAGCGGGTCAGGATAGCGGTTGAATGCCAGCGCGGACACGCGCCGGCCGATCACCTCACGCAGGCTGTCCGGCAGAGGCACAAAGCTCTCGTTCGCGTCCAGATGGATGCCGTCCGCGGAAGTACCGGGGTCATATGGCCGCAGGCACGCCAGCTTTTCGCTCACAAAGTTCATTGGCCGAACCTCACCTTGATGGAGTTGGCGTGCGCGGTCAGCCCCTCCGCTTCCGCAAGCGTGACGATATCGTCTTTGCCCTTGTCCAGTGCTTCGCGGGAGTAATAAATGAAACTGGACTTTTTCACGAACGTGTCAACCGACAGCGGGGAGAAAAACCGTGCGGTGCCGCTGGTGGGCAACACATGGTTAGGCCCGGCGTAATAGTCCCCCAGCGGTTCGGGCGAATATTGGCCCAAAAAAACCGAACCGGCGTTTTCCACCATGCCCAGCCAGTGCATCGGCTGGTTCACCATCAGTTCCAGATGCTCCGGTGCGATGCGGTTGGCCAGGCACAGACAGTCCGCCAAGTTCTTACAGACGATGATGGCACCGAAATCGCGCAGCGACTGTTCGATGATCTCGCGGCGGGAAAGCGCAGCTTTCTGCCGGTCGATCTCTGCCAGTGTTTGTTCTGCCAGCTTTCTGGAAACGGTGAGCAGTACCGCCGAGGCCAACGGGTCGTGCTCCGCCTGCGACATCAGGTCGGCGGCCAGATAGGCGGGGTCGGCCGTTTCGTCGGCCACCACCAGAATCTCGCTGGGTCCCGCGATCATGTCGATATCGACCGCGCCGAACACCAACCGCTTAGCTGTCGCAACATAAATGTTGCCCGGCCCGACGATCTTGTCCACTTTCGGGACAGATGCGGTACCGTACGCCAATGCCGCAACCGCCTGCGCGCCGCCGATGGCGAACACCCGATCCACGCCTGCGACCTTTGCCGCCGCAAGGATGTACGGATTGACGGTTCCTTCTTTTCCGGGAGGAGCCACCATCACCAGTTCACCCACCCCGGCCACTTTGGCGGGGATAGCGTTCATCAGCACCGACGACGGATATGCCGCCTTGCCACCGGGCACATATAGGCCCACACGCGCCAGCCCACGCACACGCTGCCCCATTACGACGCCGTTGGGCTGGGTCGTGATGAAGCCCTCGCGCTTCTGCCGCTCATGAAATGCACGGATGTTTTCGGCAGCCCGGGTGAGCGATTCGATGAACCGTGCGGGCACCTGAGCGTAGGCATTCTCCAGCGCGTCCGGAGACAGCTCCAGCGCCCCCGGCCGCTTGCCGTCGAACTTCTCGGTATAATCGCGTACCGCGTCATCGCCGCGCGTACACACATCCGCAAGGATGCCGCTCACGGTCTCGCTTACCTGCCGGTCGATCTCCGTGCTGCGGTTGTGCATGGTCTCCAGCAACTCCAGTTCGCTTGTGCCGTCGGCAGTCAGAATCTTCAATTCACTCCGCTCCTTTCACAGTTTCGATTTTATGGGTCAGGGTTTCGATCTGTTCTTTTTTCAGCTTCATGCTGGGGATGTTCACGATCATCCGGGCGGAAACCGGGCAGATATCCTCGATCATTTCCAGCCCGTTCTCGCGCAGGGTGGCGCCGGTTTCCACGATATCCACAATGGCGTCGGAAAGGCCGAGCAGCGGCGCAAGTTCGACCGAACCCTCGATCTTGATGATCTCCACATCCATGCCCTTGCCTTCAAAAAAGCCGCGTGCGATCTTCGGATATTTGGTGGCGATGCGCTTCTGGCGATAGCCGGTGTAAAACGGCTTGCCCTTCGGCCCCGCCACGGCAAACTTGCAGCGCCCGAAACCAAGATCAAGCACTTCATAAAAGCTGTGCCCGTTTTCCAAAATGGTGTCTTTGCCTACGATCCCCACATCGCACACGCCGTGCTCCACATACGTAATAACATCCGCCGCTTTTGCCAGCACGATCTCCATATTTCCATCCGGGATGGCAAGAATCAGTTTCCGGCCCTTTTCGAGCAGTGGGGTGCAGTCGTAACCGATCTTCTGGAACAGCCCGACGGTGTCCCGTTCCAGGCGCCCTTTGGTTAATGCAATGCGAATCGGTTTCATTTTTCCGCCTCCAGTATCCGGGTCGTCACAGTTTTCGCCACTACGTCAATGCGGCGAATTCCCTTTTTGCGGGCGTAATCGACCGCGTCCTCCAGTGCCTCAAACACACTGCGTTCGCAGGTCAGGCCAGACGCGATCAGATCGTCCGCATGGGCAAACGCCGCCTTAACATATCCCTTTTCATAAAAAACCAGCACGTCCGCCCGGTCGGATTTGTTCTCATCCAGTCCCTCGCGGGCAACGGCATCCACATTCAGCGCGAAACCTGTGGCCGGCATGGGCAGGCCGAATTTTCCATACAGCTCGTCGTACCGCCCGCCGAGCAGCACAGGCTCGCCCGGTCCGTGCATATATCCTTTAAATACCACGCCGGTATAATAATCAATACTCTGCACCAGACCGAGGTCGATCATGATATGTTCTTTCCAACCCATTTCGCAAAGTGTTTCATAAACAGACTGAAGATACCGGATGATACCGGCGGCCTGTTCGTTCGGCGCGATCTCCAATGCGCGTTTGAGTACTTCGTCGCCGCCAAAAAGATGGGGTAATTCCGCAAGGGCGCGGCAGGCCGCGTTTTCATGGCCATAGGGGGCAAGCAACGCGCCAATGGACGCATAACTTTTTGAATCAATAAAACTGCGGATGCGCTCTTTTATTTCCAGTTCCACCGGCAAATCGTCGATCAACGCCTTGAAAAAGCCGACATGCCCGATCTCCAGACGGAAATCCGGTGTTACACTGCGCAGCGCGGCGATGGCCAGGGAAATCGCCTCGATATCCGCACGCTCGCCGCCTATGCCGATGAGTTCCACACCGCACTGGGCGATTTCGTCCCGTCGGCCGGACATGGACGGGTTGATACGGAACACATTCTGGTTATAAAACAGACGAAGCGGCGGTGCAAACCCTTTCAGTTTGGTGGAAACGACCCGCGCAATGGGGGTGGTATTATCCGGTCGAAGCGCTAAAATACGACCGCGCGCATCAATCAGTTTATACATGGTCTCATCGTCCATGGTGGAGTCGCGAAAAACATCATAAAACTCCATCGACGGCGTGACCACTTCGCTGAACCCATAGCTTTTGAACAGGTTCACCAGTTTGGTTTCCACTGCACGGCGCACTTCGCATTCTTTAAACAGCAGGTCGCACCCGCCGTCCGGCGTCACGTTTCTGTATTTTGCCATTCCCCGTATCCTCCAGATTTCCACGGCCTGCCGCCGTACGGCGGCTACATTGCATAAAACAGATATATCTTGTCTATTATAGCATGGTTGCGGCTATCGCAACAGAGGTTTCGGCCGTATCGGATATTTTTATTACAGTATTAGTTTATCATGGTAAATCAAAAAAGTCAACCACCCCACAAGGGCATTGGGAAGAGCAGCGCATAGCCTGTGCATAGAATCCATCCGGCAGGGTAAAAGCATTTCCCTGTATACACCCCCTTTTGTTCACACAAATTCCTTATTTATGTAAAAGAATCCCGTTGGATTTTACATTTTCCCTTGATTTTTGCTGTTCACAGCGTATAATAATGAGTGTGAGAATGGTTCGTGGCCTTAGTGGCCCGGACTGTACAGATCTGCCGGAAAGACCTGATTAGCTTTTTAGCTGACGGGTCTTTTAGACTTAGAGGAGTATTTTTATGCAACGTGTAATGGTCTTCATCGACCAGTTGAACTTCGAGATCGCCCTGTTAAATTACTACCGCGATAACGGCTCCCAAGCCCCCCGCCTGGATTACAACGCCATCCCTGTTGAACTGACCAAACTGCTTCCGGGAGAAAACCATCTTGTCAAGACATTTCTGTTTGTCCCCAAGCCCGATGAGTTCCTGATGAATCTTCCCCGCTGGCAGCATTACAGCAACTGGATCAACGGCATGAAAAACCAGCATTATTTTACCGTGATTGAAGGGTCGTATGTAGCGCGCCAGATTGATGAATCCATCCCCATGGATGCGAACGATCCCCGCTCATATTACAAAGAAGAAAAAGGTACAGATATCAACATCGCCGTGCATGTTCTGACTAAAGGCTTCATGAACGCATACGATACAGCGCTCATTCTGAGTGGAGACAGCGATTATGTGACGGTGCTGGATATCCTAAACATGATCGGCAAAACGACTGTGATCGCCGGCGTCAAGGGCCAGAACATCTCCAAACTCCGCAAAAGCTGTGACGACAGTTATATCATAGATGATACATTCTTTCAGAAATGCCTGCGGGACGATAGCAAACGCATCTGATATTCCATCATTTTTTCCCAACAAACTGTTCTTTGAAAGCGAAATAGATGAAAATCCAAGAAATCTCCTCGGATGTTGGAATTGGCTTCCAAAAGTTGGACGATATTTCAATTCAGTGACCGGAAGGGCTTGTTGCCTGTGCAGAGCAGGTGGCAAGCCCTTCCGGTTTGTCTTGATGCGATACCCATTTCTGGTTTGGCACAGGCGCAGAAAAAGCCCCGCTCCAAAAGGTTCGGTGCGATCTTGCCACTGCACCTGTATATGATCGGTATTTCTTCATCATCACCGTTGTACTGCCTTATGGGTGATGATATACCCCGACGCTTTTTCCAAACTTTGATTCGCGTCGTTTTGGCGCAACCGTGCGGAAAGGCGGCGGCAATATACCGAACCTCACCCGTGGGTTTTCCAATGCCGAAAACGGCCATATGCGCGGCATACCATTCCTGTTTTTGGCCCAGGCGGGACACGATGCGCAGCGCCCCCAACCGGAGGGGAGTCAACGCACCTCGTGCAAATAGGCAGCATACCCCTCCCGCACCATTTCCGCGCAGGGAACGAACCGCAACGCGGCGCTGTTGATACAGTATCGCAGCCCGCCCGTTTCCGCCGGGCCGTCGGTGAACACGTGGCCCAAATGCGCATCCCCGGATGCGCTGCGCACCTCCGTACGCAGCATACCGTGGCTGGCGTCCGGTTTTTCTATGATTTTCGCACTGCGGATGGGATGAGTGAAACTCGGCCAGCCGCACCCGGATTCAAACTGATCGGTTGTCACGAACAGCGGTTCCCCTGTCACGATATCGACATAGATGCCCGGTTCATCATTGTCCCAATACGCGTTCTGGAACGGCGGCTCAGTGCCGTTTTCCTGCGTGACGGCATAAGAGGAGGCGGGCAGCGTCTGTTTCAGCGTATCTCTGTCCGGTGTTTGGCCGGTGCCGGGCTTCCATTCGCCATGTACCGGCGCCATCAGACCCATGTCGATGTGGCAATACCCCCCCGGATTTTTCTCCAGATAGCGTTGATGGTAGTCCTCTGCGGGGCAAAACCCACGCAGCGGCTCCACCTCGGTGACGATGCGGCGCTTGTACTTCTTTTGCTCCCGAATCAGCGCCTTTTGGATCACGGGCATATCCTCTTCGTCCCGGTAATAGATGCCGGTGCGGTACTGCGTGCCCACGTCTCCCCCCTGCCGGTGATAGGCCGTGGGGTCGATGACGCGGAAAAAAAAGCAGAGCAGCGCCGTCAGCGAAATCTGCGCCGGGTCGTACCGCACCTCCACCGTTTCGGCATGCCCTGTTTCGGAAAGTTCCTCGTATCGAGGATGCTCCGTGCGGCCGTTCGCATAGCCCGTGGTGACATCCAGCACACCCGGAATGCGCCGGAACAACGCCTCCATCCCCCAAAAACAGCCGCCGGCCAGCCGGATTTCACGCGCTGCGCCGTCGTTTGTTTGCTTTGTCATAATGTATGACCTCCTGTTCATCCGACCGTTTGCAGCCGCCGTCCGCAAGGTAACCTTTCAGCGGGCCGTTGCCGTGAAAAAGAATCGCGGAAAACGGAAAATAACTTCTCCGTTCTTCTGCTTTGGATATCTTGCCACGATCTGCGCGAAAATTTCCTGTTCAAACGCCGGTATGCATTCTTTCGGCAGCGTCGAAAGGTACGGACGCAGCCCTGTGCCCCGATACCATTCCAAAATAGCCGCATGGTTGGGCAGGATGTGGAAATAAGTCGTCTGCCACACCGTAAAAGCGGCGGACAGTTCCGTGAGAAGGTCCACATAAGCGTTCTGTTCCAGATTGTAGAATACGCGCGGCTGCGGGAACGCGTCTTTCCAATCCGCACGCATAACAGTCTCCGTGATGATCTGATGGATTGGTTCTTCGTAATTCATCGGCGTCTGCACGGCGAGCACCCCACCCGGACGCAGCAAACCCAGCATCTCGCGCAGCAGGCGCGGATGATCGGGTATCCACTGGATGCAGGCGTTGGAGAACACCACGTCGAAACCGGGCGTAAGGTCGCCCAGCTGGCTGCCGGCATCCAGCACCCCGAACCGCAGATCGGGATGCATTTTCCGGGCGGCTTCCACCATCTCAGCGGAACGGTCGATACCCAGAATATCCGCTTGCGGGAAGCGGTCTTTAAGCACGCGGGTGCTGTTACCCGGCCCACAGCCGATATCCAGCACACGACGCACGTCTTGTAAACGAATATGCTCCGTCAGGTCGATGGACGGCTGTGTGCGCTCCCGTTCAAATTTCAAATACTGGTTCGAATCCCATCGCATCACGGTCCGCTCCTCCTGTATGTTCCATTATATCACCGGCCGTACCCGCATTTATAGTAAAACACGGCAAGCTGCGTGCGGCCGCGCAGGTGCAGTTTTTCCAGAATGGCACTGATGCTGTTGCGCACCGTACCCTCGCTGAGGAACACGCGGGACGCGATTTCCTTATTGCTTAGCCCCTCCGCGATGAGCGCGAGCAATCCGCTTTCCTTTTCCGTGAGACCATAGGCGGAAAAATCCGGCGGCACATGGCCGAAATAGGACGGTATTTTCGCCACGATATCCTCGCCGAACACCGTCTGCCCGGCGTAGACCGCTTTCAGCGCGGGCACGATGGACTCGAAATTCTGCTTGAGCAGATAGCCTTTGGCTCCGATACGCAATGCTTCAATGATATAATCATCATCGGCAAAGGTGGTGAGGAACAGCACGCGGGCGTCGTGATGGCGGGAGATGACTTCCCTGCCCGCGTCCAGCCCGGTCTGTTTCCCCATGCGGATATCCATGAGCAGGATATCCGGGACAAGCTGTTCATAAAGCCGGGCGGCATCCGCGGCACTCCCGCCCGTACCACAGACGCTGATCTCTTCATCCGCCTCCACGATGGTTTTGAGGGATGTGCTAACCAGCGGGTCATCGTCCACGATCAATACGGTCATATACCGGCTCCTTTCGGAATAGTCACAAATACCAGGAACCCGTTATCCCCGCTGAACCGCACACGCCCGTTCAGGCTTTCCACCCGCTCGGTGATGTTCTGCAGGCCCAGACCCTGGTGCTGCACGACGGCGGGCGCGTGCCCATTGTCCTGCACGATAAGCTGATAAAAACCCGGATGTTCCCGCAGCAGCACGTGCACAAACGTTGCGTCGGAATGCTTCATAATGTTGGAAAGCGCCTCTTTGAGCACAAACAGCAGTACATACTGCACGTTGTTCGACGGGTTATTCTCCACGTCATACTCCAGCCGGGCCGGACAGAAACGGAATGCATCCGTCAGCCGGACGGCTTCCAACCGCAGGTCAAGCGACTGGTCATGCAGATTGTGGATATCGGCGCGGATGCTGTCCATCCCGCGGGAAAGGGTGCTTTTGAGCGTTTGCAGGCTTTGCCGCATCGGTTCCTCTTTGGTAACGGCAAGCAGCGCACCGATCTGCAAAATGGAACTTGAGAGCAGATGCCCCACCGTATCGTGGATATCGCGCGCGATGCGGTTGCGCTCGGTCAGCGTGGCCAGGCGAATTTCATACTCCTGCTTTTCCAGCAGTTCATGGTTTTTGGCCACCAGACGCAGTTCGGTTTCTTTCGCATCGTCCCGTACGGTCAGCGCCCGCCTGGATAGTTTTTCAAACGCATCGGTGCGCCTGCGCATGAAATAGGCCACCGCGCCTGCCAGCGCCCCCCATCCAAGCAGCTTTGCGCCGCCGGACGGCAGCGCGGCGCAAAGCGGAATGATCCCCAACAAAAACAGCCAGCGCATTTCCCCAAAAAACACATCGTAGCAGATAAGCGGCAAAAAATAGACCGCGGAGGGCACAAGCAGGCAAAACAACAGATAACCGCCGAACAGGCCCCGCCGCAGATTTTCCCTCTCAAAAAGGCTCATTCCCGCGCCGATGATTACGGCGGTCAGCAGCGGTACCACCGCATAAACATCCCGGATATTTTGCAGATACCACACGGCGCACAGCAGGAACAGCGCGCTCTTATCCAGTAAACGGTTCACCGCCGTTCCTCCTTCCGTTTTCTGTCCAAATAGTAGCATATCCGCGTGAAATGCACAAGGCGAGCGCCGCCCGCATTTCGGTTCAGGCAAGGTTTCCGGTTATCCGTCGCTCAGCCTGAAACAAGCCGCACTCCAAATGCCATCCCGTTTTTCAGGCTGTGTACATATTGCCGGACTTATCGCTTCCCTAAACAGGAATACGGGCCGTAACCGCCCCGCCATGACATTTGTCATGCCCAACTTGGAAGGATGACACTGTGCGCGCCCCGTCCGCCCTGTTATACTGGTACTTGTAAGAAAAAGGGAACCGACCCTGAACGGAGGAGAAGAACTATGGTAGTGGAAGTGAAGAACCTGGTCAAGCGCTACGGAGACCTGCTGGCGCTCGACCATCTCAACCTGGAGGTGGAGGAGGGCGAGGTGTTCGGTCTGCTCGGCCCGAACGGTTCGGGCAAATCGACCTCGATCAACTGCATTCTGTCCCTGCTGCGGTACAGCAAGGGCGATATCCGCATCTTCGGCAAGCCCATGCGGCCGGACGCATATGACATCAAGCGCAACATTGGTGTGATTTTCCAGAACGTGGCCGTGTTCAATGAGCTGACCGTCTATGACAACATCCAGTATTTCTGCGGGCTGTACATCAAAGATAAAAAGGAATGCAACCGGCTGGTGGACGAGGCCATCTCGTTCGTCGGGCTGGAAGATTTCAAAAAGTTCTATCCCAAGAAACTCAGCGGCGGCCTGCTGCGCCGCCTGAACATCGCCTGCGGTATCGCGCACAAACCCAAGCTCATCATCCTCGACGAGCCGACGGTAGCCGTAGACCCACAAAGCCGCAACAAGATCCTCGAAGGCATCCAGGAGCTTAACCGGCAGGGCGCCACCATCATCTACACCTCGCATTATATGGAAGAAGTCGAGCAGATCTGCACCCGCATCGCCATCATGGACAAAGGCAAGATCATCGCCACCGGCACCACCGATTCGCTCCGCCGGCTCATCAAGACCGGTGAAAAGATTGTGGCCGAGATCATTGGCGCACCTGTTCTGGATGAGGACGGCCTGCGCGCGTTACCGCGCGTGACCGATGTGTCTTATGAAAACGGGGCGCTCACGGTGAAATCCGCGCAGGGGCGCAGCAACCTCACCGAGGTGCTCGAGTATCTCAAGGCGCACGACATCGCTTACGGCCGCATCTACTGCGAATTGCCCACGCTCAACGACGTGTTCCTTGAGATTACCGGCAAGCAGCTGCGCGACTGAGGGGGTGACGAGCATGTTTACACATATCTATACCCATCGGCTGAAATGCCACCTGCGCGACCGGATGACCCTGTTCTGGTCGATCGTCTTCCCGCTGGTGCTGGCCACCTTTTTCTCGATGGCGTTTTCCAACATCGGCAAGGACGATCTTTTTAATGAGATTCCCATCGCGGTGGTCAACAACAGCGCGTATCAGCAGGACACCGCGTTCCAGCAGGCAATCCAGAGCGTGCAGAGCACACAGGCCGACGGAACCAAGGCCCTGTTCAAGGTACAGCTTTTGTCGCAGAAACAAGCCGACGACGCGCTGAAAAACAGTAAAATCGTCGGTTACATCCTGCCCGGCAGTGCAGCAGACGATCTGCAGGTCATCGTCAAGCAGGCCGACCCCAGCAACGCGTCCGGCGTCTACCAGACCGTCCTCAAATCGTTTGTGGACGAATACCTGCAATATACCGCGGCATATAAAGACATCGCCGCGCAGGACCCGGCCGCCCTGCGCACGGCCATGCAGGTCAAAACCCAGGACTTTATCCGCTCGGTCCCGCTGTCGAAAACATCACCGAACCCCACCCTCACCTATTTCTATGCGCTGATCGCCATGGCCTGTATGTACGGCTCTTTCTGGGGCATCCGGGAGATCAACGCCGTGCAGGCCAACCAGACGATGCAGGGTGCGCGTATCAACATGGCGCCGGTGCACAAGACCCGTGTGTTTTTCGCCTCGCTCTGCTCTGCGCTCACCGTCCAGACGGCAGGCGTCTTCCTGCTGGTCGCCTACATGCGGTATGCACTGAACGTGCAGTTCGGCTCACAGACCGGATATGTTCTGCTGGCGTGTTTCGCAGGTTCCTGCGCGGGCGTGCTGTTTGGTGCCATGATCGGTGCCGTCCTGAAAGCGGCGGAAGGCGTGAAAATTGCCATTCTGCTCGCGCTGTCCATGTTCCTGTCGTTCCTTTCCGGCCTGATGTACAACAAGATGATCTATATCGTGGAGACCAGCGCGCCGATCGTAAACCGCATCAATCCCGCCGCTCTGACCGCCAATGCGTTCTATTCCCTCTATTATTACGACACGCCCGGCCAATATCTGCTGAACGTCGGCCTGTTGTTCCTGATTTCCGGCATCTTCTTTGCCGTCACCTACTTTGCACTGAGGAGGCAGAAATATGAGAGTCTATAAAACCTGTCTTCGGGTGATACAAAAACGTAGGGTCGCGTTTCTGATCTATCTGGTCATCTTCCTCTCTGTGGCTCTGATGCTCAGCAAGCTCAACCTGGACAGCGGGATAATGAATTTCACCGCGACCAAAAGCAATGTCGTCATCTTCAATGAAGACGGCAGCTCCGCCATCTCCGACGGACTGAAACAGTATCTTTCCCAAAACGCCGTGCTGGTTTCCGTGCAGGACAACAGGCGCGCGCTGCAGGACGCCCTGTTCTTCTACCAGGCAGACAGCATCCTGCGCATTCCGGTCGGTTTTTCCAAAGACCTGACGAGCGGCACGGCGACAATCAGCCGTTCGTCCCGGGCGGACAGCACCAGCAGTATCTATACGGATTATCTCGTCAACCGTTATCTCAACCTTGCAAACCTGTACGCAAAAAGCCTGCCGGGCCTCCCGGAATCGCAGATCACCGCGCGGGTGAGCGCCGCGCTCAAGAACCAGTCAACCGTCAGCATGCGTACCTTCGGGCAAAAGAGCCAGACCAGCACCGCCTCCTACTATTTCAGATATCTGATCTACGTAATCATCGCCATACTGATTCTTTCCACCTCCTCCGTCCTGTTTACGTTCCAGCAGTTGGATCTGCGGCGGCGCAACCTATGCGCCCCGATTCCGGCCGTCTCCAGCAGTCTGCAGCAAATGCTGGCTATCCTGACATTCGGTGTGGTACTCTGGGCGGTGCTGTGCAGTCTCGGGCTGGTGGAGGGCCAGCAATCCCTCAACCCGAGCACGGCTATCCTCTACCTGACCAACGCGTTCGCGGGCATGCTGGTGGGCCTGGGCATCGGGTTCCTGGTCAGCACCGTGGTCAAAAACGACCAGGCCGCCAGTGCGGCTTCCAACGTCATCTCGCTGGGCATGAGTTTCCTGTGCGGTGTGTTCGTTCCACAAGAGCTGCTGAGCAGCAGCGTGGTAAACCTTTCGCGTTTCCTGCCCGCCTATTGGTATGTGCACGCTATCAATACCATCAACAGCCTCTCCTCCTACACGATTTCTTCCATTACGCCGATTCTGCAGGACATTGGCATCGAGCTTGGATTTGCGGCGGCATTGCTGCTTATCTCGCTCCTGCTGTACCGCCAGAAACAAATGAGCAGCAGCAACTGACCCTCTTTTTCACACCGGCACGGGCCGGGGCATTCGGCAACATCATGCCGGACGCCCCGGCCTTGCCATATCCCCATATTCCGATCATACACGAACAAAACGGAATCTTCTTCTGCATTTTTGCAGAAAAACGTGCACAAAACACCCGATTCGAGGTACAATAGAAACAGCGGAACAAGCGGAAGTTTTACCGCAACCAACTGGGCCTTGTCGGTTGATGTGCAAACAAGGCCGAATATCCGGGAAGTGAGCAATATGAATCCAAACGGAAAAGTCATCATCCTCACGGGCGCGTCCTCCGGCATCGGGCGGGAACTGTTGGAACGGCTCCAGCGATACGACGCGGACATCATCGCGGTAAGCCGCCGCATCGGCTCTATCCCCAACCAGGGGGCGCGGGTCATCCCTTACGCCTGCGATGTTTCCAAACAGGAGGAGGTGGACGGCCTTTTTGATTTCGCAGTCAAAAAATTCGGGCGGGTGGACCTGTTCATCGCCAATGCGGGCTTTGCCTATTGCGAGGAACTCAACCACGCCGACTGGGACCACATCGAATCCATCTTCCGAACCAATGTGTTTTCGCCCATTTATTCCTTTGAAAAGATGAAGGAACTCAACCGCGGACGCCGCTACAACGTCATCATGACCTGCTCGGCGATCAGCCGCATCCCGCTGCCGGGCTATGCGCTGTACTGCTCCACCAAAGCCGCTATTGAGCACTTTGCGCACACCTATTATTTTGAAAAAAACGACAAGGGCACGCTCACTCTTATCTTCCCCGTGGCGACCGCTACCAAATTCTTTAAAAAAGCGGGCGACCGGGCGCCAGTGCCGTTCCCGGTGCAGTCGCCGTCCTGGGTGGCCGCATGCATCATGGCCGGCCTGCACACCGACAGCCCGGTGGTCTTCCCCTCCCTTATCCACATGGTCAGCTATTTTACCATCAACCGCGTGTTCCCGTTCATCTACGGCATTTACGACCTGGTGAACGCAGCCCGCTTTCGCAGTTGGGCGAAAAAACAACGGCAGGAAAAAGAGGCCGACACGTCGGCCCGATAAACCGTGCGGCCCGGGATATTCTCCCGGGCCGCCGGCCTGTTTATGCAAGATTGTATTCGCGGATGAGTTCCTCCGTACAGCCGCCGTCCTCGCAGATCCTCGCGTAGAACCGGCCGCTTTTTTTGATGATCCTGCGCTGGGTCTCATAATCCACATACACCAGCCCGAACCGCGCCGATTCCCCTTCCAGCCACTCGAAATTGTCCATGAGCGACCAGTGGTAATAGCGTTCGACCGGGACTCCCTTGTCGATGGCTTTTTTCACTGCGCGCAGATGCTCGGCAATAAACCGCACACGCAGTACGTCATTGTTGTCGCAGACGCCGTTCTCCGTGATCCAGATGGGCAGATGATAGCGCTCATAGAACGTTTCACACAGGATGCGCAGGCCGTCCGGATAAATTTCCCACCCCAGGTCGTTCACGGGGCGATCGGGCTGCACGAAAGTCTTGAGATCCACCGCGTTGACGATGTTGCGGGAATAATAGTTGATGCCGATAAAATCAGCATAATGCCCCTCGTGCCCCTGCGGGACGAACAGGCGCGCAGGGAACGGCAGCGTACCCGTCGTCATATAATCCGCGAACGCGTCCTGAAAGAAAAACTGTTCTTTCTCCGCGATAAAACTGTCCGGTGTGCGCCCTTTGCGCAGGGGATCGAACACCCGCAGGTGGTTGGCGACGCCCACCATCGTTTTACCGGGAAACCCGCGCTGCCGCCGGATCTTATGGATGAGTTCATACGCCGCAAAATGGCAGAGCGACATATTCACAAAGATCTGATATGCCAAAGGAATATCCTTTTTGCCGGGCGGCCACATGCCGGCCACATAGCTGTTGAGCAGAAACACATTGGGCTCGTTGATGGTGATATATTCGCTGACGAGATCGCCCAGACGCTCCACCACAAAGGCCGTATACCGTTTGAAATGGGAAACGATCTGTTTGGACGCGAACCCACCCTCTTTATCGAGCCAGATCGGATACGTAAAATGGTGCAGTGTCACCAGTGGACATATGTGATTCTGGATGAGCCGGGAAAGCACATCCCGGTAGTGGGCGACCGCCTGCTCGTCAAACCGGCCCTTTTCCGGCTCGATGCGGCTCCACTCGATGCCCATGCGGTAAACCTTATGGTGCATCTGGGACAGAAGCGCGATATCCTCCCTGTAGCGGTTCCAATGGTCGCCCGCGCGCAGGATGTCGCTGCCATCCTTGATGTGCCCCTGCTGTGCCCAGACATACCAGTTGTTGTTCCGGTCGCCGCCTTCTACCTGCACGCCGGCCGTCGCGCTGCCAAACAAAAAGTCTTTTGGAAATTGAAATGGTCTCATATTCCCTCTCAGCGGCATAGCCGCCCCGTTTTTTTGATAAGCCGCGGAACCTTACCGCAGTGTAAACCGCGAGAGCTGATTGCGCAGTTCCTCGGCCTGCCCGGAAAGTTCTTCACTGGCCGCCGCGCTTTCTTCCGACGTAGCCGAGTTGGTCTGCACCACCATGGACACCTGCTCCACCCCCGTATCCACCTGTGCGATGCCGGATGCCTGCTCGTTGGAAGAGGTGGCGATTTCTTGCATGAGCGTGGCCATTTTCTCCACGCCGTCTGAAATCACCGTGAATTCCTTCGCCGTTTCATGGGCGGTTCCGGTGCCCACCGCTACTTTTTCGACGGTGTTTTCAATCAGCGAGGTGGTCTCTTTGGCGGCATTGGCGCTCCGGGCCGCGAGGTTACGCACTTCTTCGGCCACCACGGCGAATCCTTTGCCGTACTGGCCCGCACGCGCGGCCTCCACCGCCGCGTTTAGGGCAAGGATATTGGTCTGGAACGCAATGTCGTCGATCACCTTGATGATCTTGGAGATGTTCCGGGAGGATTCGCTGATCTCATCCATGGAGCGGAGCATGTTATCCATCTGCTTGCCGCCCTTTCCTGCGCTGGTTTTGACGGCACCCACCAGGTCGTTGGTTTTGTTGGCGTTTTCCGCGTTGCTTCTGGTCTGCCCGGCAATCTCCGCGATGGTGGCGGTCAGTTCCTCCACCGCGCCGGCCTGCTCCGTCGCTCCCTGCGACAAGCTCTGGCTGCCCTGCGAAACTTCCGCCGCGCCGGCCGCCACCTGTTCGGCTGTCGCCAGGATACCGCCGAACAACTGGTTGAGAGACTCCAGGATCGTATTCAGAGAAGCGGAAATGTGCGAAAATCCCCCGCGGAATTCCGGCAAAGCGGGCTCGCTGAAATCGCCCTGCGCCATCCTGTCCAGACTGTCGGAAACCCGGCGGACGATCCCGCCAAGCTCCGCCGCAGTCTGATTCACCGCATCCACCTGCACTTTGAACACGCCGCTGAATTCGCCCTCCACATGTGTGTCAAACTCGCAGGCGGCGATGTGCGCCATCGCCTCGGTGACCGCCTGGGTCGGGCGCTCCATCGCCTCAAGCAGCTGATTGAGGCCGTCCACGATTTCCGCATATTTTCCCTGGAACCCGGACACATCCCCGCGGACGCTCAGGTCGCCCAGCACCGCCGCATGCGTGATGGACGACAATTCGCCGATGAGCGTATGGAGCGTTTCCATCATGGTAATGAACGCCGGGGTCAGCCGGTCGTTTTCGCTGCGCTGCCCCTGTTCTTTCAGCACCGCGAGTTCACGCACATCGCCGGATGCCACCTGCTCCACGATGTCCTGGATATACAGGCCCTGCCGCTGCACACTGGCGATGCCGTCCTCCAGTTCGGCAAAATCTCCCCGGAAACTCCGCGACAACGCAGCGGTATAGTCGTTGGACTTGATGGCCGTCAGCACATTTATGGCCTCCAAAACCGGTGCGGAAATCGCATCCAGCGTGCCGTTGATCCCGTCGATGATCTCCCGGTAGCCGCCCCGGAACCGACTCGCGTCACCGCGCACATGCAGGATGTTGCCCTTCACGCTTTCCTCAGTGAGCCGTACCACTTCCGCCACCAGCGCATTCACCGTGCCCATCATGGCCGCCAGCGCGGGCATCAGCCGGTCGTTCTCCGATCGGGCGCGGATGTTGGCGCTCATGGAAAGCTTCTGCACGTCGCCGTTTGCGATCTTTTCCATCAAGTTCTGGATGCCGATCAGACGCATGCGCAGGATATTGATCGCCCCGGACATATTCTTGAAAACGCCCGGATAATCTCCCTCCATTTTCAGAGAGAAATCATCCACCGACATGTTCTGCAGGACCTTGTTGATCTCCGAGACCGGGGCGGCAACGGTTTCCATCAGCTGGTTGAATTCCGCCGCATATTTCCGCCATTCCCCACGATATTTCCCCTCGTCGATCCGCTGTGTCAGATCGCCCGCGTTCACTGCCTCCAGCAGCCGCTCGGTATCCTTTAAAATGCTGCTCACCACGGCCTGCAGGCGCGACACCGCCTGCCCCAGCGGATGAGAATCGCCTGCCTGCGCATGCAGATTCCCCGCCGCAAGCCCGGCCAACGGGTCGAGCACCTGCGTCTGCAGCGCGTCGGCCAGCGCATCCGCCTGCGCGGACAAAAGACCGACCGCGTCGCCGGAACGGCTGCGGAGCCGCCCGTCCAGCCGGCCGCGCAGGATATCGGCAAGCTGGTTCGTAACTTTTTTCACCCGGGCAACCACCGTGAACTGCTGGACCAATATCACAGCGGCCGCGGAAAGAACCGCCAGCACGGCCCCTGTGGCGAACAAAGCGTTTCCTCCTGCTTTATGATAAAAAACAAGAACGGTAAAAACAGCAAACGCGATAACCTGAACAGCCAGCAGCACCGCGCCTGTTTTAAATGCGGAGAGTTTTGTCTTCATTTCAACCACTTCTTTTTTATAATTTCTGCACCCAATACCTAAATCAGTCCTCATATGTCTATCATACTACCACATTTTTGAAGCAATGAAAAGAAAGATTCTGCCAGCCCCGCTTGATTACTCCCGCCGTCCTCGCTTCACCGTACGGCGCACGGACGCCGCACCATCGGAGATGTCCGCCCCGGACGCATACACGAAAAGACGGCGGTTCTTATGCTACATTCCGTCCCGCGCGAGCAGCTCCAGCAGCAGGCGCGCGTACGGTCGAAACGCGCTGGGCAGCGCATAGCGCTCCGCCAGGTCGGCGGCGTTCGCCCAGACGCCGTCCTCCACCGGCGGGCAGGCGTGCGGAAGCGCCAGCAAGCCCTTCATCCGCCATTCAATATGTGAAAAAATATGCTTTCCGTCGCCTAGCGCACGGGTCTCCGCTTCGGGCATGCCCCAGCCTGCCAGCACCGCGCCGGTTTCTTCCGCGCTCAGCCAGCCGGCCAGATTGGGCAGTTCCCACATGCCCGCCAGCAGCCCCTTGCCCGCGCGGCGGCGCAGCAGCACGGTGTGCTCCGCCACCACCACAAAAACCGTGCGTTCTTCCACGACGCGCGGTTTTTTCGGTGATTTATACGGGTAATCCGGCGCGTTGCCCGCCCGCGCGGCGGCACAGAACGCCCGCACCGGGCAATCCGCGCAGCGCGGCGCGGCGTTGGGCAGGCAGACGGTGGCCCCCAGTTCCATCATGGCCTGGTTGAAATCCCCCGGACACTCCCGAAGCAACAGCGCGGCGGCCGCCTGCTCGAACGCACGCTTCACCTGCGGCAGAGCGATGTCCTCCCTACAGGCCAGCAAACGCGCCAGCACACGCAGTACATTGCCGTCCACCGCCGGTACCGGGATACCAAACGCGATGGACGCGACCGCCCCCGCCGTATACGGTCCAATGCCGGGCAGCGCGCGCAGCGCTTCATAGGAGCCGGGCAGATTTGTGCCGCCCGCCAGTACCACGGCCTGCGCGGCCTTCTGCATATTGCGCACGCGCGAATAGTACCCAAGCCCTTCCCAAAGCTTCAGCAGGCGGTCTTCCGGCGCGCGGGCCAGAGCGGGCAGATCGGGCAGCGCCGCGAGGAACCGCTCATAATATGGGACGACCGCTTCCACCCGCGTCTGCTGGAGCATGATCTCGGATACCCATACGCGGTACGGTGTGGGCAAAACCCTCCACGGCAGCCTACGGGCGTTGGCGCCGTACCATGCGAGCAGCGGCGCGGAAAACGGACGAAGCGCGTCAATCTTCTCGGGAACAAACAGAGATTTTCTGCGGTCGTTCAATAGAATATTCCTTTCCTGTGTTGTATGCTGTATCTCACAGTTCGACCAGCGCGCCCTGCGCAAAGCCGTAAAGATAGCAAGCGGCCACCGGTGTGCGGAAGATCTGCCCCACCGCGCGCGCATAGAGTGCAAGTTGCCCGGCATAACGCGCGCGCAGCTCGTCCGCGCCCGCATGGTCGGTCTTGTAATCAAGGATAAAATACCGTCCGTCCTCGACCCAGACCACGTCCGCCATACCCTGTAGCACGATCTGCGCGCGTACATCCAGCGCCGTGTTCGTGGGAGCGGGCACGTCCATTCCCATTCCGGAAAGCTCATCCGGGGAAACCGTCAGGTTGAAGCGCAGCTCTTTCCATATGCGTTCCGCCCGCCGCAGCCGTGCGAACAGCGGCGTCTCCAGAAACGCCAGAACCTGCGCGGCATCCACCGCTTTGCCCTCCTCCGGCAGCAGGTGCGCACTCTTCACCAGCCGCCGCGCCTCTGCCGCAACATCCTCTGTCGAGTGGAGGTTTGCCAGATCGGCCAACTGCATGAACGTGTGCAGGGCGGTGCCTTTCTGCGCGGCCGACAGCCCCGCCTGCACAAACGACGGACGGCGCACGCCAAAATCACGGTGCAGACGTTCTTCCGCGATCTCGGACACCGCCAGCTTGGACGGCAGGCGGGTCAGCGGCTCATGCGGGTAAACAAACGCGATGCGCCGCCGGATCTCCGCCAGCAGTTCTTCATCCACGGGCTGCGGCGTCTCCTGCTCCACGTCCGGTGCTGTTTTGCAAGCCCCCTCCGCCTGAGCGATGACCGGCTCCATGCTGTGTGCCGTGGAGAGAATTGACAGTTCCTCCAGCCCGGCAAGCGCCCGCAAACAGCCGCAGGAAGGATGGCGCAGCACGCAGGCCAGCAGCCACGCCATGAAATTCGGCGCCTGCATGGCGGCAAACGGCACGATGCCCGCGCCGTCCGGGCGAAGCAGCGCGGCGGCGGATGCGACGGCCTTTTCCGCCGTGGGCACCGCGGCCACGCAGATCAGCTTTTCCTTTGCCCGCGTCATAGCGACATAGAGCACGCGCATCTCCTCCGCCATCGAGCCGCGTTCGGTCTCAATGCGCACCACCTCACGCGGCAGCGTGGTGACATGGCAGGAAAGCGCGGGGTCGCGCAGATAACTGCCAAACCCATATTCGGGGTGGAACAGCGTGCCGCGCCGACTGTCTTCCCGGTTAAAGCGCCGCCCTAAACCCGCCACGATGCAGACCGGAAACTCCAGTCCTTTGGATTTGTGGATGCTCATCACCCGCACCACGTCCGCGTCCTCGGACACGGTGGAAGCGGGCGGCAGGTCGGCGTCTTCCGCCACCCGGTCCACGAAACGCACAAATCCCGCCAGCCCGCGGAACCCAGCCGCCTCATAACTGCGCGCATAATCGAGCAGCAGGCGCAGGTTGGCCCGTCTGCCCGCCCCACCCGGCATGGCGGTGCAGATATCGAGAAACGCCGTGCTCTCATAGACGCGCAGAATCAGTCGGTCGGACGGCAGCACCGCCGCCAAACGGCGCAAATCATCCAGCATCTCGACAAAAGCCGCAAAATGCCCCCCCTCCGCCTTCGCCCGCGCAAGCACCGCGAGATACAGATGCCCTTTCGGATGTTCCAGACGCAAACCGGCCAGATCGTCCGGCGAAAAGCCGAACACCGGCGAGAGCATCACCGACAGCAGCGGGATGTCCTGCAAAGGGTTGTCCAGCACACGCAGCAGTGCGAGCATCACCGCCACCTCATACGAGCCGAGATAGCCGCCCGCGATGTCCGCGTAAGCGGGCAAGCCTTCTTCTTTGAGCGCGTCCACGTAAGTCTGCGCCAGCCGGTTCGCGCCGCGCAGCAGGATACAGAAATCCTTGCAGACAACCGAACGAGGGCCGCCCGCGCCCTGCACGGTATAGCCCTCCCGCAGCATCCGCGCGACCGTCCGCGCCACATAGCGCGCTTCCAGCATGGCGTTGTCGTCGTTCTCGTCATATGCGGCCGTTTCAACCAGGTGCAGCGCGAAATCCGCCTCGTTCCCCGGCCGGTCGAAGTAGACGGCGGCGGGGGTCATCCGTTCCTCCTCACCATAGTCGATGCCGCCCAGTTCCCGGGACATCAACTGCCCGAACACGAAATTCACCGCTTCCGCCACACCCGCACGACTGCGGAAATTGCGCCCGAGCACAATGCGCGCGGGGTATGTATGCCCGTCATACGGGGAAAAGGTCTCTTTTTTTTCAATAAACAGCTCGGGCGTGGCCTTGCGGAAGCGATAGATGCTCTGCTTGACATCGCCCACCATGAACAGGTTCTGTTCTTCGCGGGACACCGCGCGGAAGATGGCATCCTGCGCGGGGTTGACATCCTGATACTCGTCCACCAGCACTTCCTCGAACTGCGCAGCCACCGCGTACGCGGCGGGCGTGGGCGAGCCGTCTTTCCCGCGCAGCAGGCGCAATGCCAGCCGTTCCAGATCGCCGAAATCGAGAATGCCTTTTTCCGCCTTTTTGGCATAGAACCGGCTATCCAGTTCCTTGACGACCCCGAATAGGCTCTCCGCCAGCGGGCGCAGCCGCTCCACGTCCACGCGGTATTCGGCCTCGGTGCAGCAGAGCACGCCCGCGCAGAGCTTGTCCATCTGCTCTTTCACCGTATCGCGCACGCCTTTCAAGCGGTCTCGCAGCGCCGGGTCGTCCATCTTGCGCGCCGCGCCCAGCCGGTCGTAGACCATCCCCTGCACGGCCACAGTCACGCCGTCCCAGTCTTTTGCGTTTGCAAGGGAGCATGCCCGCTCCACCTGAGCAAGCAGCGAGGCAAACGCGCCGCCGTACGCTTTCTCCAGCGTGTCGACGCCCCGCATGGTTTCCAGCGCGGCGCGCAGAGCCCCGGCGGCATTTCCCAGCGCGGCGGAAGCAAAGCGCAGCGCCGCCTGCCCCCAAAGCGTATCCCCCAGCGGGATATCGGTGCGGTAGAGAGCGAGTTTTTCGTCCAGCCAGGCATCCGGGTCGGGCAAAGAGCGGAGAAAATCGAACAGGCGCAGGATGGTATCCGTCAGGCTCGTATCGTCCCGCCCCGCACCGAGCATTTCACTCAGGTGCAAAAACGCGCCGCCCGCCGCGCCGCCCGCATACGACTCTTCCAACAGTTCGTCCAGCGTGTCGCCCAGCAGCACGCGCGCCTCGTTTTCGTCCGCGATACGGAAATCAGGCGGAATGTCCAGTTTTTCAAAATGTGCACGCAGCAGTTCGAGACAGAACGCGTGGATGGTGCTGATGTGCGCGTGCTGGAGCAAAATCTGCTGGCGGCGCAGGTTGGCGTCCTCCGGGTGCTCCACGGCCAGCGTGTGCAGCCTTGCGGCCAGCCGCGCCCGCATCTCCGCCGCCGCCGCGTTGGTAAATGTAACCACCAGCAGACGGTCGGCATCGCAGGGATGGTTCGGGTCGGTCATGCGTCCGACCACTCGCTCCACCAGCACCGCCGTCTTGCCGCTGCCCGCAGCCGCCGAGACCAGCAGCGTGCCGCCTCTGGCCTCAATCGCCTGTTTCTGCTCCGCCGTCCATTGCCGGTCCGCCATCGTTCTCCCCCTCCCCGATTGCCTGCCAGATTTCCGCTTTGCCCATCCGGTTCAGCCAGTGCTGCGGGTCACCTTTTTCAAAGCCGCAGACACCCGCGTAATCGCAGTAGCTACACGGCTGATACCCCAGCCCCGCCACCGGCACGGCGGCAATGTCCCCCGCGCGCAGAGTGGCGGCCATTTGACGCAGCAGCCTGTCCACATGCCGCTTGAGCGCCCCGAACTGCGCCAGCGACGCAACTGTGGAGCGCGCATCCGGCTCGCCGCCGCCTTTGAGCTGCGCGGGAATGAACAGGCCCTTTGCCTCGCGCTCCATACTGCGGATGATATTCGGGTCATCCGCCACCATGCCGCTCATTTTCAGTTTGCCGTCGGCCGCTTTGACAACTTCCTCGGGCGCGGCCCCATGCGGGGTTTCCACGTCCGGCTGCCTGGCGGGGAAATACAGCACCCCGGCGGGCAGCAGTTCCCGCACGCCGTAGCGCTCCGCCGCCTGATCGCACAGCGTGAACAGATAGATGAACATCTGCAGGTTCAGGCCGTACAGCACGTCCGCGAACTGAAAGCTTTTCGAGCCTGTCTTGTAATCCACCACACGCAGATAGGCCCTGTCGCCGTTTTTCAAGATATCCACACGGTCCACCTTGCCCTCCACCGCGATGGCGCCGCCGTCCTGAAGCGGCAGAACCGTGGGCGGCACTTCCCCGTCTATGCCGATGGGCAATTCGAAATCCACCGGCACAAAACGGCTCTGCGAAAATTCGGCGGCCAAACGGTCAATCAGCCGGAGCACTGTTTCCCGCAGGCGCAAGAACAGGTGCTTGAAGCGCTCAGGTTTATTTTCCAACCCACCGAGATAGCCGTCCGCAAAATCCGTGAGCAGGAGGCCGGTTTCCTCCTCCAACTGCGCGCGTGAGAGCTCCGCCAGTTGCCCGCCCGGGTGCGCCTGCAGCAGATGCTCCAAAACAAAATGCACGAGCGTGCCCACTTCCGGAGCGGCCAGTTCCGCCCGCCGACGCGGCAGGGCCTTCATCCCATACCGGCAGAAATACAAAAACCGGCATTGCCCATAGGCCTCCAGCCGGCTGGGGCTGATGTGCATCCGCTCCCCGAAAAGCGCCCGGGCGGCGGCATGGTCGGTCAGGCGGGCAGGACGTTTTTCCGCAGCACGCTCCAGCGCGCGCAGGCGGATCGCGTCCTCCGGGCGGCTCTCAAAGCAGGCGCGCAGTGCGGCGGAAAAGCCGTCCCGCTCCCGAAAACGGGATGCCAGCTGCTCAAAGGCCGACTGCCCGCTCCATATAGCGTCCAGCGGGCCGCAGGACGCGTCGCACCGCATCGCATGTGGAAACAACGCCTGCACCTGCGCCAGATACGGCGAGGATTGGATGACTTTCCCTTTGGTGTCGCTGCGCGGACAGCAGAGATAGAGCGCGCGGGAGGCGCAGGCAAACGCCTGGTAGGCAATGAAGCGTTCCTCCACCAGCCGTTCCTCGGCAGGCGGGGAAAGTTCCAATCCCAGCCGGATGAGTTGTTCGCGTTCGCTGTCGGTGAGGATGCCGCCGCTACCCGTTTTGGGAAACACACCGTCCGCCAGGCCGATGACGAACACATAGGCGGCGTCCCCGGCGCGGATACGCTCCGCGTCGCCCGCCGTGACCTGGTCGAGCGTGGGTGGGATATGCGCCAGTTCGGTAGCCCCGATGGCCAGCCGCAACATGCGCAAAAGCTCCGGCACCGTGACAGCCCGTTCGCCAAGCACGGCGGCCATCTGTTCCAGCATGCCAATCAGCTTGTCCCACACCTGCCGGTATTCATCTTCCAGTTCCTGCTCGCCGTTTTGGGCAAAGCGCGCGCAGGCTTCCGCCATCTGCCGCTCAACCTGCATCCCGGTCAAAAACGCATACAGCGCCTGCGCCTGCCCGGCGCCGTCCGCCTGTTCCAGTGCTGCCGCCAGCGTTTCCACCGGCTCCATCACCCGCAGACGCAGTGCGTTCAGCGTTCTCAGACGTGCGTCGTCCGGTTGCGCGGTGCTGCCGAATCCATCCGGATGGTCTGTCCATTCGGTCTGCCAGGCCGTACGCCCCTGCAGGTTCCATGTATAGAGATAATTTTCCAACTGCGCGATTTCGACCGTGGAAAGGCCTGCCAACCCGGTCTTGAGATAGCGAAGTACCGCTTCCTGCCGGAAATTGCCCGCGAGAAGCTCCAGCGCGCCGGAAACGAACGCCATCAGCGGATGGGCGGATACATCGCGCCTAGCATCAAGAAACAGGGGAATGCCGTATTTGTTACACACGGGGTCCAGAATGCCGTTGTAAAGCGGCAGCCCGCGCGAGATGACCACCATCTCATCGTAGCGCGCCTCCCCAGTCTGCACCAGCCGGGCGATCTCCCTCGCCACAAACTGCACTTCCTCATACAGGTTTCCCGCCGAAACAATCCGCAAAGCGGATGCTTCTCCGTTAAACGGTGCTGCCTCCGGCCGGAAAACGCGCTCTTCCAGCGCGGCAATCTCCGGCGCGGCAAAGCGGCGCGGGGGGCCAAGCAGCACCGGCTTGGCGACCGCCACCTCCAGCTTCCGTGCCAAATGAAGCAGTTCTCCCGCTGTTTTCTGCACGGGCGAAAACAGCCCCAGGCCCTGCTCCGCGTCCTCCAGCCGGTCGGCGCAGAGGGTGACATATACGTCGTCGCTTTGCCGGAGAATATGCCCGAGCACCCGTTTCTGGGGAGCGGTGAACCCTTTGAACGCGTCGATGACGACCGTTTTACCCTCAAAAAACAGGCAATCCTCCAGTTTTTCGGCCAAGCGGGCGATACCGTCCAGATCGTCCGAAAACAGGCGGGAACACAGCGCGTCATAGGTTTGCAGGAGCAGCGAAAGATCCGCCAACTTGCCCGCCAGCGCGTCGTCATCCATCTGACCGCCGGCCGCGGCAAGCATATCAGGGGCCACACCGCAGTACTTGAGTTCGGCCACCGCTTCCACCATCGCTTTTGCAAACGCGGGGCTGTCTGCCTGCCGGTGATAGACCTGCAGCAGGTCGGCGACCTGTTTGGCGGCCATGCTCATCACCAGCACGCGCCCGCAGCCGTCAATCGCACGCCCCGCGGCGCCGCCGCACAACCCGAACACGCGCTGTGCCATGCGGGAAAAACTAAGCACTTCCACATGCAGGCAGGCGGCAGGGCCGACCGTCTGGAGCAGCGCGCGTTCCATCTCGAACGTGAACTGCTCCGGCACCACCAGCACTGCATCCTGTCCTTCCGCCACGGCCTGCGCCGCCTTTTCCAGTGCGAACCATGTCTTGCCGCTGCCCGCGCGCCCCAGAACCAAGCGTAGCATGCTGTCACCCCCGCAATTTTGTAGTCTGCCGGTTATCCTCCGGCAAACCATATAAAAATACGCACACCGGAAACCGGTATGCGTACCAAAAGTCAGATTGTGCAAACGGAATCCGCCGTGTTATTCCAGGCGTTCCGCACAGGCATGCAAATCACTCGTTCTCGTCGAAATCTTCCGCCGCATCCTCGCTGTCGGTGCCTTCTTCGGCCACCGCTTCCCGAATGGAGAGGCTGATGCGTTTGCGGTCTTCTTCGATCTCGATGATCTTGACGCGGACTTCCTGGCCCAGTTCCAGTTCATCCTGCGGCTTGGCCACATGATGATCGGCAATCTGGGAAATATGAATCAGGCCGTCCACACCCGGGATAATCTGCGCGAATGCGCCGAACGTCATAAAATTGACGATCTTGGCATCCACGATATCGCCCACCTGATATTCACGAATGAACACGTCCCACGGGTTCTCGCCCTTATCCACATAGGAAAGCGAAACCTTTTTGGTTTCCGGGTTGAGGTCTTTGATGGTCACATTGACGGTGTCGCCCACATTGACCACTTCGGACGGATGCCGGATGCGCGACCAGGACAGTTCGGACACATGGATCATGCCGTCCACACCGCCCAGATCGACAAACGCGCCGTAGGACGTAAGGGACTTCACCTTGCCGGTATACTGCTTGCCGATCTCGGCTTCTTCCCAGAATTTTTCCGCCAGCTCCTTGCGCTCGTCCTTGAGGACGGCGCGGATGGAACCCACCGCGCGTTTGCGGCCCGTGTTGATCTCAATGATCTTCATGCGCACAGGCTGGTGGAGCAGCGTGCTCAAATCACCGCTGCGGGGAATGCCGGACTGCGAAGCCGGGATGAACACCTTCACGCCGTTGACGGTGGCAAGCAGGCCGCCCTTGATGACCTCAATGACGGTGCCTTCCACGATTTTGTCCTCTTCCGAGGCGGCCACGATCTCATCCCAGCTCTTGAGAGCGTCGATGCGCCGTTTCGAGAGCATCACCGTGCCGTCCTGATCGTTCACGCGCAACACCACGAGTTCTATTTCATCGCCGACCTTCACGATGTCCTCGGGCTTGACGGTGGAATCATCCGTCAGCTCCGACAGCGGAACATAACCGGCGTGCTTGGTTCCAAGATCCACCTGCACTTCGTTCGGCGAAAGACCCACGACCACGCCGCGCACCCTTTCGTCAACATTCAGTGTCTTGAAAGATTGTTCAAGAGCTGCAGCGAAATCAATATCCTCCGGCTCCGCATTGCTCTCATTTTCGTTGCTGTCAATATTGTCTGTATTCTCGAGTCCTGTCATAGCGTTTAGAACCTCCTTTATTATGCAGGCCGGAGTCGAAGCTCCTGCCGTAACACCAACGCAGCCGGCATGGGCCAAAGCCTCACGCGGCAACTCTGTGGCGCCCTCTATCAGAAAAGACGGACAGTGCGCCGCGCAAAGTGCGTGTAATTTTGCAGTGTTGGAACTTTTGCGCCCACCGACGATGACCATGGCATCCGCCTGTGAAGCAAGTTTTTCCGCCTCTCGCCGCCTTATTGATGTTGCACTACATATTGTATCAAAAATAATCGGATTTGTATATACCCTTTTCATAAATTCGCGGCAGTTTAACCATTCTTTGGCATGAAACGTGGTCTGTGCCACCGCCACGACGGGTGTATCCCGCAGATACGGATTCTTTTCGGTGATATTTTCAAGTTCCTGTAAGTCCTGGAAAACAAACGCTTTGCCGCAATGCCCGCGGATGCCGATGACTTCGGGATGCTCGGGGTCGCCCGCAATAAGCGCCACGGCGCCTTTTTCAGAGGCTTCCTCCACCAGCCGGTGGATCTTGGCCACATACGGGCAGGTGGCGTCCACCACCTCCAGCCCCAGCGCCGCCGCTTCGGTATAAACCGAACGCGGTACGCCGTGGCTGCGGATGACCAGCACCGATCCGGGCGGTACTTCCGCGGGCGACTGCACCACCCGTGCGCCGCGCGCCTCCAGCGACTGCACAAACCACGGGTTATGGATGAGCGGCCCCAGCGTGCAGACCGTGCGGCCCTCATCCAGCAGCTGCTCCACCATCTCCACCGCGCGGCGCACCCCGAAGCAGAAGCCCGCCGATTTTGCCAAAACGACCTTCATGTCTGTTTTTCCTCCAGCATGCGCAGGATCTCATTCTGCAGGTTATCCGCGGCAGCGCGGGCGCTGTCCGGACGGTCCTTCGCCCATCCGAGCACTTCCACCGGCACGGATCTCCCGAACACCACCCGTATCTTCTGGAACGGCCAGAAACCCTTGCCGCGCACAATGGCCACCGGCAGAACAAGAGCGCCGGTCTGGGCGGCAAACCGCAACGCGCCGGAATGGAAATGCATCAATCCTTTTTTTGCCCGGTTGCGGTGCCCTTCCGGGAACATGCCGAGCACATCGCCCCGCTTCAAAACGCGCAGCGACAGTTTGACCGCTTCCCTGTCCCCTTCCCCGCGTTTGACGGGAAACGCACCCAGCGCGGCAATCAGCGGCCCAAGCAGCGGCACGCGGAACAGCTCCGCTTTTGCCATGTAATGGAGCGGACGGGGACAGGCGGACCCTAGGATAACCGGGTCGACATTTGAGCGGTGGTTGGCGCAGAGAACCAGCGGACCGTTCTTCGGCACATTCTCCGCACCCTCCACACGCGCATGAAAGAGAAACAGGAAAAACGGGCCTGCATACCGCATGCCAAACTCATATAATGTCATGTCAGACGCTCCTTTGCGATCTGATACAGCCGTTCCAGCGAATCTTCGAGTTCATATCCGGTAGTGTCCACAATGAGTGCGTCCTCCGCAGGGCGAAGCGGCGCAATGGCACGCCCGGAATCCTGCGCGTCACGCTCCTTCACCTCATCCAGCACCTGTTCATAGGCAATTTTCGTGCCCTTTTCGCGCAGCTCCGCATGGCGGCGGCGCGCACGGTCCTCCGGCGTGGCGGTCAGGAAAATCTTCAGCTGTGCGTGGGGCAGCACCACGGTGCCGATATCTCGCCCATCCATAACGATGTCGCGCTTTTGCGCCATTTTCTGCTGCAAACCAAGCAAAAACGCCCGCACTGCCGGAATGGCGGACACCTGCGACGCGGCTTTCGATATCTCCGGCGCGCGGATGGCGGCAGACACATCTTTCCCGCAGAGCAGCACGCACTGCCCTTCCGGCGAGAGCGCCAGTTCCAGCCGGATGGACGGCAGCAACTGCTCCACCGCCGCCGCATCCTGCGGGGAAACGCCGCTCTGCACGGCGAACAGCCCCACCGCGCGGTAAAGCGCGCCGGTATCCGCATAAACAAAGCCCAGCCTGTCGGCCAGCATGCGCGAAAGGGTGCTCTTGCCCGCACCTGCGGGCCCGTCGATCGCAATATTGTACATCGGGTGACCTCCTGAGGCAAAACAGCATGCGCGTTCTGCCGGATTTCATGTAAAACCTATCCGCAAACCGAAAAGGAGCAAGGATGCGGGAAAATTAGACACCGCTCTTCCCTTGCGTCTATGCAGGCTTTTGATCTGTATGCTGAAAACAACGAAGAAAAGGAGAAAAAGCGCACGGGCAGAGCAAGTGTTTCCCAGGAAATTCCATATTTCACACGGTCAGCCCGGCCGCGCGGCCGGTGGCGAACGCGATCTGCAAATTATATCCGCCGGTGTGTGCGTCCACATCCAGCAGTTCGCCTGCAATATACAGCCCCCGCTTGCGTTTGGAAGCCATAGTCTTCGGGTCCACCTCGCGCACATTCACCCCGCCGGATGTGATGATGGCCTCCTCAATGGGGCGAAACGCCTTCACGGTGAGCGGCAGCGCCTTGACCACCGCGCCCAGCGCCAGGCGCTCGGCGCGCGTGACCTGGGCGGTCTTCTTGGCGCCGTCCAAATGTGCGAGCAGGAGGCAGATGGAAATCAGCCGTGCGGGCAGCAGCGCGTGCAGGGTATTGGAGAGGTTCTGCGCGGAAAATGCCTCAAAATCCCGCTGCAGGCGCGCATCCAGCTTCTCGGGTGAAAGACCCGGCTTGAGGTCGATGGACAGCCGTCCGCCCTGCGGTTTGCGCAGATGGGAACTGGCCGCCAGCACCAACGGGCCGGACACGCCGAAATGTGTGAACAGCATCTCGCCCAGTTCGCTGAACACGGTCTTGCCGTCCCGCGAACAAACCGTAAGGGTGACGTTGCGCAGCGAAAGGCCCATCACACGCGCGGGCCACTCCTCCTCGGTCACCATCGGCACCAGAGAGGCGTGCGGCGGCACGATGGTGTGCCCCGCCTGTTCGGCGAGATGGTAGCCATCCCCCGTGGAGCCGGTCGCCGGATAGGACGCGCCGCCCGTGCAGAGGATCACTGCGTCCGCCCCGATCTCCCGCCCGTCCTCCAGACGCACACCGGCCACCGCATCGCCCCGCAGCAGCAAGTCCTGCACGCGGCCGGTTTGTTTTTTTGCGGGTGCGGCAAAGCGCGCCAACGCATCCACGATCTCCACGGCTTTGTCCGAAACAGGAAACACACGCCTGCCGCGCTCGGTCTTCAGCGGCACGCCCAACTTCTCAAAAAAAGCGATGGCGTCCGCCGGCCCAAACTGCGACAGCGCGCTGTATAAAAAACGCGGGTTGACCGGCACATTGGCGAGAAACTCGTCCAGCCCGCAGTTGTTGGTCACATTGCAACGGCCCTTGCCGGTAATCATCAGCTTGCGCCCGGGCCTCGCGTTGCGCTCCACCAGCACGACCTCATGCCGTTCTGCCGCAAAGCCCGCCGCCATCAGGCCAGCCGCACCGGCACCCACCACCGCGATCCGTGCCATTATTTTTCCGCCCCCGGTTTCTCATACACGCCGTATTCATCCCAGATGCGCTCCAACTCGGCGAACGTACGGTATACCTCGTCCTGCCGCTTCATACCCACCGCGACAATCAGCGCGTTGATAAGTGAGAGCGGCGCGACCAGTGAATCGACAAATGACGCCATATCACTCTTGGCCAGCAGGTTATAATTGGAGTAGCGGTAAAGAGGGGAAAGGCTGCTGTCGGTAATGGAGATCACGGTCGCCCCGCGCGCGGACGCATATTTCATGGCCTTGACCGTCCGCGTGGAATACCGTGGGAAACTCACGCCGATCACCACGTCCTTCGGGTCCAGCCGCAGGATCTGCTCGAATAATTCACTATCGCTTGCGGTATGTATCAAAGAGACATTGTCGAGGATAAGATTGAAGTAAAACCCGATGAAACTCGCCAGGGCCGCCGAACTGCGCACGCCGAAGATATAGACCTTGCGCGCACCCACGATGGAGTTGACCGCGTTATTGAAATCTTCACGCGAAACCTCCGCCAACGTCTTGCGGATCTTCTCGATGTCGGAATTGAGCACTTTTTCAAGGATGTCACCGTCGCCCAGCACATCGGTGGAAACTTCAATACGCTGCACCGAAGTCAGCTTGCTGCGAATCATTTCCTGCAGCGCTTTCTGCAGCTGCGGGTACCCGTCGTAGCCCAATTCGGATGCAAAACGCACCACGGTCGATTCGCTCACGCCCACGATATTGCCCAGTTTGGACGCCGTCATGAATGCGGCTTTGTCGTAATGTTCGATGATATAACGTGCGATATATTTCTGCCCCTTGGAAAAGGTGGGGAACATCGTCTGTATCTGGTTCAGCAAATCACGGCTCATTGGTTTTACCCTCCTTGTTCTATCTTATCCGCAGGACTTCAAAAAATCAAGTGAATTATGCGCCGATTTTGCAAATTACAATCATTTTTTCAAAACGCATTCAAAACGTCGGAAAATGTCCTTTCTGCGCGCACAATCCGCTTTCGGTTTCACATCTGCTTTTCCCAATCTTTTCTATATGGTCATCAACGATAATTTCAGCAAAAGCTGCATATGCTAGAGCCATGTGCAGCACCGTTTCAGCGTTTCGCCCGCATTGCCGTTTCGAAACGTGTCCTCCACAAAAAAACAGCCTGCATCGTATGATGCAGGTTATGCAAATCCAGTTTCATTTGGATGGCGGGCATGCAGGGAAAGCACCGGCTTCTCCTACACGTGCAGCGCGGGCCTTTATGGTATGTTTCTTTGCCGAGATCCCACAAAAAAGCGCGGTCTGTGACGGATACACTTTACTTTTTATGGAAAATATTGTATAAATGTATAAATAAGAAGGCCGGTTGCAAGCCACATTCACCATTGTTCAAGGAGGTGCAATATGACAGTCGTTCAAAAAAACTGCGCCCTGCTAGGCGACCCCTTTTTCCTGCTGCTGTTTGATTCGGACCGCGGAGAGCGGGCACGCACACTGCGTGATGTAATGTTTCATGAAACGGAAAAAACGGTGCAGTTGGGATACCGCCGTTTTCTCTGCGGTTTCACCGCGGGCGTGGATCTCATCTTTGCCGAAACCGTTTTGGAGCTGCGCCGAAAATACCCGGAGATCACACTGGAAAGCGTGCTCGCGTATGAAAACGAAGCCGCGTCCTGGGAAGAATGCACGCGCGAGCGGTATTACCGCCTGCTGGGGTATTGCGACAGGGAACACCTGCTGCAGACACGATTCACCACCGGCTGCCTGGCAAGGCGAAACCGGTATCTTATCGACCATGCAAACATGCTGCTGGCGGTCAGCGACGGATTGCTGGGCAATCCGCTGCAGGCCATCCATTATGCGGCTGTTTCGGGAAAATCCACCCTTTGCATCAGCCCTTCCACACTGCTCACACAAAAAATCGGATGACCCGGTGTACCTTGTCACTCCGTAAACCGGATTTGTTTATACATAGTTCCGTTTAAATCTTTGACCGTGAACAGATCGCCCTCCAACACACCGTAGGAATGCGGTGTGTTTTCCTTTGGCAGTGCAATGGAGCCGGGGTTGAGAATATAGATATCACCATGTTTCTCCGCTCTGGGCACATGGGTGTGGCCATAGCAGAACACATCGCCCGGAGCCAGCGGCGGCAGACTGTTTTCGCTGTAAATATGCCCGTGGGTCAGGAAAAAACGACGCCCCTCATGCATCAGGATCGAATAGGTGGCCATCAGCGGATACTGCAGCACCATTTCGTCCACTTCGCTGTCGCAGTTGCCGCGCACCGCGAGGATGTGGTCAGCGTGCGCGTTGAGCAGGTCGGTCACTTCTTTGGGGCCGTATTCCGCCGTGAGCGGGTTGCGCGCGCCGTGATAGAGTTCATCCCCTAAAATGACGATGGTGGAAGCGCCTTCGCGTTCGTAAGCCGCAAGCGCCTGTTTGAGGTAAAACGCGGAGCCATGGATATCGGACATAAAAAACAGTTTCATCCTATCAAAACCTTTCCCATTGCATTCTGATTATAATTCAATCACAACCCGGGCCGGGGATGCCGGGCTGCGTCCGCATGCGTAAGCAGCAAAAAACCGTCCTGCTGCGCACGGACATGCAAACCGCCTGCCGTCGCCTCCTGTGCGGAGCAGCGCTTCGCATTCACGATGGCCACGCCGGAGGAATCTTTTGCAAACGCCGTGAGCCCGCCGTCCATACAGCGCAGATCCGCATAGGCTTCCCCCACATAGATTTCATCCTGCTGCCAGTCGCCGCCGTTCGTATCCGCCAGATAAGCCGTGCGGCCACGTGCATCCGCGGCCACCGGCCCGCGCAGGAACTGCTGGATGGGTGAGACCGAACCGCTCATCACAACGGAAACGGTGCAGTATGCATTGCCGGCCACCGCATATACGGCAACGCCCGACAAAGCCACTGCGATGATCCGGAAAGCGGTTGTCCGCGCCTGCGACCATGCATATCCGCAGGCCACCCCGCCCACGATGGACAGCGGGATAACGGTAGGAAGGATATACCAGGAATATTTTGTCTCGGCCAAAGAAAAGAACACGAACGGAATCACGATCCACAGAAAGAACAGCAGCGCGTCCGTCCGCGTGGACGCAGACACACGTCCATGCCGGAAAGCCAGCCACAAGAGCAGACAAACCAGCGCCACCAGCATGAGCAGGCCCAGTGAATTCTGAAAAAGCGTCTCGTTCACATAATACAGGATGCCGCCGCCATGCCCTTCCAGCGGGCGGGACGATCGCGCCAACAGGTCCCTGTCGATCATGCCCCGAAAAAACGCAGTGCCGTCCGCCGCGTAGCGTAACCCCGCCCAAATGGCAACAGGGCCGAACGCGCAGGCCAGCGTACCCGCCCAGATGCGCCCGCCCAAATGAAAAAGCCGCCCGCTGAGCAACAGAAACAATCCCGCCACCGCCAGCAGGATGCAGGCGTGCCAGCTTTTATCCAGAAAAGCAAGTGAAAACGAAAAGCCGGACAGAAAAAGCCATCGCCTGTCTTTCTGCGACCAGAACAGGGACAGGACGCAAAGCGTGCACAAAAAGCCGAACAACGCGTCGGCATCGCCGCTGCGACCGTAGTGGAAACGGTAGAGAATGCTTTCGGTGGCGAGCACCGCGCTCGCGGCCAGACAGGCCACGCGGCCATACCGCTTGTAAACAAAGCGGGCAACCAGCAGGACGGTCGCAAACATCGAAAGCGCCGCATAAAACCGCAGTGCCAGCACGGTGGTACCAAACAGGCGGAACCCCAGCATGATGGCCCAAAAGCTGAGCGGCGGCTTCAGATTCCAGTAATCCGGCTTGTAACGATAGAGATTGACGATCCAGTTGCCGGTTTTCATCATCTCATACGCATTCACGCCGTGGCGCGCTTCATCCCAACTGTTGACGCCAGCGGCGTCCAGGCGGAAAAAGGCCGCAAACGCGGCAAACGCGAGGATGAAAACGAGCCCTGCGCAAAAAGCGGCTTGTTTGTTGCGAGCCGTGAATACCCGGCGGTGAACCATGCGTATTCCTTCCCTGTCTTCCGCGTTTTGCTATGCGCGGCGTTTTAAACTGTGAATTGCGGAAGCCACAACGCGGCTTCGCGGCGCACGGCTTCTTTCGTATCCGACGCGTGGATGAGATTGCGCACCAACCGTTTTTCCGGTGTGGAACGCTCATAGCAGTCGCCCAAACCAAGGTCGCCGCGGATAGTCCCTTCGGCGGCTTTGACCGGTTGCGTTGCGCCCACAATCGTGCGCACATCTTCCACCACATTTTCACCGCCCGCCAGAATCGCGGGCAGCACCTGCCTGCCCGCGAACATATCCAGCGTCATCTGCTGGAAATCCGCCCCATATTTCCGGATATGCTCGGCATAATGCGCGCAGATGGTCTCCGGCGCCACGGTCTGGAGATCCATCGCGCGCACCTGAATGCCGGCGCGGAAAAAATACTCCATCACGGTGTAGACCAGTCCGCGCTCCAACGCGTCCGGCTTCAAAAACACAAAGGTCAGTTCCATGATCTCACACCTCGTCCTTTCCTCATCGCAGCGAGTCCCGGGCCGTCACGAACTGCTGCTCAGATCGCCCGGCGCCTTCGCGGTTCCGGCTTTGGCCGCCTTCTTTACGTTCTTGACATGGTCGGCAAATGTAGCGGCAAAATAATATTTTCCGTTTGCATCGCTGACAAAATAGAGATAATTAGTGGTGCTGGGGTTGAGCGCGGCGTTGATGGCGTCCAGCCCCGGATTGCAGATGGGTCCCGGCGGCAGCCCCTCATACCGATAGGTGTTGTAGTGCGAATCGAGCGCCGCGTCCGTCGAGTGAAGCACGGCCGTCAGGTCACGCTTGGCATAGAGCACCGTCGCGTCCGACTGGAGCAGCTTTTTCCCGTTCACACCCACGCGCAGGCGGTTGTAAAACGTAGAGGAAACATCCGCCATCACGGCCTGGCTGGCCGCCTCTTTCTGGATGATGGAGGCAAGCGTGACGATCTGATCCACATTCATTCCCTGCTGTTTGGCCAGTGATATCACACTTGCCTTGGATGCTTTGGCGTTAAAATTGGCAATCATTTTCTGCACAGCCGTTTTGCCGGATGAATTTTTCAAAAACGTATAGGTATCGGGGAAAAGATAGCCCTCATACCGATAATATCGGCTGGGATCATTCGGGAGCGCCATGTCGATCGACAAATCGTATCCCCCCGCGTCCAGCGCGTTGAGAAAATCCTGCTGGCTGCACACGCCTTTCTGGTTCAGGACGTCCGCAATCTGCTGGATGGTCAAACCCTCGGGGATGGTAACCGTCACATTGTTTTTGTTCTGATCCGAATCGCGCAGAACGGCGATGATCTCCTCATACCCCTGCGACGGATTCACGGTATAGGTGCCCGCCTGGAAACCGCCGATCTTGTTCTGGCGTACGAAAATACGGAAAGCGAGCGTATTGTTGATTACGCCGTCTTTCTTCAGAATGTCCGCGATGTTCGCGGCGGTGGCGCCCTTGGGAATGGTCACATCCACCTTCTGATCCGGCTTGCCGATACCGTACCGGTCGGCAAAGACGGAAATGATAAACAGCGCGATCACGATGGATACAACAAACAAAACGGTCACATACAGCAGGCGATGCAGCCAGCGCCCCTTTTTCGGAGCGGGCTCCTCCCCGCCGGAGGGGTTGTTCCCGTCGGGCGGGCCGCCGGTGCCGTCCGCTCCCGCAGCCGCCTGTACATCCGTCGGGCAGGGCGCGCCGGCGTCATACAATTCCTCAATGGATCGCGTAAAATGAAACGGTTTTTTGCCGCCGATCTCGGACGACTCGTCCCCACCCTGTTCCGGCTGCGCCGCGCTCCCCGCGCTGTCGGGAGCCGGAACCGTGTCCGCCGCGCCGTCAGGTTCCTGTCGACCGGTCTGCTCCGCCTCCTTCGGCGGGACGCTCTGCTCGTCTTTTTCCTTCGACACTGTTCATCTTCCTTAATTTTCATCCGGTTTTGAGGCATACGGCTTTTCCCCGCGCACACACCCTACAGTGCCTGTACATATACTGAAACAAATATACAGGGAGGTGAAGCGTATGAACCTGTTTGGCGGAGGGCGGAATTCCGAATGGATCATCATTCTGATTCTGCTGTTTATCGTTTTTTACGGCGGTTCGGGCTGCCATAAGCCCGAACCGTGCGGCTGCTGAGATACATTGCGCGCGGCCGCCCCGGCATCCGACTCCGTGGCGCTGCGCATCACCGGTCATGCTTCCGCACACACCCCACACCGCACGGTTCTCCCGAAAGCAGCAAGAAAAGCCCCTCCGGGGGCTTTTGCCGGTCCGGGAGAAAATGGCGCGCAGACCCGGCGTTTGATTTGATTATACACTGTCACCTTGCGGGTTGACAAGCATTTTGGGCAGTTTTACCGTACAGCGCCGCATGCAAGAAGTTCCCGATCGGTCACCACCATCGCCACGCGGCAGTCGTGCGGCTCCATCGGCAAAGGTGCATCCGCAAGCAGCGGCGCGTAGCACAGCCCCACGGACAAACCCGGAAACGCGGGCAGGAACCGGTCGTAGAATCCCCCGCCATAGCCGATGCGCGCCCCGCCGCAGTCAAACGCAAGGCCAGGCACCAGGCAGAGAGACCGCGCGTCGGGCAAAACGGGCTCTCCGCCGGGCGGCGGCTCCGGCAAGCCGAACCCGCCATACAGAAGCGCGTCGAGCGAGTCGATCACGTAAAACACCATCCGTTTGCCCTCGCAGCGCGGAACGGCCACGCGTTTGCCGTCCCGCAGCGCCGCGCGGATGAGCGCGCGTGTGTCCACTTCCTGCCGCACCGACACATAAGAAAACAGGGTCCCGCAGGCCGTATAGGCCGGCAGCTCCAGCACGCGCTCCGCGATGGCACGATCCATATCCCCGCGCAGGGTTTGTGTGAGCGTCGCGCGGCGCTTCAGGAACTGCGCCCGCAGAACCTTTTTATCTGCGGGCAATCCGCCGTTCATCGAATCTGCATCCCGCTTTTCACCTGCTCCGCCTTTTCCCTGCCCGCAAGGGCGGCGGCCAGTTCCAGGCCAAACGCGAACGAGGCCCCCGGCCCGTTGCCGGTGATGATGCGCCCGTCGATGCTCACTGATGTGCTGCCGACCTGCGCGCCCTTCAGCTCCGGCTCATAGCCCGGATAGCAAACCGCTTTTTTCCCCGCCAGCAGCCCCTTGTGCCCGAGGATGGACGGCGCGGCGCAGATGGCCCCCAGCCACAGATCGTTCTGCACGGCGTAATCAATGAAGCGCTGCACCGTCTCGCTCGCCTCCAGGTTAGGCGTACCCGGGCCGCCCGGCAGCACCACCATCTCCACACCGTCGGTGTCGATCTCTCCGGCGGTCACATCCGCCGTCACCGTGACGCCGTGGGCGCCTTTCACCTCGCGGCCCGGCACACCCACGGTCTGCACCGTCAGGCCGGCGCGCCGCAGGATATCCAGCGTGGCCAGCGCTTCGATCTCTTCGAACCCTTCTGCCAGAAACAGTACGATCATGATAAAACCTCCCAACGGTATGTCTTACATTTCATATATCCGCGATTCCCCCAGACCGGGGAGACGAACGCGGCGCTCAATCAAGCATCAGGTTAAAATAGGGCCGCGCGGCTTCGAACGCGGCAGGGTCTAGGGCATCATCCGCCGGGCGGAGCATGCCGCCGTCCGGGGTGGGCGCGCCGTTCCACGGCAGACGAAACTCGGTCTCCGGCAGGCCATACCGCTCGCAAAGCGCCGCGGCCACGGCGGAAAGCGTCCAGCCGCCCGGCACGATCTCCTTGCACAGCACCCGCTGACCGTCCTTGCACGCCATGCAATAGCCGCCGGGAAACGCCAGGCTTTCGCCCCCCGCCATTTTCCACTCCCGGAGGACGAAATCAAACAGTTCCCGCCCCCACAGCAGCCCCACCGGAAATGTCTGCGCGCGCTGTGCGAACACCGTGTCGGCATCCGCTTTAGACAAGTGGAACTGCGCGTCCAAAGCGGATGCCGGCAGAATGCGGTGCGTAACATGGAACGCCGTGTGGTAACCGAGCTTTCCGTAATACCGGTAGAGCGCTTCGCTGGCGGGTTTGAGGCAGGTAAAAAGCATACCCTGCGCCACGGCCGTCTCATGCGCGTACGCCAGCAGGCCCTCCATCAGCCCCCGGCGGCGGAACTCAGGCAGCGTCGCCGCCGCGTACACATACTGCACGGCGCGCCCTTCGCCGCCGTAAAAACAGCGGGACGGCAGCAGGAACAGCATGGCAACGGCGCGGCCGCCTTCCTTGCTGACCAGGCAGCGCCCGGCGGGCAGGTGGGTCTTGATGAAAAACCGGATATATGCGTCCGCGTCACCAAAGCAGGTCTTCCAGATTTTCTGCACATCGCGCCGGTCTTCTTCCGCGGCCACACCGATCACAGCGTTTCCCCCTCTGCCAGCGTAGCGGTGTATTTATCCAGCAGCAACACGGGATGGTAGGAAAGTTTGGCTTTGCGCAGCCCTTCGTCCCCCACGTCTTCTTCGCGGTTGACATAAGCGTATCCCGTGCAGGACATCGCCAAAAACTCCCGGTTGATGGCGGGATAAGCGCCTTCCACATCCGAAAACGCTTTTTCCACATGGATACCGAACGTGTCCCGGCAGATGGGTTCGCCAAACGTATACGCCACCGGCCGCCCATCCTGCCGGAGCAGACCGCCCGAGAAGCCCAACTGTTCAAAATGGGAAAACGCCTCCTTGACGGCCTTGTGTTCTTCCACCAGTGACGGCGTTTCCTCATAGTGGTTCATGGCGCACCATTCCTCGTTGAGCCTGTCACAGACATCCAGATTTGCGGGCGTGATCGGCTCGATCCGCCAGTCTGTCCGTTTGAAACGTGTGATATGGTTGCGTTTGCCGTGGTATTTCCGCCCCGCGAGATTGACGAGGTCTTCCACGCTGTAAATATAATCGGAAAAATCGCGGTTGAGTTCAAATGTGAATTTTCCGGGGAAAAGTTCCTGCAGCCGCTTTTTCATTTCTTCGGTCACACCCGCCAACGTGAACGGGCGGCAGGCATCCGGCTCTCTGGAAAGCGCGCGGATCGCGCCCTGCACGTCGCCGCTCCCCATTGGAAAGAGATAGCGGACCCGGCCCTGCAGGTCTTTTTCAAACGAGATAAGCGTCATACCGTCCCAGAAAGCGATACGTGTTTTGTAATAGAAACGCCAGATAAACAGATTGCCGAAACAATAATCGTCCGACCGGCAATCCCCCGCCAGCATAGCCGCGTCCACGCGGGATTTGTCGGCAAGTTCCGGAGCGTGAAATTCGATCATACATGTCCTCCAAGAATGCGCTGCGCCCTGTTCGCCGGACCGCGCCCAAAAGTCCGCTATCTGCTTTTCAGCCGCGCGGAATCTCCGCAAAACCGGCCTGCCGGATGATACCGGCGATCTGTGCCAGGCAGTCCCGCAGCCGCCGGTTGGAAATGCTTGCCGTAACCCCCTGCTGCCGAAGCACCTCGCGTGCAAAATCCTGTTCGTCGGCCAGAAAGCGGCGGCAGACCTCCGGATAATCCGGCGCCTCCCGCCTGCTCTCCCGCCGGATCATCCGCCGCAGACGCAGGCCGTCCTCCACTTCCAGATACAGCGGGACGACCGCCGCTGGCCCGAAGCGGGCGCGCAGGCCGCCGAGCGCCTCCGGCGTGGCGATGGTAAGATAACTGCCGGCGGAAAAATCGATGCTCCCGTCGTCCACCGTGGCATAGCGCCAGACGCCGTGCATCGTGCGGTAGCTGCGTTCCTCAATGATCTTCCCCGCCTCACGCAGCGCCGCAAACTCCGCCTCGCTGCGGAAATGATATTCCACGCCCTCGGTTTCGAATTCCCGATGCGGACGGGTGGTGTACCCAACCACAGGGCGCAAGCCCAATGCCCGCTCCTGCACCAGCGCGCGGAAGACCGTATCCTTTCCGGACCCGCTTTTGCCCAGCACGCAGAACAGCCTGCCCATGGTTTCGTGCGGCGTTTCCCCGCTCTTCAAAACGCAGCTCATCCGTTCGGCTGCCCGCGCCGGAGCGCCTGCGCCCGCGCGCGCACCTCGTCGGGGCGCCCGCAGGTCATCTTCCCCTCGGAGCATGCGCCGCGCACACAGCCCGGTCCGGCGGTGGCAAACAGATGCGGCGCCGCCTGCAGGCAAAGCCCCAGCATCTCCCACGCCACCGCGCGGATCTCCCACTGGGCGCGTTCACAGCAGCGCAGGCTGAAAAAGTTGCGCAGGCTGCGCGCGTTCATGGTGAAAATCATCTTCGTCTCGCAAGCGTTTGGCAGGACGAAACGCGCGTCCTCGATGGCGGATTTCTCCGCTTTGGCCGCCGCCTGTTTTTCGCTCAGGCCCGCCTGCCGGTGCGCCTGGGCATGCCGCTCCTTGAGGATGGCGGAGAGCTTGGTGTAATGCGCCTGCGTCTCCTCCATAGCCTGCACGAATTCCGCTTTTGCCTCCGGTATGCGTTCGATCTCCGGAGGAATTACATAGGCAAACGCACCCTCGCGCACATAGCGCTGGCTCTGCACGCTGAACGACGCGATGCGGTGCCTGGTGATCTGCGCCAGCAGCGCGCGTGACACGCCCTGCAGACCAAACGTGAAATTGGCGTGCTCAATCACGCTCTCATGGCCCAGGCTCGCAATCATCTCGACGTAAGAAGCCGTTTTTTCTTCATCAAGGCCGTCCAGAATATGTTCGATGGTGCTGGGTGAATAACAGAGCTTGGCTGCCGCCGCCGTCAGTTTTTCGGGCATGGGCGTATAGGCCAATAATTCGACCTTCATGTTGTTTGTTTCTCCTCTGGTTTTGGGCAGAGCCCTTGATTGGACCTGGTTCAGCAAATATATAAAAACCTTGTCTGTTCCGGCTGAAATGTCACCCCGCGCTTGTCTTGTCCCAGGCTCACATTACCATGAAAACCTTCCGGTTTTCTGTCTTCAGGCAGAACTTAGGCCTTCTTTTCAAAAAACCGGGCGCCGATAGCACGAAAAATGTATTTGGGCAGCTTAAGCATCCGCATGAACCGCCACGGCTGGCAAAGCAGCCGATAGAACCATTCCATGTTCATGCGGATAAACAGATCCGGCGCGCGTTTGGTGATGCCGGCGAACACATCCAATCCGCCGCCCAGGCCCAACAGTATGTGCGCCTGCAGGGCCTCGCGGTTGTCTTGCATGAAAATTTCCTGTCTGGGAAACCCGAGCGCAACAAACACAACGTCCGCACCCGCGGCATTGACCGCCGCCACCGCCTGGGCGTCGTCCCGAAAATATCCGTCATGCGTGCCGGTGATGCACAGCGCGGGAAAACGCGCATGTATGTTTTCCGCCGCTTTTTCCGCTACGCCGGGCTTCGCGCCCAGCAAAAACAGACGCAGACCGCGCCGTTCCAGTTCCGGCAGCAGGGCCGTCGCAAGATCAAACCCGCCCACCCGCTCTTTGAGCGGCGTACCGCCGATCTTTGCCGCCATGATCACGCCGATGCCGTCCGGCAGCACATAGTCCGCCCCGGCCACCGCCCGGGCCAGGCGTTCATTCTCCACGCATGCCTCGGAAATTTCCGGGTTGGGCGTCACCACATATGCGGTGCCGTCCGCCTGCGCGAGCGCAAGCACATCGCGCACCGCTTCCGCAAGCGTCACATTCTCATAGGCGATTCCGAGTACTCTGGTTTTGGGCATGCCACCCCTCCTGCCGCCGCGTTACAGCGCGGCTGTTCTGCGGCGTCTGCTCCGTGTGCAAACCGGAACGGCCACAATTTCTTCCATTATACCGTCCACAGTCTTATATTTCAAGACTACACGCTCTTGCGCAGGGCCGCGGCGGTGGTGCGCTGCAGGCGCAGGCCGGAGAGGTAGGCCAACGCGCCGAGCGGCAACAGCGCGGCATACTGCACCAGATGCAGAAACAGGGCCACCGACACGGACGACGGCTCGGGCACGCCAAAAAAACTGAGCGAAAACACCACGGCATATTCAAACACACCCAGCCCGCCCGGGCTGGATGGAATAAACAGAATGATATTGGATGTGGCGAAAACGGCAAACGCCATCCGCACCGCCTGCACCGGATCGAACTGGAACGCCAGCATACCCGCCCAGTTGGAAACCAGCAGCAGCACCCAGGAGCAGAAAACCCACCCCACCATCCGTGCAAACCCCGATGTGATATACAGATGGGTCATGCGGCGCAGCCGTGGGATCAGCATGCCCGCCAGCATAAAAGCGATGGCCAGCACCGCCAGCACAATCCCCGCCGCTTTCAACGTTTGCACCGTGCTGGGGTGCATATTTCCCGCGGCCAGCGGAATGGCCAGGATGGACAAAAGCAGGATCGCCACCACGTCCGCGCCGCCCGGCGTCATCACCAGCCGGGTACGCCGGACGGCGCTGTATTCGGGAGGAAAAAACGCAAACCGCAGGCCCTCGCCCGCGCGCAGCGGCAAAAGCATATTCGCCATATTGCCGACCATCACCACCCGGCAGGACGCGCCCAGCGTCATCCTGCAGTCGATGCCGTAAGGATACACGAATGCGCGCACGAATTGGCCCATGCCAAACAAGACCGCAGCGGCCAGAAACAGCCACCAGTTGACATTGCTGCGAAACAGCACCCACGGGTCGAGTCCGCCGAGCGCGCGTGCCGCCATATATACCATGATGACCGTGACGATGATACCCGCCACGATCTTGATTTTCAGTTTTTTCTTCATCCAATCGCTTCCCGGTTCTATTTTACAACAAAATTTTCCTTTTGGAAAGGGCACCGCATTAGCACTATGCCGCATGTAGACAGCGGCCCGGCCGGCACATGCCGTGCCCCATACTATTGTAAGTGCGATACGTTTTCCTATTCCTTTTTTTCAAAGAAAAAGCCCACAACATTACATTAAATTTTTCCAGCATCTATAAAACCGCCGCTTCAAACACACAAAAAAAGAAAAGCGCGCGCCCTGCGCGGGCGCGCGCCGCCGCTTGCGGACATTCTGTCCGCAAGCGGCAAAAAAGGGAACTTCGTGCCGCTGCGCGGCAGCTGCTTCCCTCTTGGATACCGCTATATCCGTGTTTGCCTTCTCTCTGCCGCCGTGCATGCGAATACCGGACAGGCACCCGCCGCAAAGCAGGCATGCGGATGGCGTCAATAACGCAGGGATGCGGGCGTGACTTGACGCATCACGTCCAAATAGATCCCGGCCTCGCGTTGTGCGCCGACCAGGTCGTGATTGAGGTAGTTGCCGCACTCGCTGCGCGCCGAGCCGGGGATGGTCCCCTCAAAATCCAGAACAAACTGCAGCGCCTTTCGGGTCAGGTCAATAGCGGTTTCGTGCGGCAGGCCGCGTGTGATAAAATAAAAACCGGTGCGGCACCCCATCGGCCCGAAATAAATGATCTTATCCGAAAACGCCGTATTGCGGACATAGGTGGCAAACAAATGCTCGAAAGTGTGGATGGCGGCGTTGTCGAGGTAATCGCCTGCGTTGGGCACCTTAAAGCGCAGATCATAGGTAATAATGTCCCCGTCTATACGCGAAATGTACATGCCTTTTTTCAAGGTGTCATGGTCAACCTGAAAACTTGCGATCTTTTCCATACAAATAAAACTCCTTTACCGGTTCGTTCAGAACAGATACAGCGTCGTGATCCCGGGATTGAGCGCGAGTTCCTTACTGCGGATGCGGCGATGCTTGAGATTTTTGCGCACCATATCCCGCAGAACCGTCCCTGAAGAATATCCGTGGATGACCACCACTTCCTTGATGCTACCGTCGACTCCGCTCAGGAAGCGCTCAAGATATTGTTTGGCTTCCTCCCGGCGCATGTGGTGAATGTCGATCTCCACCCTGCGGTTGCTCAAAAAATGAACCACTGTGCATCGCTCCCCGTCACGGCGCTTTCCGGTTCACAGTCGGGCAAATCATAGAGCGCTGCGTTTTGTTCCATTTTAGCACGGTGCCGGTCTTTTTGCCATAGAAACAGCGGCACTTCCGGCATTTGCCCGCTTGTTTTTACCGAAAATACACAGGACGGCAAAAAATTGTCGTCAGAATTATGTACTATTTCCATAGTTTTCCCGCATACATTGCGGTATACTATATATATGTGTCGCATAGAAACAGAACGATATATCCGTCCACTGAGACGGGATATCAGATTTGCAGTCCGCAGGAGGAGATTTTATGCTGCCCAAAATTCATATTCCGGCCGGGGACCAGACTTCGTCTACGCTGAAAACCATTGTTGTGATCACATCCATCTTTCTTTCCCTGGCTGTGATCGTCGCCCTTTTCTATACATTTTTTCAAAAATGTGACCGTCTGAAATTCACGTACCTGAAAAAAGACCATCGCCACGCGTCCCCGGCCGAGTCGGAAGAAACCGATCCGGAAGTCGATTCCACCGAAGACCCCGCGTATTGAAACGGCAAAATACCGCCGCCGGCTTACGGAAAAGCCGGCGGCGGTATTTTTATGTCCGAATGGCCCGCTCCCGCGCCTCCCGGCTTGGAAACGGCCGTTTTTCAGATATCCAGCTTGAAATGAATGGCGTCGGACGCGATGCGGGTGGCCAGATCCAGCCCCAGGGAAGATGTGTTGATGCTCAGGTCATACAGCCGCGTGTCCAGGCCGTCCGATTTCGTGAACGCACGGTTGAATGCCGCGCGCTCCTTGTCATTAGTCTGTATCTTATCTTTCGCTTCTTCTTCGGTGATCTGGAACAGAGTGGCCACACGCTTGATCCGCTCGGGCAAATCGGCCGTGATGAAAATGCTCGCATGCCGCGGATGATCCCGCAGAACATACCGTCCGCCGCGCCCCAGGATGACGGCCGAACTCTCGTTCACGATGCGCGTGATATACTCGGATTCGAGATAGAACAGTTCCTTGTCGCTGGGATAATATTGCAACTCTCCCCCGGCCAGCGGCTCGGTGTACAGCTGCAGGCGGGTAAATTCCTCCCAGAAAGAAGACAGGCGCTCGTCGCGGTGCTCCAGATCTTCCTCCGCGATATTGAGTTTGCTCGCAATCTGCTTGAGGATGTCGCGGTCCACAAACGGGATGTGGAATTCTTCGGATAATTTTTTCCCGATATAGGACCCTCCGCAACCCAACTGATGGCTGATGGTGATGACATACGGCTGTTCTTTCATGGTAATTCGCCCCTCTTACTTGTATGATAGTGAATCCTATGCATTTTGCAAAAAAGCACCATATTAAAGCGTGGGATATTGTCTGTTTTTTATAGTATAACTCCAATATGCCAGGATGTCCATGTGCAACATCAACAATACACCCCCTGCATTTTTGGGAACTGCCTGCAAAATGGGAACTCCATAAAAAATACTTTTCATCTTTTGCAAAGTAGGGTATACTTTAGAAAGTAAAAATACGCCTTTTCCCATAGAAGCCGCATACCGCACGGCATGCGATTCCCGGTTCATTTGGAGGAAAATTTCATGGAATACAAGGTTCTCGCACTGGATATCGACGGCACGCTCACCAATTCCGAAAAACAGATCACGCCCAAAACGCTCGAAGCTATTTTGGAGGCGCAGGAACGCGGGGCCACGGTGGCGCTGACTTCCGGGCGTCCGGCGCGCGGCATCGAGCCCTATATGCACAAGCTGCAGTTGGACCGTTACGAGGGCTACGTCCTGGCATTCAACGGCGGCCGCATCATCGACTGCAAAACACAGGAGACCATCTTTGAGCAGGTCATCGAGCCGGGCTGGGTCTCCAAGCTCTATGACGTGGCAAAGGAAAACGACGTACATATCCTTTCCTACACCGAGGATGGCAACACCGTCGTCACCGAGCATCCCGACGACGTCTATATACAGATGGAATACCGTCTCAACGGGCTCCCCTACCGACAGGTGGACTCTTTCAAGGATTTTGTGCGCTATCCGGTCAATAAATGCATCATGACGGGCGAGGGCGAGCATTTGGCCAAGGTCGAACCGCGCGTAAAGGCATTTGTAAACGGGGAACTTAACGTCTTCCGTTCGGAGCCGTTTTTTCTGGAAGTAATGCCCAACAAAGTGGATAAGGCGTTCGCCCTGCAAAAGCTGCTGGAGGTCCTCGGTTATACACGTGAAAACCTGATCGCGTTCGGAGACGGCTACAACGACGTCTCCATGCTGGGTTTCGCCGGGCTGGGCGTGGCGATGTCCAACGCACAGGACGCCGCCAAGCAGGCGTCCGATTTTGTCACCTGCTCCAACAACGAGGACGGCGTGGCATACGCACTCGATCGGTTTGTGCTGGAAACTGTGCGGTAACGCAAATCGAACTCCATTATTTTTATTCCCGGATTGGAAAGTGCCATGGCATGGCACTTTCCATTTTTTGAATACACATTGATAGCCGGTGCGTAAGGCAATCTGTGGGGGCTGCAAAATGAAAAAAACCAAGATAAAAGAGGTCGTTTTAACTTGCCTGAATCAGGGAAAACTTTGCAGAATAGATTTCCGCTATGATCTCAACTATAGGTATTATATTCCACTTATCGCAAGCGATAAATTGTTTTTGGGAATGGAAGATGACGATTTCATATTAGATGGGTATGCAATCAGGCGATTTAAGGACGTTACAAAAGCCCAGATAAAAGAGGGAATATACGAGAAAATCTTACATGCAGAGGGCGTTTTTAATGGCATTGTTACGCCTAACGTCGATTTAACGGATTGGAAAACGATTTTTACTTCGCTTCAAAAGAAAAGTCAAAACATCATTGTCGAAAAAGAAAGCCTTGATGAAAACGAATGGGAATTCGTAATCGGAAGAATTGAGAAGATATATAAAAAGCATGTTTATATCCGGCATTTTGATGCCGAAGGGATATGGCAGTCGGAGCCTTATAAAATCCCCTATGCTGAAATTACGACTGTTACATTTGCTTCAAGATATGTCGATGTTTTCTCAAAATATTTAAGCAAACTTCCCGACAACTTTGGCAAATAAATCCCCGCTTTTCTTCATAAAAAAAAACCACGGAGGGAATTCTCCGTGGTTTTTTTTTATGAAGCTCGGATATAAAACGGGAGCAGCCCGTATATTACAGAAGCCCGTATTTTTCCGCAAACGCCGTGACAATCACGCGAACTTCCTGCGGTGTTTTGCAGTCGGCCACGCTTGCCGCCAGCGCCTGGCAGGTGGCAAGATCCACCTTGCTGAGGATATATTTGGTCTGGGGAATGGCGCCGGCCGCCATGCTCAGTTCGTCCAGGCCCAGGCCGACCAGCAGGGGCACCGCGAGCGGATCGCCCGCCATGCCACCACACATACCCACCAGCACATTCCTCGGCTTGGCGGCCTTGGCGACCTGTCTGATCAACCGGATGACCGCCGGGTTGAAGTAATCGTAGAGGTAAGCGATCTTCCGGTTGCCGCGGTCCACCGCCAGCGAATACTGCACGAGGTCGTTGGTGCCGATGCTGAAGAAATCCACTTTCTCGGCCAGCACGTCCGCCATCAACGCGGCGGACGGGACCTCGATCATGACACCCACTTTGATGTCCCTGTCATACACCACCTGCTCGACATCCAGTTGTGCCTTTGCTTCTGCGAGGACCGCCTTGGCGTCCAGCACTTCCTGATAACCGGAAATCATGGGGAACATGATCTTCAGCTTGCCGAACGCGCTGGCGCGCAGAAGCGCCCGCAGCTGGGTGAGGAACAGGTCCTTGCGGTCCAGACAGAGCCGGATGGCGCGGTAACCCAAAAACGGGTTTTCCTCTTTGGGGATATCGAGGTATTGAACCTCTTTATCGCCGCCGATGTCCAGCGTGCGGATGATGACGTCGCCGGGCTCGGAGCCCGCGAACGTCTCGGCGATCTTCTTGTATTCCGCGAACTGTTCTTCCTCGGTCGGCGCGGCGTCTCCCGAGAGGAAAAGCAGCTCGGTGCGCATCAGGCCAACCGCTTCGGCGCCCTGCGCCGCACCGATCTCCGCGTCCTTGGCGTTGCCGATATTCACCGCGGTGATGATGCGCGTACCGTCGGACATGACGGCCTGCTTCTTCGAAAACGTCTCGAAGATTGCCTGCTGCTCCTGCTCTTTTTTGTACTTGGCTTTATACGTTTTGACGGTCTCCGCGTCGGGATCAAGGATGCAGATGCCCTGCGCACCGTCGAGGATGATGGTGTCCCCGTCCCTGGCTTCACCAAGCAGTTCCGGCACACCGACCACCGCCGGCAGCCCCATCGATTTGGCAAAGATCGAGGTGTGCGCCGTTTTGCCGCCGCGTTCGGTGGCAAAGCCCAGCACGAATTTCTGGTTGAGCTGAATGGTATCGGATGGCGAAAGATCGTCCGAGATGAGGATGACCTCCCTGTCGATCTCAGACAGGCTACCGCTCTTCACGCCCGCCAGGATGCCCAGCAGCCGGGTGCCCGCGTCGCGCACATCCGCCGCGCGTTCCTTCATATATGCGTTGGACATACCCGCGAAAATGGCCGCGAACTGGTCAGTGATCTGCTTGACTGCTTTTTCGGCGGACGCGTTTTTCTTGCGGATCAGCTTTTCGATTTCGGGGACGTAGGCTGGGTCGGCAAGGATCGCCTTCTGCCCCTTCAATACGCCCACTTTGTCTTTGCCGAGCACTTCGGCGGAACGGGCGATCAGGCCGTCCACCTCATCGAGCGCCGCTTTCACGGCTGCCTGAAAACGTGCGGCCTCCGCATCCGCTTCAGACGGCGCGATGTCTTTTTCCGTATCGATTACGGGGTGCAAATAGACATACGCCTTTGCGATCCGGACGCCCTCGGACACCCCGATCCCCGTATAGGTTTTCTGTGCCATCTATTTTCCTCCATATACCGTGCACGGCACGGTACCGGCCAGGCCGTTTATTCGCCGAAGTTGGACAGGAACAGTTTTTCCACCGCCGCCAGAGCGTCGGCTTCGTCGTCGCCTTCCACCACGACGGTGACGGGCTGGTTGTAATCCAGACCCAGGCTCATCAGGCCGAGGATGCTCTTGGCATCGGCTTCATTGTCGGAATTGTCTTTCTTGACGACGATGCTGGACGAAAAGCCCGTAGCCGCTTCCATCAGAGCCTGCGCGGGACGCAGATGAAAACCTTGTTTGCAGCCGATTGTAAATTTCTTCTCCAACATAATAATACACACTCTTTCCGCCTGTTTTGGCATTTTAGCATTTTAGCAAAAGACGCGCCATGCGGCGGCGCTCTTTTCAGTCATTCTTCGATTTTGGTAACGGTGACGAAATGCAGCGAGTCGAGCACCTCGGGTTTGGTGCAGATCTGCGTACCGGGCTTGGATGCGGTGATGGTGCCGGCCGCCGTAGTAATCTTGGCGATATCGTAAAGCGAATCGCCGTGCACGATGGAATAGGCCAGCGAACCGACCATGGAGTCGCCCGCGCCGGTGGCGCTTTTGACTTCGATATCCCAGGAATCGACTTTATAGGCTTCGTCCGCGTCCGCGACCAGCGCGCCGTCCGGCCCCATGGAAACGATCACGATGGCGATGCCTTTGGCGATAAATTCCCGCGCGGCCGTCAGCACATCCTTCGGGGTCTTGAGCTCGCGTCCCAGCAGGGCTTCCAGCTCATGGATGTTCGGCTTGACCGCATACGGGATGCTTTTGAGACCCTCGGCCAGCGCTTCCCCGTCCGCGTCCAGAATCGTCTTGACGTTCTCGACCTTTGCCGCGGTGATGCACTGCGCATAGAAATCCTTCGGCACACCCGGCGGCAGGCTGCCGCTCACGACGGCCACATCGGCGTTTTTGCAGAGGTTGCGGAATTTTTCCTGAAATTTTTCCAGATTTTCCGGCGAGACCTCGGCGCCGCTCTCATTGATCTCGGTGGTCTTACCCGCTTTCCGGTCGAAGACCTTGAGGTTGGTGCGCGTTTCACCCGGGATCTCCAGGCAGTCGGCCGGCAACTGCGCTTCGCTCAGGAAGTCAAGCAGCTGCTTGCCGGTGTTGCCCGCCACAAAACCCGTTACGACGACGTCGGTCTCAAAGCTGTGCAGCACGCGTGCCACATTGATGCCCTTTCCGCCTGGGTCGAGCCTGGATTCCATCACGCGGTTGAGCCCGTAGGGCACCAGTTCCTTGATTGCGATGGTCTTGTCTATGGAAGGATTCACCGTGACCGCGATCACTTTCCCCGCCATATTATACACCCCCTATGTTGTTCTGCATATGGTTTTTACGGCAATTTCTTCGGGCTTTCCACCAAAAACAGCCGCACGCCGCGGCTGACGAATTCCTGCCGCTGCTCTTCGGTCACAAGATCACTTGTGATACAGCCGTCGATGTCCGAAAGGGAGCCAAACCGCGCAAACGACACGCGGCCGATTTTGGAATGATCCGCAAGAACAAACACCTGTTCAGCCACCTGCATCATTTTTTCCTTCACAGACGCTTCCGAAATATTCGGTGTGGTCAGGCCCATGCTTTTTTCTATGCCGTTGGTGGCCATAAACGCTTTATCCACCCGGATGCGGCTCAGAAACTGCTCCGCCACCGGCCCCACCAGCGCCATGGTATTCGGACGAAGCGTGCCGCCGGTGGCCATGAGCGTGATGCCCGGATAAATGGAAAGTTGCTGAAGCAGATGGATGGAATTGGTCACTACCGTCAGTTGCTTAAACCTGGCAAGGTGCGGCGCGAGGTACAGCGTGGTCGTGCCGGAATCAATGAGGAGGGAGTCCCCATCCTCGATGAGGGCCGCGGCACGCTCCGCGATGCTCTGCTTTTCCTCGCGGTATTGATCTTCTTTTTCGCTGTAGGTCGGCTCAAAACCCACCGATTCCAGACAGACGGCGCCTCCGTGCGTACGCTTGATCATCCGTCTTTTTTCCAGTTCGTTCAGGTCCCGCCGGACGGTCGATTCGGAAACGCCGAACAATTCGCACAGTTTGTGTACGGATGCCCGCGTATTGCTTTGCACATATCCGGTGATCTTCTGCAGGCGTTCTTCTTCAAACATATGAATCGTTCACTTTCGGTATATTTGATTGTTTTTGGCTGTATTTTTGATCGTTTAAGACCGATTATCAGTCTATCACCGCCCCTTCGCCTTGTCAATGGTTTCCGGAATGATTCTCACTTATTCTACATATTTGTGCATTGTGTCAACGGTTCGTCATGTTTCTCGTGTTTCCGTCATCTGCCGCCCGGCGGCATGACCGTTTGCAGAGAAACAGCCACCGTTCCCACGCATGTTCCCGGCGCGCGCGCAAATGGCGTGCTTTTATTGACACCTATTGGAATCCATCTTATAATAAAATGCAGAATCGCAAGGGGGCAAACTATGGACAAACTGCTTGATAAAGCATACGAACCGTCCGCTGTGGAAGACCGCATCTACCGCTTTTGGCTGAACGGCGGTTATTTTCATGCGGACATTCATCCGGATAAAACGCCGTTCACGATCGTCATGCCGCCGCCCAACATCACCGGCAAGCTGCATATGGGACACGCGTTCGAGGATACCCAGCAGGACATTCTCATCCGCTTCAAGCGCATGCAGGGATTCGAGGCGTTGTGGCTGCCCGGCACCGACCACGCCTCCATCGCCACCGAAGCGAAGATCGTGGCGGCCATGGCAAAAGAGGGCCTGAGCAAGCAGGATACCGGCCGCGACGGTTTTCTCGAACGCGCCTGGAAATGGAAAGAAGAGTACGGTGGGAACATTGTCGCCCAGCTCAAAAAGCTGGGCGCGTCCTGTGACTGGGCACGCGAACGCTTCACGATGGACGAGGGCTGTTCCACCGCCGTGCGCGAGGTTTTTGTCCGGCTGTATGAGCAGGGACTGATCTATCGCGGCGAGCGCATCGTCAACTGGTGCCCGCACTGCAAAACCACCATCTCCGACGAAGAGGTGGAATATGAGGAGCAGCAGGGTTCTTTCTGGCACCTGCGCTACCCGCTCACCGACGGCTCCGGCTGGGTGGAGATCGCCACCACCCGCCCGGAGACCCTGCTGGGCGACACCGCCGTGGCCGTGCACCCGGACGATGAACGCTACCAGGCGCTCATCGGGAAAACGGTCACGCTGCCGCTGGTGGGGCGCGAGATTCCCGTGGTGGCCGACACGTATGTGGACCGCGAATTCGGCACCGGCGTGGTGAAGATCACCCCCGCGCACGACCCCAACGACTTCGCGGTGGGGCAGCGCCACGGCCTGCCCATCCTCAACGTGATGACCGACGACGCGCACATGAACGAAAACGCGGGCAAATACGCCGGTCTGGAGCGGTATGAAGCGCGCAAGGCCGTGCTGGACGATCTGGAAGCGGGCGGCTATCTGGTGCGCGTCGAGCCGCACACACATAACGTAGGCACCTGCTACCGCTGCCATACCACCATCGAGCCATGGATCTCCAAGCAGTGGTTCGTGCGCATGAAAGAGCTGGCTGCGCCGGCCATCGAAGCGGTGCGGAAGGGCGAGACCCGCTTTGTGCCCGAGCGGTTTGAAAAGATTTATTTCCATTGGATGGAAAACATCCGCGACTGGTGCGTTTCCCGCCAGCTTTGGTGGGGGCACCGCATCCCCGCGTGGTACTGCGCCGACTGCGGCGAGACCGTCGTCTCCAGAGAAACGCCCACGGTCTGCCCCAAATGCGGCGGCACCCACCTTTCGCAGGACGAGGACACGTTCGACACCTGGTTTTCCTCCGCGCTCTGGCCGTTCTCCACGCTGGGCTGGCCGGAAAAAACGCCGGAGCTCGCCTATTTCTACCCCACCAGCGTGCTGGTTACCGGCTACGACATCATCTTCTTCTGGGTGGCGCGCATGATCTTCTCCGGCATCGCGCAGACCGGGCAGACCCCGTTCCACACGGTGCTCATCCACGGTCTGGTGCGGGACGCGAAGGGACGCAAGATGTCGAAATCGTTGGGCAACGGGGTGGACCCGCTCGAGGTCATCAAGTCTTCCGGCGCAGACGCGCTGCGTTTCACGCTCGCAACCGGAAACAGCCCGGGAAACGATACGCGCTTTTTGCCCGAGCGGGTGGAATCCAGCCGCAATTTCGCCAACAAGATATGGAACGCGGCGCGTTTCATCCTCATGAACATCTCGGGCAGCGAAACGGGTCTGCCCACCGAACTGGAAATCGAAGACAAATGGATTCTGAGCAAACTCAATACTCTCATCCGGGACGTGACCGAAAACCTTGAGCGCTTCGAACTCGGCGTGGCGGTGCAGAAACTCTACGATTTCCTCTGGGATTCGTTCTGCGACTGGTATATCGAGTTGTCCAAATCGCGCCTGCAGGCGGGTGGGGAAAACGCAGCCGCGGCCTGCCGGGTGCTGGTCTGGGTGATGGAGCACACGCTGCGCCTGCTGCACCCGGTCATGCCGTTCATCACCGAGGAGATCTGGCAGACCCTGCCGCATGAGGGCGAGACCATCATGCGCAGCGCCTGGCCGGTCTATGATCCCGCGCTTGCTTTCCCGGATGAAGAGGCGGCAATGGAGCGCGTGATGGCCGCCATCCGTGCCATTCGCAACCGGCGCGCCGAGATGCGCGTGCCCCCTTCCAAAAAGGCCAACCTGTATATTGAAACGGAATTTACGGAGATTTTCTCCGCCGCCGCCCCCTTCTTTGAGCGGTTGGCCTCGGTTTCCGCGGTGCAGACCGGCGGTTCGTTCGATATCGACGGCGCGGTGCGCATCGTGACCGACGGCGCCGTGCTCTATATTCCCATGGGCGAGCTGGTCGACCGCGAGAAAGAGACCGCACGCCTGCAAAAAGAAAAAGAAGGCTGCGAAAAGCAGCTGGCGTCCATCCACGCCAAGCTGCAAAACTCCGGCTTTATCAATAAGGCGCCCGCCCGCGTCGTGGAATCCGAAAAAGCGCGTGCGGAAAAACTTGCCGAAAAGATCGCACTGCTCGACCAGAGCCTTACCGATCTGCAAAAATAAACCCGGCGGATGCCAAACGCATCCCATCAGGCCCGACTATCGGAACGGGCAGAAACGAGGAACCTGTTTATGGAATGGAAAGACGAGCTGTCCGTCGGCGTCGAACTGATCGACAATGAGCACAAGGAACTTATCCGCGCGGTCAACGAGCTGTTTGACGCCTGCATGCACGGTAAAGGGCGCGCAAAAATCGCGGAGACCCTGAAATTCGTAGAAAACTACACCGTCAAGCATTTCGGAGACGAGGAAGCGCTCCAGAAAAAGTACAACTATCCGGGATTTCCTGCGCATCAAAAACTTCACAAAGCGTTTGTGAGCGATCTCCAAAACTACAAACGGCAGTTGGAGACCGAAGGCCCGACCGTGAACCTCGTGGCCACGTTCAACACGTTCGTTTCGTCCTGGCTCATCAAGCACATCAGCATCGAAGACAAAAAAATCGGCATACATATCCGCTCCCTGAATCAGTGAGCGGACGCGCGCTTTCCCCATTTTCTCCATCCGAGGTAATGCCCGTTGACTTATGAAGAAGCACTGGCCTATATCCACTCCACGCTGCGTTTCGGCATCCAGCCGGGCCTTTCCCGCATTGCGCGGCTGCTCGGGCGCATCGGCAATCCGCAGGAGCACCTGCGCTTCGTCCATGTGGCGGGCACCAACGGCAAAGGCTCCACCAGCGCGGCCATCGCCGCCGCTCTGCGCAAAGCCGGCCTGCGCACCGGGCTGTATATCTCCCCCTATATTGAGGACTTCCGTGAGCGTATCCAGATCAACGGCCGATATATCGCCCCCGGCGAGCTGGCAGCAGAACTTGCGCGCCTTCTCCCCTTCCTGAACGAAAGTGAGGGCGAACATCCCACCGAGTTTGAGCTCATCACCGCGCTGGCCTTTGCGTATTTCGCGCGGCAGGCCTGCGACGTGGCGGTACTGGAGGTGGGACTCGGCGGCCGGTTCGACGCCACCAACGTCATCCCCACGCCGCTCATTTCGGTCATCACCGCCATTTCACTCGACCACACCGCCGTTCTGGGCGACACGCTGGGGCAAATCGCCTTTGAAAAATGCGGCATCATCAAGCCGGGCGGTGTGACCGTCACCAGCCCCGGGCAGGCTCCGGAAGCGCTGGAAACCATCACCCGCATCTGCGCGGAGCGCGGCAATCCGCTGCATATTCCACAAATAGAAAAGGTGCAGATTCAGCAAGAAGGCATCGACGGGACAAGCCTGCTATACGGCGGGCAGCCGCTCTCCGTCCCGCTCTGTGGCCGGCATCAGATCGCCAATTTTCTGACGGCCTACGAGGCCCTGCGCCTTCTGCCCTCCCGTGGACTGGACATTTCCCTGCAAAATGCGGCTGCCGGTATGGCAGACGTACGGTTTCCGGCAAGACTGGAACGCCTGCATGATAAACCGCTCGTCCTGCTTGACGGCGCGCACAACGCCGCCGGCACCGCCGCCTTGGCAGACGCCGTCCGGCGGTATCTTCCCGGCCGTCCGGTCACGACCGTCATGGGCATGCTTGCGGACAAGGACTATGCCGCGGGTGTCGGCAACATCGCGCCGCTGTCCGCCCGGTTCATTGCCGTGCGCCCCGACAGCCCGCGCGCGCTTGACCCCCGGGAAACTGCCCGCACGGCATCCGCTTTCTGTGCAAATACGGTCTTTTTTGACGATTTGGGAGATGCGTTTGCGGATGCGCTCGCCCATACCGGTGCCGAAGGCGTGCTGCTCATCTGCGGCTCGCTGTATCTGGCGGGGCCAATGCGCCGGCTGGTGCGCGGGCATTTCAGTAAATGTGTGTAACAAAATACTGTTCGACAAAATTCCCTTTGCATAATTTCCCAAATCCTTTATCCTATGGATAAGGGATTTTTTGTGTCTGCATCCGCGTCCGGTTCTGCGGAGGCGACTTTTATACGAAACGTTGACAACCACCGGGCGTCTGTTCCTGAAGTTTCGCTGTTCCCAAACGGCGCGGGCGGTTTTCAACCGCCCGAACTTGCAGTGCAAACCCTAATCTTGCAAAAACGCCCCTGCGTTTTCGCTTCCCGCCAAAGGCGGGAAGCGTACGATCACCGGTGTCTTTGTGCACAGCAGAATCCGCTGGAGGTGAAAACATGGCATTGCGAATGGAAAACGACGCGCATGTGCTGACGGTCTATCTGGATGGAGAGATCGACCACCATGCGGCCCAAAACCTCCGGGAGGAGATCGACACCTCCATTGAGCGGGCACGCCCCTCTGCGCTGGCGCTCGATTTCCGCGGCGTGACGTTTATGGACAGTTCCGGCATCGGGCTGGTGATGGGCCGGTACCGTGCCATGCAGCCGTTTGGCGGAATCGTCACCGTCAAGAACGCTTCGATGCATATCCGCAAGGTGATGCGGCTGGCCGGGCTGGACAAGCTGGCCCACATCGAATAGCCTTACATATAACTGCGCATGGCAGCGCATGGAGGTGTCAAATCGGATGAAACCGCTCAATGAAATGAAAGTGCAGTTTTCCAGCCGCTCGGTCAACGAAAGTTTCGCCCGGGTGGCTGTGGCGGCATTCATCGCGCAACTCGACCCCACGCTCGACGAGCTGGCCGACGTGAAAACAGCTGTTTCCGAAGCGGTCACAAACAGTATCGTGCACGGCTACAAAAACGATATCGGTGTGATCTATATCGATGTCAAGATCTACGAAAACGGCCGCATCACCGTGGCAATCCGCGACAGGGGGTGCGGCATCGAGGATGTGCGCAAGGCCATGGAGCCGATGTTCACCACCAGCCCCGGCGGCGAGCGTGCAGGGCTCGGCTTTACCGTGATGCAGAGCTTTATGGACAAGCTTCGGGTGCGCTCCCGCTCCGGGTACGGCACCACGGTCATTATGGAAAAAACACTGAGCCAACGACAGGACTCCTGAGCTTTTGACGGAAAAAGACGCGAACAGCACCGCGTTTGGAGGAAAGATCATGTCCGTTCCAAAAAATGACCGCGCTTTGTTCATCCGCGCGGGAAAAGGGGACGCGGCAGCACAGACCCAGCTTGTGGAAGAGAACCTAGGCCTTGTACATGCCGCCGCGCGACATTTCAACGGCAAGGGCATTGAATACGACGATCTGTACCAGGCAGGCTGTATGGGGCTTGTTAAAGCGGTCACCGGGTTTGACATCACGCGCGGCGTGCAATTTTCCACCTACGCCGTTCCGGTCATCATGGGAGAAATGCGCCGCCTGTTCCGAGACGACGGCCCCGTCAAAGTCAGCCGCTCGCTCAAGGAACTGTCGCTCAAAGCCATGCGCGCCCGCGAAAAGCTCAGTGCCCGTCTCTGCCGCGAGCCTACCCTGAGCGAGCTGGCTGCCGAGCTGGAAACAGACCCGGCGGAAGCCGCGCAGGCGCTGGAAGCCGCCGCCGCGCCGCTCTCCCTTACAAGCAGCCGGGAGGACGAGGAAAACGGGCAGACCGACATCCCCGTGGACAGTGAAGAGGACGCGCTCGTCGACCATCTGGCGCTCAAAGACGCGCTGGGGTCCCTGCCGGCGGATGACCGCCTGCTCATCCTGCTGCGCTATTTTCAGGGCAAGACGCAAACCGAAACGGCATCCGTCCTGCATATGACCCAGGTGCAGGTCTCGCGCAGAGAGAAAAAGATTCTCGCACTGCTGCGCAACCGGCTGCTGGAATAGGTCGGCGTTTTTGGGCGCCATATGCGCATCCCCAGCGGACAGGCCTTGCCTGTCCGTTTTTTACGTCAAAATCCACGTTGCCCTCGGCCCCAAAACAGCGGTATAATACAGATTGTACCGCAATCCACCACCGACAGACGGGCTAAGCAAATGAGATTTTTACATACGGCGGACCTGCACCTCGGCAAACGCGTGGGCGAGTTCAGCCTCATCGAGGATCAAACCTATCTTTTAAACCAGATCTTGGAGATCGCAGACCATGAACAGCCGGACGGCGTCCTGCTCGCCGGGGATATTTACGACAAAAGCGTGCCGTCCGGCGAGGCGGTGGAAGTATTCGACGCGTTCCTCACCGCGCTGGCGGAACGCGGGCTGCCGGTGTTCCTCATCAGCGGCAACCATGATTCCCCCGAACGGCTGGGGTTCGGCAGCCGCATCTTCCGGGAAAAGCAGGTGCACATCGCCGGTGTGTTCGGCGGTGCGCCGCAGAAGATCACCCTCACCGACGCATATGGCCCGGTGCATGTGTTCCTGCTCCCCTTCCTGAAGCCGGCCTCCGCCGCGCCCTTCTTCCCGGACGACCCGCCCGAGAGCTATACCGACGCCGTGCGCGCCGCGCTGGCGGCCTGCGCGCCCGACCCATCGGCGCGCAACGTGCTGGTGGCGCACCAGTTCGTCACTGCGGGCAGCACCGAACCCGCGCGCTGCGATTCCGAAACCATCTCAGTCGGCGGGCTGGACAATGTGGACGCTTCGGTGTTCGACGCATTCGACTATGTCGCACTCGGCCATCTGCACGGCCCGCAGCGTATCGGGCGGGACAGCGTGCGCTACGCGGGGTCCCCTCTTAAATATTCCTTTTCCGAAGCCAGGCAGCACAAATCGGTCACGCTGGTCGAGCTTGCGGAGAAAGGGAACGTTTCGTTCCGCCTGCTCCCCCTCTCCCCCCTGCGGGACATGCGGGAGATCTGCGGTCCACTGGCGGAGCTTCTGCGTGCCGGCGCTCCCACACAGGATTATATCCACGCCACCCTCACCGACCGGGAGGATGTGTATGACGCGGCCGCGCGGCTGCGTCAGGTCTACCCCAACCTGATGCGGCTGGATTTCGAGCATGACGCCCTGCCGAACACACCGTCGAAAACTGCGGCATCGGATGTGGCGCGGAAAAGCCCGTTTACGCTGTTTGCGGAATTTTTCGAAAGCCAGAACGGCGCGCCGCTTTCGGAAGCTGAGCGCGCCCTGCTGGGCGATGTCCTGCGTGAAACGGAGGGAACCTGATGAAACCGCTGCACCTGACCATGAGCGCCTTCGGCCCCTATGCGGGCGCCGAAGAGGTTGCGTTCGATGCCTTCGGGGACAACGGCCTGTTTCTCATCACAGGCGATACCGGAGCGGGCAAAACCACGCTGTTCGACGCCATTGCGTTCGCGCTGTACGGCGAGGCCAGCGGCACCACCCGCACGCCGGACACCCTGCGCAGCGATTTTGCCCGCCCCGACTGCAAAACGTTCGTCACGCTCACCTTCCTGCACCGCGGCGCGATCTACACCGTCACGCGCAACCCGCGTTACGAGCGCCCCAAAAAGAACGGGCAGGGCACCACGGCGGAAAACGCGGACGCGGCGCTCACCCTGCCCGACGGCGCGGCTGTCACCGGCAGCCGGGAGGTGACGGCGCGCGTGGAAGAACTGCTCGGCGTCACGGTAGGGCAGTTCCGGCAGATCGCCATGATTGCACAGGGTGAATTCCTGCGCCTTCTGCTGGCCGAAAACCGCGAGCGCGCCGCCATTTTCCGCCGCATCTTCCAGACCGGCGCCTATCTGTCCATTCAGGACGCCCTCAAGGCACGCGAAAAAGAGACGCGCACGCACTGCGACACCAACGCGCAGGCCATTCGGCAGTGCCTGGACGGCATCCTCCTCCCCACCGGGGAAAATACCGCCCCCCTGCTGGAATTGCTGGAAAATCCAGACGCATTGTATGCCGCGCCGGAGATCCTCGCCGCGCTTCTGGTACAAAACAAGCACGATGCGGCATCACTTGAGGCCGCTGAGGCGCAGGTGCGCACGCTCGAAGCCGCCATTTCCGGGCAGATCGAAGCGCGGGCGAAAGCAGAAACCGTCAACCGCCTGTTTGCCGAACAGGACGCGGCCGCGCGACGGCAAAACGAACTGGCGGCACAGGCGGAAGACATGCGGGAGCAGGAAAACACCATGCGCGCGGCGGAACAGGCGCTGCACGGCGTCAAACCCGCCTGCGACGCGTTCATACGTGAGGAGCAGGCGCATCGGCAACTGGCAGACAGTGTGCGCACCCAGACGGAAGCCCTTTCCGCCTGTACGGCGCAGGCCGAGCAGGCGCGGTCGGTTTATGAATCCCTGCGCGCACAGACGCCTGAGGACGAGCGGCGCGCCGCCGCCATCGACCGCCTGACCGTAGTTCTGCCGCAATACGAGCAGCTCGAAACGCTCACCCGCAGGCAAGCCGAATCGGCCGCGGCGCTCACCGCCTGCACCCTGGCCATCCAAACTCTGGAGCAGCGGCGCGCGGCGCTGGACGCCGAACTGGGCGGCCTGCAAAAAGTGTTGGAGGAATCGGCAGACTGCGCACTGCGCCTGCATGACTGCACTGCGGAACTGGAAAAGCTGCACGCCCGCGAACAGACGCTGAACGGCCTGCTTAAGGAGATCGACGCCATCCGCCGCACCCATCAGGCACTGAAAACCCGGCAGACGGCATGCGACACCGCCGCGCAGGCATACGAGCAGGCCGCCGCGCTGCACACGCGGATGGAAAGCGCCTTTTTCCGCGCACAAGCCGGCCTGCTCGCGGCAGACCTGCAAGACGGGCAGCCCTGCCCTGTCTGCGGCTCGCGCGAGCATCCGCAAAAGGCCGCTCTGCCAAAAGACGCGCCAAGCGAAGCCGCCCTGCAAACCGTCAAAGCGGCACTGGAAAACAAGAGGCAGGCGCTTGAAACGGCCGGCCGCGCGGCAAACCAGACGGAGACCGAGCTGCGCGCCGCCACCGCCCACCTGCGCCAGAGCGCCACGACGGCACTCGCAGAGCAAGCCCTGCCAGATAAAGTCGGCGCGCTGCAAGCCCTGCTGGAACGGGAGCAACAGGCCGTCGCCGCATCCACAAAAAAGCGGGAAACAGACCGCGCGGTGCTGGACAAGCAGTTGCAGACCCGTGTCATGCAGGAGGAACGGCTGCACGAGCAGGCGCAGGCACGCGCCGCGCTGGAAACACATCTGCAAGAGCAGAACCGGCAGCGGCTGGAGCACACCGCGGCGGACAGCGCCTGCAAGAGCCGCATGGAAACCCTGCGCAGCACGCTGGAATATCCCTCGCGCACCGAAGCGGAAAAGCAGCTCACCGCATGGCGGGCGGAGCGGGACGTCTACAAAACGGCACGCGACACCGCCGAACAGGCCGAACGGGAAAGCAGGACCCGCCTGGAAAACACCCGCGCCGTGCTGGAAAGCGACACCAGACGGCTGGGGCAGGCACAGGCGGCGCGGGATGCCTCCCGGGCGGCGTTTGAGCAGGCGTGCGCCCAAAACGGATTTATCGATATGGATACGTTCCGCGCCGCGCTGCGCGCCCAGCCGGAGATCGACACACTGCGGCAAACGCTTGAAGCGTACCGGGACACCGTCAAGCAGGCGGCGGCGGACATTGCCAGGCTAAAGGAACAGACCGCCGGGCTCGTGCCGCGAGACATCGCAAAAATACAGCAGGCACAGGCAGAACTGGAAGCGCAGAAAGCCGTTGCCTCCCATCAGGCGCAAACCGTTCGCACCCGCTTGGACGGAAACGAGCGCACCACCCAGGCGTTGCGTGCTCTCCTGCGCGAACAGGAGCAGGCACAGGCGGCGTTCGGCGTGGCCAGCCGTCTTTCTCGCACCGCCAACGGCGAACTGACCGGCAAGCAAAAGCTGATGTTCGAGCAGTATGTGCAGGCCGCCTATTTTTCGCAGATCCTCTCCGAAGCAAACAAGCGCCTGCGGCTGATGGCCGGTGGACGGTATGAACTGCTGCGCCGCGAAAATGCGCTGGACAACCGCTCCCAGTCCGGTTTGGAAATTGATGTGCTCGACCATTACACCGGCAAGGTACGCACCGTCAAGTCACTTTCGGGCGGCGAATCGTTCAAGGCGTCGCTTTCGCTGGCGCTTGGCCTTTCAGACGTCATCCAGAGCTACGCGGGAGGCGTGGAGATGGACACGCTCTTTATCGACGAGGGCTTTGGTTCGCTGGACGCGCAGTCGCTTGAGCAGGCCGTCCGCACCCTGCAAAGCCTCACCGAAAACCACCGGCTGGTGGGCATCATCTCCCACGTGGCGGAACTGCAGGAACGCATCGACCGGAAAATCGTCGTGCAGAAAGGGCTCACCGGCAGTCACGTCACGGTGGCCGGCCTGCCGCCCCGTCCGAATAAAAATTGACAAAAACGCGCAACAGGTCTATACTGGATATTGCAAAAGGAATATTGCGAAAGGGCCTGTCTATCAATAAAAAGCGCAGACGATCCTGCGGTTTTTAGGATAGCCAGGGCTCGGAGGCTCGGGGTGCCGTCGTCGGCTGAGAGGGAGCATTCGCTTCCAACCCGTTGAACCTGATGTGGTCAAACCCACCGTAGGAAAGCTTTGCTGTTGCTGCACGTTTGCGGGCTGTCCGAAAGGGCGGCCCTTTTTATTTGGCGGCGCGCCGTACGGCGCGCGAAAACAGGAGGATTTACGCATATGCAGAACGATCCGTTTGTCATCGGCGGCAAAGTGCTGAACAGCCGCCTTTTTGTAGGCACGGGCAAATATCCCGACAACCGCATGATCAGGCAGGTAGTAGACGCCTCCGGAGCGGAAGTGGTCACCGTGGCGCTGCGCCGGGTGAACCTTTCCTCGGCGGAGGAAAACCTGCTCCGTTTCGTCCCGGAACACTGCACCCTGCTGCCCAACACGTCCGGCGCGCGCACAGCGGAGGAAGCCGTGCGCATCGCCCGTCTGGCGCGGGCGGCAGGCTGCGGCGACTGGATCAAGATCGAGGTCATCGCCGACCAGAAATACCTGCTGCCCGACAATGAGGAAACGCTCAAGGCCACCCGCATGTTGGTGGACGAGGGCTTTCAGGTTTTCCCATACATCTGCCCGGAGCTGATGTGCGCCAAACGCCTGCAGGAGGCGGGCGCGACCGCCGTCATGCCGCTCGGCGCGCCCATCGGCAGCAACCGCGGCCTCCAGACGCGCGCGCTCATCCAGATCCTCATCGACGAACTCGACGTTCCCGTCATCGTGGATGCGGGCATCGGCGCGCCGTCTCACGCCACCGAAGCAATGGAGATGGGCGCGGGCGCCGTGCTGCTTAACACCGGCATCTCGTCCGCCGCCGACCCGGTTGGCATGGCGGAAGCGTTCGGTCTGGCCGTGCGCGCGGGTCGGCTTGCCCACCGCAGCGGGCTTGGCGCCACCTCTTCCGTGGCCAATGCGTCCTCGCCGCTCACCGGCTTTCTGGACGAAACGGCACGCGCGTAAGGAGGCTGTCTCATGGATTTTTACGACTATCTGCAAACCTACAACAACTTTGATTTTCACGGGTTTCTTCAAAAGACCACCGGCGGGGACGTGCGCCGGGTGCTGGGCAAAACCACGCTGGAACCGCTGGACTTCCTCACGCTGCTCTCCCCCGCCGCCGTGCCGTTCCTCGAGCAGATGGCGCAGCGCGCCCATGCAGAAACCATTCGGCAGTTCGGCCGGGTCATCTTCATGTTCGCGCCTCTTTATCTGGCCAACTACTGTGTCAACCGCTGCGCTTACTGCGGCTTCAATGTCGGCAACCATATCCGCCGGGCAGCGCTCACGCTTGAGCAGGTGGAGAAAGAAGCAGCCGCCATCGCTTCCACCGGCATGCGGGATATTCTGTTCCTCACCGGCGAGTCGCGCAAGATCAGCCCGCCGGCCTACATGAAAGACTGCGTGGGCGTGCTGCGCAACTATTTCACCAACATCTGCCTGGAAGTCTACCCGCTTGAAACGGAAGAATACGCCATGCTGGTCGAAGCGGGCGTGGATGGTTTCACCATGTTCCAGGAATGCTACAACGAAAAGCGCTATGGCGAGGTGCATCTCGGCGGGCCGAAAACCAATTTCCGCTACCGGCTGGACGCTCCGGAGCGCGCCTGCAAAGCCGGCATGCGCAGTGTGGGACTGGGTGCGCTGCTCGGGCTGTACGAGCTTTCGTCCGAAGCGTTCTTCACCGGCCTGCACGCCTATTATCTCCAGCGCAAATACGACGCCTGCGATTTCGCGGTGTCGCTGCCCCGGCTCTGCGCGCACATCGGCGCGTTCCAGCCCTACACCTCCGTCTCCGACCGGGACATTGTGCAGATCATGACCGCCCTGCGCATCTTCCTGCCGCGCGTGGGCATCACGGTCTCCACAAGAGAAGCCCCGGCGTTCCGCTCCAACCTCATCGGGCTGGGGGTCACCAAGATGTCCGCCGCGTCCTCCACCGAGGTGGGCGGCTATGCCGAACACACCACCGACGACCAGTTTGACGTGACCGACAAACGCAGTGTGGAGGAAGTGACCGCATCTATCCGCGCCAAGGGCTGGCTGCCCGTCTTCAAGGACTGGCAGACGCTCGGCCGGGAGGCCGCCGTATGAGCGCACAGGCAAAGCGGGCGGAAAAAGTCGCCGCATACCTCAACGGGCTCTACTGCATCACGGCGGAGCCTCTCTCCTGCGGGCGGGAGAATCTCGACGTGGTGCGCGCCATGCTGGTGGGCGGGGCCAAAGTCGTGCAGTACCGTGAAAAGGACATGCCCATGCAGCGCCAGTACGAGCAATGCCTGAAACTGCGGGAAATGACACGCGAAGCAAACGCGCTGCTCATCGTGGACGACCATGTGCACCTGGCCATGGCCGTGGGCGCAGACGGCGTGCACATCGGCCAAACCGACCTGCCCATCGAGGCGGTGCGGGCGCTGGTTGGTGCGGAGATGCTCATCGGCCTTTCCACCCACGACATCGGACAGGCGCGGGACGCGGTGGCGCGCGGTGCGGATTACATCGGCGTGGGCCCGATCTTCGAAACACACACCAAATCCGATGTGGTCGCACCGGTGGGGTTTGCCTATCTGGACGCTGTCGTGCGTGAGATCCGTCTGCCGTTCGTTGCCATCGGCGGCATCAAACAGCACAACCTGCCCGACGTGCTGACGCACGGCGCGGCCTGCGCGGCGCTGGTCACCGAAATCGTGCAGGCGCCGGACATTTCCGGTATGGTCAAAGAGCTCCGTCAAATCTTTTCCGCCCAAACCACGTGAAAGGAACGAACCTGATGAAACTGCAAGTCAACGGTGAACCCGAAGAACTCGAAAACGGCATCACTCTTTCCGCTTTTCTGCTGTCCAAGGGCATTGATCCTCAAACGGTGGTGGTGGAGCGCAACGCGGACATCCCCGACCGCAGCACCTGGGACACCCTCACCCTCACCGACGGCGACGTGCTGGAGATCGTTCGCTTCATGGGCGGCGGACAGGCATAACCTGCGTTTCTGTTCAAAAAAGTATGACAAGCCCATGCCTGCATAGCTTGAATACCGGGCATCGCCCGCGTTTCCGTATCAAAAATATCCGAAATTTGCAAAACGCCGTCCGGCAATCCGGCGGCGTTTTTCTGCAGCTTTTTTGTAGAGATGCCCGAACAGCAGCGGTATACTGTGAAAGAACCGCAATGCATGTGCCTGCAAAACGCAAGAATATAAAATTCAAAGTATGCTCCATAACATAAAGTGAATTTATAAAGAATCCTTCGAAGTTCTCCTGAAACACTTCTTGCTGTCTTTCGTCCAAAAAGCGAGCACATTTTCCTCCGCTGCAAGAATGCGTTCCCATGATGTGTTCGTACTTGGAGCCGCATCAGAAAACTCGTGGTTCCAAGGTTATGAAAAACATTGGAGAATTTTCAAGGGCGCTATGCATGGTTTGTCACTCCTTGCACCGACAGTTTTACGGAAAGCGGTGTACGGTAGGATTTTCCGAGACTGGCAGGTCACGGTGCGGAAGGAGCGCGCCGGTCAAAACGTTGAACTGCTTTTTCGTATCCGGCTTCACAACGGTCTGCCTTGCCGGGGATGACCGGTAAGTCTTTGGGCGCTCATTTGGAATAGTCCGGAGTGTAGGTATCTGGCGCGGCCAGCTCCACCAGATGGCCGCGGCGCCAAAATACAAAATAACCATTCCCGGAAAAGAAGCCGTTTCCTCTTGTCTCTGCATCCACCACCTTCGCCAGAATAGACGCGGCCCCCGGCTTTTCTGTTATAATAGGAATCAAACAGAGTTTCTCCTTTATTCCGTGGCAATGGGAAAACAACAAGCAGGAGGCACGCCATGAAAATACGCGAACGCTACACCTGCCCATTGGAAATCGTACATGACATTATCAAAGGAAAATGGAAAACCATCATTCTGTTTCAGCTTCAATATGGGGCTGCATCGCTGTCTCAGCTTGAGCAGCATATCGAGGGGATCAATCAGAAGATGTTGTTGCAGCATCTCAACGAGCTTCGGGAATTTGGGCTGGTCCAGAAACGATCCTTTGAAGGTTATCCGCTTCATGTGGAATACTCCCTGACATCGGAGCGGGGACAGAAAATGCTGCGAGCCATTGGTATTATGCAGGAAATTGGTATTGACTATATGGTGGAGCATGGCATGACGAACGTACTTGACCAAAAGGGAATCTGCTATCAGCACCACTGATGATACCCACAAAAAAGTGGGTAATGTACAATCCCGTCTACATGCGGTATTCTGAACCTGTAAAAAAGCAGGAGGTAATACCGTATGAAACAGGCTTTGATCATTGTGGATGTGCAGCGAGAGTATTTCCCCGGTGGGAAGTTGGAGCTCTACAAGCCGGAGAAAGCCTTGGAGCAGATACAAAAAGCGTTGCGGTTGTTCCGTGAGAAGGAATGGCCCATATACTTTATTCGCCACATCAGTTCACAGAAAAGCGCCTCTATTTTTCAGCCTGACACGGTGGGCGTGGAGTTGCATCCCGCGCTCATGCCCCGCCCGGGGGAAACCGTGTTGGATAAGCATTTTCCCAATTCCTTCTTGGGAACCGGGTTGCGTGAACATCTGGTCGCCCAGAACGTGCAGCGCCTTGTTGCCTGCGGGATGATGACGCATATGTGCATGGACACAACCGTCCGCGCCGCGCAGAATGACGGTTTCCCGGTGACACTGCTGGAAGATGCCTGTACGGGGATAGCGTTGGATTGGGACGGAAAAACCGTTCCTTACCCCACCGTTCATGCCGTTATGATGGCGTCGATCAACGGCACGTTTGCCACCGTGGAGAAGACAGAATGTTTTTTACAGGACCATCAACAGAACCTGCATAATTGAATTGGGAAGGTATGCATTGCCTTGAACCCCGAAAAAGTGTTGTTGGTAATTGACATACAGGAGATTATGTGGACGGGAATCGGATGCGATTCAGCCCGCCTGTGCACAACAAGCAAAAGCTGTACGCACGCTCAAACCCAAAAGAGCAAACAGGCCATCGGACGGCAGCTTGCCCAATCAGGGGATTATAACAAAAAGCACCCCCATTTTTAACCAGGGAAAAATGGAGGTGTCTTTTTAACAAATATATTATCGGAAAAATACTGGTTTTCCGACTTTTAAAAAACGCCCGGAATCCGCTTACAGGTGCGCGAATTTTTCCAGTGTGCGGATCATCTGAGATGTGAACCCGTGCTCATTATCGTACCATGCGACCGTTTTGACGAGTTGAAAATCCCTATAAGTGCTGACTTCGGTCTGCGTCGCGTCAAAAACGGAACCGAAATTGGTTCCGATAATGTCGGACGACACGATCTCTTCATCAGTATACCCGAGAGATTCGTTGCCTTTGGCGGCTTTTTTAACGGCTGCGTTCACCTCCTCGACGGTGACATGTTTTTCAAGAATGCTGACAAGCTCTGTGACGGAGCCGTCAATAACGGGCACGCGCTGTGCATGCCCCTGTAGCCGGCCGTTCAGTTCCGGAATAACGAGCCCAATTGCCTTGGCGGCTCCGGTCGTGTGAGGAATGGTGTTTGCGGCGGCAGCCCTCGCGGCGCGCAGGTTGTTGCCGCGTGGTCCATCCACCAGCATTTGTGTGCCGGTGTAGGCGTGGATGGTCGTCATCGTTCCAAGCTGGATGCCAAACGCGTCGTTGATAGCCTTTGCCATAGGCGCCAGGCAATTCGTCGTACAGGATGCCACCGAAATGATTTTGTCATCCGCCGTGAGCGTGCTGTCGTTGACACTATAGACGATTGTCTTCATTTTGCCGGCCGGTGCGGAAATCAGAACTCTTTTGGCTCCGGCTTTTAAATGCGCGGCGGATTTTTCCTCGGATGTATAAAAGCCGGTGGATTCGATGACAATATCCACTTGTTCAGCGCCCCACGGAATATTCTCGGCATTGCGCTGCGCATAAACGCGGATTGGTGTTCCATCAACAACGATGGAATCCTCCGTGGATTTCACGTCGCCGGGAAAACGGCCGAACGTCGTGTCATACTGCAACAGATGCGCCAGCACCTTTGGGCTCGTCAAATCATTGACCGCCACAACCTCCAGATCTTTGCCGACTTCACGAATACGCCGATATGCCAGTCGCCCGATCCGTCCAAACCCATTGATACCAATTCTGATTGCCATATTGCCCTACCTTTCTGAACCGTTCAAAGTCCAATGCATTTCGCCAAAAATGTGTTTTGATTCATATAAAACTTCATGTTCCATTGAGCTGAAAAGGGGGGCGCCTTTAAATTCTCCAACACAAGGGATTCCATGTATCCAAACAGATCCGTCACTTTAAGCAACCTGCTGTCACGCGGCTTTACAAGGTTGGAATCAGGAAACTATTTTAGAAACTCCAATCCCTGCAGCAGCTCTTTTGTGCTGTTCCGGATAACCGTCAGGTCGTTTTCATCCGGCCTGTTTGAAATATCGCCGAGTTTCCCTAACCGGCTGCCTTCCTCCCAGCCTTGAAATTTTCCCGGCGTATACCACTCGTCTAGGACAAAGAAACCGATATGCTCGAAGAATTGAGCCATGTATTTGCCCGCGACATATCCTTCTTTTACCCCGGTGTGTATTCCACCAAAGGTGCAAAATACAACGCCGAATTTGCCGCTTTTCTTAGGTGCCCCGATGGGCCGCACGCCTCCCCGGTAACGATTCATCGTATTTTTAATGAATTTTTGAACCGGCACGGGCGGAATCCATTGATAAGAAGGGGCTCCGAAAAAGACCAACTCATAATCATACAGTTCGATGACCAGGTCTTCCGTGATTTTCACCATATCAACCCGCACACCCTTTTCCGTCAGCACGGATTTTATGGAATCTGCCACTTTTTGGGTGTTGCCTCCGGAACTCCAATACAGAATCAAACTTTTCATGTTAATACCTCCGCATAATTTTGATTATATTGATTACCGTTCTGTCACGGTATATACTAAGTATAGGCTGATTTATTATCATCCGCATGAAATATACTCCGCTGTGGAAGCACAATTTTGACATGTTTGGAGAATATGATGGATCATACGCTTATGAAGCTTACAGATATTTCATTTCCTGTTTCCATTATAGAACATTTAAAAACCCGGCCAGGCCCGCTGTTTGATGCCCATCTGCACGAACACTATTTGCAGATTTTTTATTTCACATATGGAAAAGCGAATATGTATTATAATCAGACCGCCTGCAACATTCAATCACCGGATGTCCTACTGATCAACAGACACGAATTGCATTATGGTGAAAATGCTTCCTCCGAACTGCGCTACTTTGTCTTCCGGATCGATTTAAGGCTACTCTCGTCTTATCACATCGCTCCATGCAGCCAAAAATATTTGGAGCCTCTGGAGAATGGACTGGTTTTTCTTCAGAATCACATCGAAAACCAGAATATTTCAGCGATGCTCAAACGAATGATTGAAGAGTGCAAAAAACGGCAGGACGGCTATGAATTTGAAATTTTAGCCTGTGTTTTTGAACTGCTCGGAGAATTGTTTCGAAACCACAAGGAAAAATCGTACACACCGAAATATTCAGAAATGCTTATGAAGAAAACCAAGCGGTTCGCCGACGTATTCGATTATATTGAAAAAAACTATACCCGCGACATTTCCCTTGCCGAAGCTTCTACGGTTGCCCATATGTCGGAAGGGTATTTCTGCCGCATGTTTCGGCAAAGCACCGGCAGAACGCTGACCGACTATGTCAACCGCCTACGGATAGAAAAATCGGTCCTGCTTCTGAATCAGGGAGTTTGTAACGTAACGGAAGCGGCGATGTCTGTCGGATTCGACGACATCAATTATTTTTCGCGTGTATTCAAGAAATATATGAAACAATCGCCCGCGAACTATCTACAAAATGACAGAAAATATTTTTTGTGAGAATAATGTCGCAGATAATCATCCCGATAGACGTTTATGCGTTTGTTTCAACATCTTTACTCTGAAAAATACGCTTTATTACCGGATATCCGAAGTTTGTTATGAGCAGGCCCATGATAATGATCACACCTCCCAGCCATTGCATGTTGGAAAGCTGCTCCTTGAGAACAATCAAAGCGGTAATTAAACCGACTACAGGAACAAGGAGCGATAACGGTGCCACCTTTCCAGCTGGATATTTTGCAATCATCGAACTCCAAATCCCGTAACCAATCAATGTGGCAAAAAATGCAAGGTAAAGTATTGAGAAAATAGACAGGGCATTTAAATGGGATACCGCATGTAACAATGTTGAAGGCTTATCCAGAAGCAGCGCGATTGCCAGCATAGGGATTGGGGGAACAAGACTTGACCATACAACCAGGCTAAACATGTTGAGTGTTTCCCCTCTTGAAGCAACCTGTTTAGAGGCATGCCTTGCAATGATATTGGAAACGCCCCAAAATACCGCAGCAAGCAACGTCAGGAAAAATGCGCCTGTCGGAATTGCAGAAGCTTTGCCGGAACCAATATTTCCATTGACAAAGAAAAGCCCCGCTGCTGAAACAACAAGCCCTATCACCTGACTGGCCTTGAGTGATTCTTTGAAAAATACCGCATCAAGCAGAATGGTAAAGAATGCCTGTGATTGCAGAACGACGGAGGAAACTCCAGCAGGCATTCCAATATGTATAGCGTAAAACAAGCAGGCAAATTGTCCGACACCCACCGTCAACCCATAGGCAAGAACATATTTCCAGCTTATTTTCGGGGGCTTTACAAATGCTATGAGGGGCAACGAAGCGGCAATATATCTTAATGACACCAATAGCATAGGTGGAATCTCACCAACTCCCAATTTGATAACTGTAAAATTGACTCCCCAGACAATCACTGCTATCAGTGCAAATATTAAATCACGTATCTTCATCTGCATCAGCTCCTTTTGGATTTATTGGCTGTTTTGAGTATAACATATCAGGATATATTAGTAAAATTGATAGTTTAAATAAAATCTATTATGAATTATAATATTAAGAAACGGGAGGATTATCAATGGAAATCAAGCAACTGAAAACTTTTTCGGCAGTAGCAAAGGCGGGGAGCTTTAGCTGTGCGGCTGAACTGCTTGGTTATGCACAGCCCACCGTTACAATGCATGTCAAATTATTGGAGGATGAACTTAAAGTAAAACTCTTTGAGAGGCTTGGGCATCATATCACTCTTACCAAAGAAGGCAGTCATTTGCTTTATTATGCTGAAAGCATATTAAAGTTATCTTCTGAAGCCTTATCTTCCTTTTGTGAGAAAACCACTGAAACAGGAAAAATCACGATAGGTGCGAATGAATCTTTCAGTGTTGTCCGGCTACCGCTTATATTAAAGCAGTTTATACAAAAGTTTCCAAACGCAGATGTGAGTTTAAAATTTGGATCCGTAGAAGAAATACATGAGGCACTTCAACAAAATGAAATTGATGTTGCTTTTTTCCTGACCCGTGAGGTACACTACGCAGACCTTATTATAGAGGTATTAACTGAAGAAGTAATTGCTGCAGTTGTTCCGCTTGAACACCCGCTTACATTAAAGCCATCAGTCAACATTCTTGATTTTGAAAATCAGGATTTGATTATTACGCAGGAAAATTGTACGTATCGAGCGTTGATTCAAGAACTTTTAAAGAAAATGGATGTTCATCCTCGGTCAATAATAGGAATAAATAATATTCATGCCATTAAACAACTTGTAATGAGCGGAATAGGTGTTGCGATTCTGCCCCAAATCTCAGTTGAGCATGAAATATCCAACAATATGCTGGTTAAAATTCCATGGAGTGAAACACCGCCCCCCGTCTTTACTCAAATCGCTTATCATAAGGACAAATGGATTTCTCCAACCCTATTGAATTTCTTAGAACAAGCCCGGAAAATCAGTAAGGCAAGCAGCGATATATAACGATCATTGTTATCGCAAAATGAAGTTTTATTGCTATACGAGCGCAACTTCTTCAGTTGGAATGTGCCGCTTATTCAAAATACAGATGCTTTACAGTAATCCAATTTTAATCAAAACGGTTTCGTTTCAGAATAACTTCCATTCAGGCGGTTGACAAGAACACGACCAGGTGATATGAGTGTTTTACGTTAACGTCAAGTACATGAGGCGAGCCGCATGAGTTATAAAATCAGTGAAATCGCGAAGTTGACCAATCTAACGACCCGGACGGTTCGATATTACGAGGGGCTTGGACTGCTGGGCAAAAGGGAAAACCGCCCCAACGGACAGATCCGCTCTTTTGACAACATGGACTTAGCGCGGCTGAAAAAAATTCAAACATTGAAAGATTTGGGACTTTCTCTGGAGGAAATCGGCCAGATTATAGAGCTGTATTTTACCGACGGCCAGGTTCTGGAAGGGAAACGCCAGGTCATTCAAATTCTGAAAGGGCATATCCAAGCCGCCGAGGGAAAAATTGAGGAACTGACCGAGTTTAAAAGAGAGTGCGAAAGGAACATCTTAAAGCTGGAGGCAATCATCGCTAAGTCCCATTCCGAAAAGGAGTGATACGTACCATACGCATCTTTTTTGCGCAATAATTTACGTTTACGTAAAGAGTATATTTGGAGGGCTGCCCTATGGAGCAAGTCAAAAGAGAGCGTTCACAAAAGCTGCAGCTGAACCGGTTTCTAATTCTTTTAATGTCGATAGTCAGCGCGGTTTCCGTAGCAAACTTATATTATTGCCAACCCCTGTTGCCCAATCTTTCCCGCTATTTTCATGTTTCGTCGGCCATTATCGGAATTGCGGCAATGCTCGTTCAAATCGGCTATGCCATCGGCTTGATTTTTCTGGTCCCATTGGGTGATATAGTAAAGCATCGCGTACTGATTATCACCATGTTGGCCTGCTCGATGGCGGCATTGCTGGAGCTCTCGTTCGCCTCAAACATCCTGTGGTTCACCGTTGGTTCCTTGTTTGTCGGCATCACCTCAATTACTCAAATGCTGCTGGTGACATTGGCGGCACATCTGGAAAAACCCGCCTCCAGAGGCCGCGTCATCGGAACCGTCATGACCGGACTACTGACCGGGATGCTGTTGTCGCGTACTTTCAGCGGCATCATCGGGACGCATTGGGGATGGCGGGCAGTCTATCAGCTTGCCGCAGTGATGATGGGAATCCTGATTCTCCTATTCTTCTTTTGCCTACCCCAATCCTCTCCCGATGGGGCGATGAGCTATGGCAAATTGCTTGCCTCTTTAGGTGGTTTACTGCGAAATCAGCGGATATAGAGAAACGCTTCCTTTATCGGCGCGATGATGTTCACCACGTTTAGCGCTTTCTGGACGACACTTTCCTTTCTGCTGAAAACTCCTGTATATCACTTGGGAGCGCAGGCAGCCGGAATGTTTGGGTTGCTCGGTGTGGTCGGGGCTTTGGCCACCTCCGTAGCCGGGCGGGTAGCCGACAAAAAGGGGCCCTCATTCACATTGGCCATCGGGATCAGTCTTTCTGCGGCGGGCTTTATCTGCTTTTGGATTTTCGGATACCAGATGTGGGGACTCATTTGTGGAATCATCCTGCTGGATTTAGGCGTCCAAACCGCGCAGATCTCCAATCAGGCGAAAATCAACACACTGGACGCCGCCTCACGCAGCCGGAACAATGCCGTTTATATGGCTTCCTATTTTATAGGCGGTGCGTTTGGTTCCTTCCTGGGGTCATATGTTTGGAGACTGTTCGGATGGACAGGCGTTTGCGCTCTTGGCGTTGTTTTTCAAATTCTCGCAGCCATGATACACCTTGCCGGATTCAAGCGGAATTTGATTCCGCACACGTAAACCGTCAAAATTCGATGAAAATAAAACCGCTGCCCTGTAAGTAAGGGGCAGCGGTTTTCACATTTTGGCCTGTTGGCACGTCACATTAAGGTTTGAGTTATCCAGCAGTTGTTCCACATTTATGACTGCGGGCCGCTAATAGCCAACCCGCGTTCCATAAAGACTTTTTTCGCTACAAAGATTGCATTCAGCACTTTGGGAAAGCCGGTGTATGGAATACACTGGATAAAGGTTTCCACGATTTTGCTCGCGGAAATACCAACATTCAGTGCCCCGTTGATGTGCACTTCCAGTTGTGCCTCACACCCGCCCGCCGTAAGCAGACTGGTAATGGTGATCATCTCTCTTTCCCGTAAGTTTAGACCATCCCGCCGGTAAATGTCGCCAAAGGCGAATTCAACAATGTACCGACCCAAATCCGGCGCGATGTCCTGCAGAGAGGCAATGACGTTTTCGCCTCCATTCCCGTCGATCTCCGCCAGTTTTCGTTTTCCCTGTTCATAACGTTCCGTATCCATTACAAATCGCTCCTCTATCGTAGTATAATCAAAGCATACGACATGGAGTGCCCTCCATGTCAAGAGCATCTGTGGAGGATTTTATATGGATTATTCAATCGGTTCCTTTTCAAAAATTACCGGGCTCAGTATAGATACCCTGCGATATTACGAAAAAGAGCGCTTGATTCAAGTAAGCCGGGATGTATCCGGCAGGCGGAAATACACCGACACGGACACGCGATGGATTGCATTTATCAAGCGCCTGAAAGAAACGGGAATGCCAATCCGGGAAATCCGAAAGTATGCGGATCTACGCTATCAGGGTGACGCGACCATGCAGGAACGCTTGCAGATGCTGCAGGCACACCGCGCGTATATATTGTCTGAAAAAGAAAAGTGGGATGCAAATTTGGCTCATTTGGATGCAAAAATCCAAACGTATCAAGAACAGATCGCACAACTGTATCCACCGGCTACTGATAATACCGAAAAAAAGTGACTATGCAACGACATTGCAAAAGTGCAGCCCTCTTTGCCGGGCATACTGCACCGCCCGCCATGTGCCGTTGTAATCGTGTAGCGGAACGTAAATACATCAATCCGAATGATTGACCATATAGCTGGTTGCGGCGCTCCATGCAGCCGTGCCAGTGGGTATTGGATAAGCCATAGATTCCATCCGCCCCGGCCAACAGGTTGTGGCACCGTTTTTTTCACACCCCGACAGATGTTTATGAAGTTGAAGGAAACGCACATCCAGATAAACCCAAACCCAGCGAATACGTCTACATATCATCTGAAAATCAAAATGCCGCCCATACCTGCGACCATGAGAAAAAGCACCGGCTGCAAGACTTTTTCAAGTTTTTTCTTGTTAATTCTTTTCAATAAAAGTGGGCCTACGAACGCTCCGCACACCGTACCGGATGCCAAAAGTCCTACCAATCCCCAGTCAATATTGCCCATGCTCAGGTGTGCTGCAAACCCCGTAACCGCGATCCCCAACAGAACCAGCACCGAAGTTCCCACCGTTTCAAGCGCCTGGCAACCCAGGAGCATCAATCCCGCGACAATGGGGCCACCGCCGCTCAAGCCGACCATCCCGGACATAACGCCGCCGAGCAGGCCGAATCCTATCGCCTTAACCATATTAGAGGTATTTCTTTGCCGCTCCTTTTCAACCTCGGCTTTTTTATGCCTTTTCCGTAGAAAGGCAATCAGCATCTGTACGGCTAACAGTACCAAAATAATACCTGTCAGTCTATTATACAGATTTTGCGGCAGCAGACTGGAACAAAGGGAACCTGCAATAGCGCCGATCACACCGCCGGCCAGCATGGTAAGACCAAAACGAAAACGGACATTTCCGGCCTTCCAATGGCTGAATGTTCCAACCGCCGTCGTGGGAATCGTCGTTGCGAGCGAGGTGGATGCCGCAATGGCTGGCGGAATGTGAAAGAAAACGGTCAAAATCCCAACGTAAATTGACCCACCGCCGCCCCCAAGCGAAACAATCAGCAGACCGACCAAAAATCCCACAAACGGCAAGGCAATATAATGTATCACGCTAATCTTCCTCTCTGATGTTTAATGTTGAAAGCATCGCTGCTACAAGGCGCTCAAAACTTCGATCCACATCGGCCTCAGTGTTTTGAAAAAATCCCGCCCCTTCCAGTGATACAAACCCATGAAGGGCACTGCGAAAGCCCCGGACAAAATAGAGCGTTCTCTCTTTGTCGTAATGGTAAGGTTCCATCACTTGATAAAGGACGCGGACAACGGCATGGCCGGCTTCCTGAATCTCACTATCTTGGTAAGTTGGAAATCGCAGGATCGTCTTGTACAGTTCCGGATTTTCCATGGCAAATCGGCGGTATGCAAAAGCCATTGCCATCAACGCAGTTTCTTTTGAACGCCCGACAGCGGCATTTCGAATCGCACACTCCAGCCTGTCGAGAGCCATTTTCGCCATGGCCGTGGAAAGCTCTTTCAAGCCACTCAAATGGTTATAGAGCGAAGGGGATTTAATTCCCAACTTTTCGGCTATTTGCAGCAAGGAGACGTTTTCCAAGCCTTTTTCCTCCGCAAGCTCTGCGGCTGCATCTAAGATTTCCTGCATTGCCAGACCTTTTCTCATGTCCATCCCCGTCCTTATCCACACTACATTGTATCCATTATAAACTAATTTAATTAGTTTGTCAACGTATTTCCTCCACTCCATACACTCCATAAAATTTGGCCTGCCCAATAAGGCAGGCTTTTCTGTTATCCGGGGCCATATCTGCCCTTTCACATAAAAAGCGTCACAATTTCAACCCCCTACACAGGAGGTATTTATGGATTATTTCGGCCATCGTACATTGAACGTTCTGGTTATCGCGCTGGCGCTAGGCCTCGCGGCATGGGCATCGTCAACCTCAAGGGAGCAACAATTCAACTATTAAACCCACAAATCAGATAAACTGCTGACAGATAGAGCTAACAAAAACGGATGCCGTTTTGGGCATCCGTTTTTATGCTGGGAATCAACCGCTTCGCTGCCCATTATGATTCCAAACAGAACAGCCCGGATGTTTGGGTCGGCATGGACACTCTGCCTGGTTTAGATATGATGGCGGCATTGATGATTTTTTGTAACTTCCTTAGTGATACATAATATAAAATTGACTTGATTTGCCTAAGTCTGTTCAAGTAATCCATTATTTAAATAATTTTTGAAAAATACTCTTTTTCATTCGTTTGCACCTTGGAAGTTCGTTTCTGATTTTATGTCTCTCGATACATTCCGCACATTTACCATGTAAATGACATTTTGATTTTGGGCAAGTACAGTTTTCCAATCCATTTTCAAGCAAGCACTTCATCTCCCATACGATCAACAATCAACCGCTCAGCCGGAAAAGCAAGCATATCGACGTCCGCCATCTACAGAAAAGCCGTTCGGATAAACGAACGATTTCCATCAACGTTTTATTTCATTGTTTATGAAAGGAGATACCGGCCTCACCCGCAATATTTTTTACTGCACCGTGATGTTGTTGTTGCGGAATTTCACCGTCACCACCGTACCGGGCGCCACTTTGGAACCGGCGGGTTTGTCCTGCTCATAGGCCGCCTCTCCTGTGTCGGACAGGCTGGCGCCCGTCAGATTGGCGTTAAGCCCTGCGGCGGTGAGCGCCTGGCTCACCTGTGCGGGCGTCATTCCCGAAAGTGAGGGCACCGTCGCCGTCTGCTGCACGGCCGCGCCGTCGGTATAAAGCACCATTGTGCCATTGCGAGGGATTGCCTCGCCGGGCGCGGGCGACTGGGATGTGACCGTGCCGCCGCCGCCCTGAACATTCACGCTCAGGCCCTGCGATTTCAGCAGGCTGGTGGCGTCTGCCGCCGTCCGCCCGATGAGATTGGGCGCCTTGATTGCCATCTTGGCGAGCTCATCCGGCGTATACTGCGGCTCCACTCCGAGATATGGCAGAATCTCCGAAAAAATGTTACCCACCACCGGCGATGCGATGACGCCGCCGTAATTGCTGACGGGGTTGTGTGGCTCGTCCATCATGAACAGAACGGCATACTGCGGGTCGTCGGAAGGGGCCACGCCGGCAAATTCCGCCACACGCGCGGTGGGGTCCTTACTGTCGAGCTTCTGTGCCGTGCCGGTTTTGCCACCGATGCGGTAGCCCGCAACATACGCGTTCTTCCCACTGCCCTCGCTCACTTCAAGCTCCAGAATCCGGTTCATCTCTTTGGATGTTTCCGCGGAAATAACCTGCCGCTTGATGCTGGTGCCGGCAGTTTTGACCACGTTTCCGTCGGCATCGGTGATCTCGCGCACCACATGCGGCTGCACCAGATAGCCACCGTTGGCCGCCGCGGCCACCGCCGTGAGCAGTTGGACGGCAGTGAATTTATTGCTCTGCCCAAATGCAGAAGACGCCAGCTCCACCGGCCCGTACTTGTTTTCGGGAATGGTGATGCTGTCCGCCTCTCCGGGCAGATCAATGCCGGTCTTATCCGTCAAACCGAAATTGGATACATATTGATAGAATTTGGTGATGCCAAGCCGCTGCCCCACTTCGATGAATACCACATTGACCGACTCTTCGAACCCTTTGAGGAATGTGACCTGCCCATAGCCGTTGTTCCAGTCATGGAAGGTCGTACCGGACACCGTGACGGAACCGGGGTCATTAAACAGATCGTTTTCACGCACCAGGCCTTCCTCCAGCGCGCCGGACGCCGTGATGATCTTGAAGGTGGAACCGGGCTCATACGGTTCGCTGATGGCCTTGTTGCGCCACTGGGTCTGCAGCGCTTGCGAGGTTGCCGTTTTCAGCGCGTCCCCGCTCAGGCCGGCCAGTTGCTTCTGCACGTTCGTGTCGGTAATGGTATAGGGGTTGTTTGGGTCATATCCCGGCGCAGTGGCCATACCCAAGATCTCGCCGTTTTTCACGTTCATGACGATCCCTGTCACCCGGTTGGTCACATTGTTGTCGGCCAGGGCCTTCTGCAGGTTGCTTTCAAGTGCCTGCTGCACCGTTTCGTCAATGGTGAGCACCAGATTATTACCGTTCTGCGGCGCCACATATTCACCGGTGTTGTAAGGCATGTCCTCCCCCGTTGCGGTCCGCTCCGCGATGTCTTTTCCCGGGATGCCCTTTAGCACGCTGTCATACTGTGCTTCCACACCGGCAAGACCCTGTCCGTCCGACCCGGTAAAGCCAATGAGTTGGGAGGCAAAGTTTCCAAATGGATAATAGCGCTTGCTGTCCTGTGTCAGGCCGATGCAGCCGATATTCTTCTTTGTCATGAACTGCGTGATGGCATCCGCCTGGGGCTTGGTCACTTTTTTTGCAATCATGACATACTTGGATTTATTGTTAATCTGTTCGTAAATCGTACTGCGGTCTATGCCCAGAATGGACGCAAGATTGTCGGCAATGGCACCCCGCTCCGCCTCGTTTTTGATATAATAGGGCGACACCGCCACATCCCATGCCGCCGCGCTCTCCGCTAGCGGTGTCATGTTCCGGTCATAGATCGCGCCCCGCTGCGCCGGGATGGTCTGTTCGCTGAACTGCTGCTGTACCGCGCGCGCCGCATAAAAATCCGCGTTCACCACCTGCAAATCGACCAGCCTGCCGAACAGGACGACGAAACTCACCACAAACACGAGCACAAAGGCGATGACGATCTTCACGATCATGACGTTTTTCTGGTTTTTTCTTTTCTTCTTTGTTCGTGTCTTCATATATGTAACAAACCTCATCTGTTCGCATCGGCCGCACTGTGTGCGAAAAAACTTCCTTACCATCTTACCACATTTTTGATTCGGGCACCAGCGCGCCCTTCCCGAGATTTTCCGCTCCGCTCTTGACATCGGGAGAAAACCGTGTATGATGAATATGGCCGTTTACGCCGCGACAGGAAGGAAAACATATGATAGACCGGTCTTTCGTCACCACCTCGTTCGATTTTGCCGGCTACTCCATCAAAGCCTACCACGGCGTGGTGCGCGGTATCACCGTGCGCTCCCGCAGCTTTGTGGGCAATATCGGTGCCAGTTTTCAGAGCCTTGTGGGGGGCAATATCACCATCTACACCAACCTGTGCGAACAGGCGCGCGAAGAAGCGTTCGTGCGTATGCTGGAGCACGCGTCCCAAACGCCCGCCAACGCCCTTATCGGCGTCCGGTATGACGCCAACGATGTGGCGCCTGGTATCACGGAAGTAATCTGTTACGGCACCGCCGTGCAGATTGAAAAAAACGAAGCGTGAGTTTCTCAGCCCCATGCCGCGCAGGAGGCGGCAAACGAACATGGAAAAATTCATTCCCAGAGAAAAAATGAGTAAAAAAGCCAAACGTGCGCTCGACCGTTCCCGGCGCGGGACATGGGGGCCGCAAAGCCCGGTCACCCGCACAGTGGAGAGCAAGAAACGTTATGACCGCAAGAAAAATCGGTGGGATGAGCATCCCGCCGATTTTTTTATCCGTTTATCGGCGGCGCTGCTGAGTAAACCAACGGCCACCTCGTTACGCACACGCCACTTTGTCAAACCACCGTGGAAAAATGTACCCTGTCGCATATTGTAAAATACATGCAGATATATATAGACTCCCGCGCAATATTTTGATACAATCGGATATAATTTAAAAATAGAATGTTTCATGGGACAAACGGCGGCGCGCCGTCCGTTTCCCGTGCAGCATCGTCAGATGAAAACGCGTCCGGCCGGCGCGGGAAAGGGAGCTGCCATGGAAATCCGAGCATATCGTCCCGCCGACTGCATCCCCATCATGCAATTGTTTTTTGAGACTGTCCGCACGGTCGATGTCGGACAATATCCGCTTGCACAGTTGGAGCAATGGGCCAAAGCAGATACGGATACGCATGCCTGGGACAAATCCCTTGCAGGGCACTACACCGTCGTCGCGGAAGAAAACGGCAGACTTGCCGGTTTTGGAGACATCGCTTCCACCGGATATTTCAACCGCCTGTTTGTCCATCCGGATTTTCAGCGGTGGGGCATTGCCTCGCGCATGGCAGACGAACTGGAAAAAGCGGCTGAACAAAACGCCATCGGCGTGGTGTTCACCCAACTGACGGGCCTGGCCCGGCCGTTTTTCGCAAAGCGCGGGTATCATGTCATGAAAACCGACACATTGCAAAAACGCGGCCAGCGTTTTGATCTGTTCATCATGCGTAAGATCATGGCGGGCTAACGCGTGCATCTTCTGAAAACCGCGCCAACCCGGCCCGATGGGGTGCCCCCACAGATGAGAAATTTCAGCGCTTCACCAAAAGCGCGCAACATTCCACATGCGCGGTCCGCGGAAACAAATCATACGGGCGCAGACGCGTGCAAACATACCCCTCTTCCGCAAACAGCGTAAGATCACGTGCCAGCGTTTCCGGGTTGCAGGAGATATACACCACCCGCGACGGTGCCATCTGTACGACCGCTGTGACGGCCGCCGCGTCCAGCCCTTTACGCGGCGGGTCCACCACCACTACATCGGGCGCCAGGCCCTGTTGCTGCAGGCGCACCGTAGCCTCGCCCGCATCCGCGCAGAAAAAGTCGGCGTTTTCGATGCCGTTTCCCGCCGCATTGCGTTTGGCGTCGGCTACCGCATCCGGCACCACTTCCACGCCGATCAGCCGCCCGACCGCTCCGGCCATCGACAGGCCGATGGTACCCACACCGCAGTACAAGTCCAGCAACACATCGGTCTTCCGCAGATCCGCAAACTCTGCCGCCGCGTGATAGAGCCGCTCCGCCTGCCGGCTGTTGACCTGATAGAACGAAAGCGGGGACAGAGAAAAACGCAGCCCACAGAGTACATCGGTGATACGGTCCGCGCCCCAGAGGGTTTCACAGGTGTCACCGAGGATTACATTGGTGTGCGCCGTGTTACGGTTGAGCACGATGCTTTTGGTTTGCGGCGCGGCATCCAGACAATAGCGAATGAGTTGTTCTCTGTTCGGTAACCTGCCCGCGCCGCCGTTGACCACCGCGCAGATCATCAATTCGCCGGTAGATGGGGCCTGCCGCAGGAACACATGCCGCAGAACGCCTTTGCCCGTCTGCTCGTCATACGTCGATACATCGTTTTCCAGCATCCAGCGCTCGAACGCGCCCAGCACGTTTTTAAAGACGGATGGCTGGAGCAGGCACTCCTCTGCAGAAACGATGCGGTGGCTGCGCGGTGCATAAAACCCGAACACCGGCCTGCCGTCCCGCCAGCCGACCGGATACTGAGCCTTGTTGCGGTAGGCCAGTGTCTGTTCGCAGCCAACAATCGGTTCCGGCTCAATCTCCAGCTTAGCGATGCGATGCAGGGCGTCCCTCACCCGCTCTTCCTTCAGACGCAGTTCCTCCTCATAACAAATATGCCGAAACACGCATCCGCCGCAGCGCGAAAACACCGGGCAGTCCACCGGGATGCGCTCGGGCGACGGTTGCTCCACCGCAAGCAACCTACCGAAGGCATAACGCGCACGCACCGCCACGATCTGCACGCGCACCGTATCCCCGCGCGCGCAGCCCGGCGTAAACACCACCATATCGTCCACACGGCCGACCCCCTGGCCATCCTGTGTGACGCCGGTGATCGGCAGCGTCCATTCCGTATTTTTCTTCAGTGCCATTCCGTTCTCCCGCCCATATTCACAGACCTAAGAGCGCCGCAAAACAAACGTTTGCGGCGCTCTTTTCACAATGCTCATCAAGCATATCAATCCAGAAATCCACGTCTGCGGACACGCCAGCACACCAGCGCGACCACGGTGCAGATCAGGAGGCCCAGACAGGTTACGGCCAGCATCTCTGTAGGAACACTCCATCGTGCCCCGGAGGAAGACTGCATCTTGGCCGCCTGGCGGGACGGATTGGCCGCAACCGCGGCGGTTGCCTCCGCCTTCACCTGCGGCGTTTCCAACTTGTCGGCAGTCGGGTCGGCCGGCTGTGCGAACGCATAATCCAGCAGGTGGCGCGTATCCCCATAGATGGCCTCGGAGTTCGCGCCGTCCAGCACCACGGCGATCAGCGTACGCCCGTTTTTTTGGGCCACCGTCACCAGTGTGTTGCCGGACATCGTTTCCCATCCGGTCTTGCCGGCCTCCACATCCGCATCATAATAGGCCGTCTTCTTCATCATTTTGTGCAGCGTGGTGAACGATTGCGCCCCTTTCCGCAGTGCGGAAACCGGCAGCGTAAAAGAGCGCGCGCTGAAATACCGCATCAGCGTGGGGTTTTGTGCGGCCGCCCGCGTGATAAGCGCCATGTCGTAAGCGGAAGTGTAATTGTTGGGGTCGGGCAAGCCGTTCGGAGTAGAAAAATGGCTGTCCTTCGCGCCAAGCGCCGTTGCCTTCTGGTTCATCATATCCACAAAGCCGCTCACCGAGCCGCCGATATGATCCGCGATGGCAATGGCGGAATCATTGGCGGAAGCCAGGAACATGGTATATTCCAACTGTTCCATTGTGATGGTATCCCCCGGAACCAGCGCAATATTCGCCACGCTAGAGCCCTGCGCCTGTGTGACATCCTGCGGCACCGTAATCACATCGGACGGGTCGCCGTTTTCCACCGAAACCAGCGCGGTGAGAATCTTGGTGATGCTGGCCGGATACATCCGATTATGCATGTCTTTCTGATAATAAATCTGCCCGGTATCCGCATCCGCCACCAAACCGGTCGCGCACGCCAGAGCCGGAGCGCCACTCGTATCGGCGGCTCCCGCAGACGCACTCTGCTGCTTGGTTGACGTCGATTTTGCCTGCACAGGCAGGGCCATGCACGCTAAAAGCCCCACAGACAAAAGCGCACAGGTTATTTTCTCTATTTTCATAAAACCAGTCCAGATCGCAATCAAAGTTTGTCAAATCTACAAAGAAAATGGAAATACCATCGCATTTTATTACGTTTTTGTTACAACACTGTTACTTATTGTAACGCAGTCTTCGGCACAGTGCAAGTATTTTTCCATTTTCCCAGTATTTTTCGACAACCTCGGGCGCGCGCTTTATTGGTTATGCGTCTGATGTTCACAAACCGGCGGCTCCTGTGCATCATCTTCGCACCGCTCGTACACATCCACATGAAAATCCAGTGGTGTGGACAATGTGGGCAGATGCGCCAGCCGGGCGGAAGCATCCGCAGGTGTTTTCCAGTAATATGGTGTCATCGCGAACAAATCGTTCATCTGGCCGCCCCGTACCAGGATCTCCCTCTTTTCAGAAAACTGCCGCATCTGCCGGAATCCCGGCAGATAATAGGTGTTGGGCGGGTTTTCATACGGGTCGTCGTATAAGATTTCCTTAAGCCCGAACAGGTGCCTGGAACCGGGCGAAACGATGAAAAGCAACCCTCCCGGTTTGAGCACCCGCGCGCACTCCGCGCCGCAGACCGGCGCGAATACGCTGAGCACGATGTCCACACTTGCGGGGCACAGCGGCAGCTTGAACAGGCTGGCCACTGCAAGTGATACCTCTTCCCCGCGCTTTGCACCCGCGCGCACGGCCGCTTTGGAGATATCCACCCCCGCCACCGTGGCCGGAATATTCTGCCGACGCAGATATGCGGCGATGCCGGCGGTGTAATAACCCTCGCCGCAGCCCGCATCCACGATAAGCGGGTCCTTCTCTCCCCGCCCGCGCAGAAACGCGGCCGTTTCGGAGCAAAGCCGGTTCAAAAGAAAGCCATAGGCCCCGCTGTCCAGAAAACGGCGCCTGGCGGTCACCATTCCCTTGCTGTCGCCCGCGTGGGTGCGGTTGGTCACCCACAGGTTGACATATCCGCCCGACGCGATATCAAAACTGTGCCCTGCGGAGCAGCGCAGGGTCTGGCTTTCCCGGATCAGCGCCTGTCCGCAGACAGGGCAGCAAAAACATTCAAACATATCGGTTCCTTTGTCTGCCGCGCGGGTGGTTTTGCCGTCCGCGCGGGCTTCTCATTGATGCATATGCACGCCGCCGCCCGATTATGCCGGGCTCACGCATCCGCCCGATTCGGCGCATGCGCGGAGGCCGATACGGGCTGCGGCAAATACTTTTTCAGATATTGCCCGGTATAAGATGCCTCACAAGCGGCCACTTCCTCCGGCGTGCCGGCGACGACCAGCGTGCCGCCGCCGTCCCCGCCCTCGGGGCCGAGGTCGATGAGGTGGTCCGCCGTTTTGATGACATCGAGGTTGTGTTCGATGACCAATACGGTGTTGCCGCCGTCCACCAGCGTCTGAAGCACATCGATCAGGCGGTGCACGTCGGCAACATGCAGGCCGGTGGTAGGCTCGTCGAGAATATAGATGGTCTTGCCGGTGGAGCGGCGCGCCAGTTCGGTCGCCAGCTTGACGCGCTGCGCCTCGCCACCCGAGAGCGTGGTGGCCGGCTGCCCGATCTTGACATATCCCAGGCCCACGTCAAACAGTGTTTGGAGCTTGCGCTGCACGCGCGGCACGTTTTCAAAAAAGGAGAGCCCCTCTTCCACCGTCATTTCCAGCACATCATAGATGCTCTTGCCCTTGTATTTCACTTCCAGCGTTTCGCGGTTATAGCGGTGGCCCTTGCACACGTCGCAGGGCACGTACACGTCCGGCAGGAAGTGCATCTCAATCTTGATGATGCCGTCGCCCTGGCAAGCCTCGCACCGCCCGCCCTTGACATTGAAGGAGAACCGGCTGGCCGTATAGCCGCGCATCTTGGCATCCTGCGTGGCGGCAAAGAGCGAACGGATGTCGGTGAACACACCGGTGTAGGTGGCGGGATTGGAGCGCGGCGTGCGCCCGATGGGCGACTGGTCGATGTCGATGACCTTGTCGAGGTATTCGATACCGGTCATCTCACTATGTGCGCCGGGGTGCGTCCTGGCACCGTTCAGCTCGGCCGCCAGCCGCTTGTGGATGATCTCGTTGACCAGCGAGCTTTTGCCCGAACCGGACACGCCGGTCACGCAGGTGAACGTGCCCAGCGGCACTTTCACGGTGATACCCTTGAGATTGTTTTCCCGCGCGCCCTTCACCACCAGCTTGTGCCCGTTGCCTTTGCGGCGGCTCTCCGGCACCTCGATCCGTTTCACACCCGAAAGGTACTGCCCGGTGACGGACTCCGGACATGCTTTGATATCCTCCACCGTGCCCGCGCAGATGATTTGGCCGCCGTGCACGCCCGCACCGGGACCCACGTCCACGATCCAGTCGGCGGCGTACATCGTATCCTCGTCATGTTCGACCACGATGAGGGTATTACCGATGTCACGCAGGTGGCGCAAGGTGGCCAGCAGCCGGTCGTTATCCCGCTGGTGCAGACCGATGCTCGGCTCGTCCAGAATGTAAAGCACCCCCACCAGCGACGAGCCGATCTGCGTGGCCAGGCGGATGCGCTGGCTCTCGCCACCCGAAAGAGTGGCCGCCGCGCGCGAAAGCGTGAGATATTCCAGCCCGACGTTTTTCAAAAAACCCAGCCGCTCGCGCACTTCCTTGAGAATGCGCCCGGCGATGAGCTGTTCTCTGGGCGTGAGTTCCAATCCATCGAGAAATGCCAGCGCCTTGGTGATGGACAGGCGGCAGAACGCGTCGATATTCAGCCCGCCCACCGTGACAGCCAGCACCTCTTTTTTCAGACGCGCGCCGTGGCAGGTGGGACAGGGCTCCTTGCTCATACAGCTTTCGATCTCGGCGCGCATCCAGTCGCTCTGCGTTTCTTTATACCGCCGCTCCAGATTGTTTACCACGCCCTCAAACGGCGCGTGGAAGGTACCGGAGCCGAACGCGCCCTCCCGCCGGAGGGTGATTTTCTCATCGCCGGTGCCAAAAAGAATGACGTCCAACGCCTTTTTCGGCAGGTCTTTCACCGGGACAGAGAGCGAAAAACCGTAATGCTCCGCCAGCCCGGTGTAATACATATGCGAGATGGAACCGCCGTCCAACGCATTCCAGCCGCTGGCCTGCACCGCGCCGCCCTCGATGCTGCGGGTCTTGTCCGGGATGATGCGTTCGGGGTCGATGCGCATGCGGAAACCCAGACCGCCGCAGGTCTCGCACGCGCCATAGGGGTTGTTGAACGAGAACATGCGGGGCGAAAGCTCCTCCATGCTCACGCCGTGCTCCGGGCAGGCGTAGTTCTGCGAAAAGAGGATTTCCTCACCGCCCACCACATCGGCGATGGCCAGCCCGCCCGAAAGCGCGGTGGCGGTCTCGAGCGAATCAGCCAGACGGCCGCGCACTTCCGGCTTGACCACCAGACGGTCCACCACGATCTCGATGTTGTGCTTCTGGTTCTTGGTGGGCTTAATTTCCTCGGTCAGATCATAGAGATTGCCGTCCACCCGCACGCGGGCAAAACCGCCGCGCCGTGCGGCCTCAAATTCCTTCTGGTGCTCACCCTTGCGCGCACGCACCACCGGCGCCAGGATCTGAAGTTTGGTTCCCTCGGGCAGCGCCAGCACCTGATCGACGATCTGGTCGATGGTCTGCTGCCTGATCTCCCGCCCGCAGACCGGGCAATGCGGGATTCCTATGCGCGCATAAAGCAGGCGCAGATAGTCGTAGATCTCGGTTACGGTGCCCACGGTGGAACGCGGGTTATTGGAGGTGGTCTTCTGGTCGATGGAAATGGCGGGCGAAAGGCCGTCGATATAGTCCACATCCGGCTTGTCCATCTGCCCTAAGAACTGGCGGGCATAGGAGGACAGCGATTCCACATACCGTCTTTGCCCCTCGGCATAGATCGTATCGAACGCCAGCGAGGATTTGCCGCTGCCGGAAAGCCCTGTGAAGACGATGAGCTTGTCGCGCGGCAGTTCCAGATCGACGTTTTTCAGGTTGTGCGCGCGCGCGCCCTTGATGAAAATGGTGTTTTTCGGCATTGGTTTTCCCCCTCCGATGTATTACGGAAATAAGCACCCTGCGGCGCGGTTTTCAGGAAACGACAACGGCACCGGTGATACTCCCCACTTTGGTATCGGACGAAACGGTGAGGCCCGAGTGAAACACGGTAGTCTCCGCGCCGCCGGTCACCTGTTTATGCGTGGTGCTCGACTGCACCAGACCGTCCGCAGCCTGCAAATGGATATCCCCCGTACCGGCATAGATGCTCAGATTGCCCGTGCCCGGCTGTGCACCGGTGAACGCACAGGTGACGTTGCCCACATCCGCCTTCAGCAGGCTTTCACCGGAAAACGTGGGATTTTCCGCATCCACATCGCCCACGTCCGCCTGCGCGGTCACCACCCCATGCGGCGCGTTCAGGCGGATGTCGCCCACCTTTGTGTATAGGACGAACGAATCCATGCTTTGCGGCACGGTGATGTCGAGATCCGCCGAATAATCCGTATCCGGGCGGTTTTGCTTAATCCACTGCCACATATCCGTACGGGTCTTGCTGCTGCGCACGGCCACACGGAGAATTTTGCCGTCCTGTGTGAGCGCGACCTCCGTCAGGCCGAGCAGTTCCTCCGCGCCGGACGCCGTCTTGCCGTGGTTGGCCTTGACGGACGCCTGCACGGACACATCCTGCCCATCTCCATACGACACCGTCACGTCGCCGACGGAAATGTCCGTATTCAGCGAGACCGCGCCGGACGGTATCGCTTCCTGTGCCGTGCAGGTTTTAGTACGCGCGTTCTGCGGACTCAACGTATCGTCGTGAAACATACAGCCGGTGAACAGGAACAGGCAGGCGGCGGCAGCCGCGGCACAGCGAATCGTTTTCACAATCGGTCACTCCCATGCGGTCGGTAGATAGTCAGCCGTTCAGGTCATGCGGCCCTAGCGCCTCCGCGGCCTGGCGGGCTTCTTCGGTTTCTCCTCCACGCCGGTGCCCTCGCCGCGCAGTTCCTTGATCTTATCGCGGAGAAACGCGGCCTGCTCGAACTCCAACATGCGGGCGGCCTCTTTCATTTCAACGCTCAGCTTGCGGATGATTTTGTCCCGCTCGGGTTTAGGCAGCTTCTTAAAGGATTTGCGGTCCTGCGTGTCGTCCTTGGACGAAATCTCAATGATGTCGCGCACGTCTTTGACGATGGTCTTGGGCGTGATGCCGTGCGCTTCGTTATACTGCGTCTGAATGGCGCGGCGGCGCTCGGTCTCGCTGATGGCGCGCTCCATGGAGGGCGTGACGGTGTCGGCATACAGGATGACCAAACCGTTCGCGTTGCGCGCCGCCCGCCCGATGGTCTGCACCAGAGAGGTCTCGCTGCGCAGGAAGCCTTCCTTGTCGGCGTCGAGGATGGCCACCAGCGACACTTCCGGGATATCCAGCCCCTCGCGCAGCAGGTTAATACCCACCAGCACGTCGAACCCGCCCAGCCGCAGGTCACGGATGATCTGCATCCGCTCGATAGCCTCGATGTCGTGGTGCATGTACCGCACCTTCACGCCCATACCGTCGAAATAGCGTGTGAGGTCCTCGGCCATCTTCTTGGTCAGGGTGGTCACCAGTACGCGCTCATGCCGCTCCACCCGCAGGTTGATCTCGGAAAGCAGGTCGTCGATCTGCCCGTCGGTGGGGCGCACCTGCACCTCGGGATCGACCAGCCCGGTGGGGCGGATGACCTGCTCGACGATCTGTGCGCTTTCCTCTCGCTCAAAATCGCCCGGCGTGGCACTGACAAACACCGCCTGGTTGACATGCCTTAAGAACTCCTCAAAATTGAGCGGGCGGTTATCCAGCGCAGAGGGCAAACGGAAACCGTAGTCCACCAGCGTCTGCTTGCGGGCGCGGTCGCCGGCCGACATGCCGCGCACCTGCGGCAGCGTGACATGCGACTCGTCCACAAACAGCAGATAATCGTCGGGAAAATAGTCGAGCAGCGTGAACGGCGTGGCTCCCGGCGGACGGCGCAGCAGCACGCGCGAATAGTTCTCGATGCCGCTGCAGAAGCCGATCTCCCGCAGCATCTCGATGTCGTATTTGGTGCGCTGCTCGATGCGCTGGGCTTCCAGAAGTTTATCGTGCGCGCGGAACCATTTGACACGCTCCACCATTTCCTGCTCAAGATCGTCCAGCGCGGGCAGCATCTTTTCCTCCGGCACGATGTAGTGCGAAGCCGGATAAATGGCGACATGCCCCAGCATGCCTTTGACCTCGCCGGTAACGGTGCTGATCTCGGTGATGCGCTCCACCTCATCGCCGAAAAACTCGATGCGGACGGCGTTCTCACCCGAGTAGGCGGGAAAGACCTCCACCACGTCGCCCCGCACGCGGAACTTATTGCGCACAAAGTTGACGTCATTGCGCTCATACTGGAGGGAAACCAGCTTTTTGAGCACCTCGTCGCGGTCGCGCTGCATGCCCGGGCGCAAAGAGATAACCATGTTGCGGTAGTCGATCGGGTCGCCTAGGTTGTAGATGCAGGACACGGACGCGACGATGACGACATCCCGCCGCTCGGACAGCGCCGACGTGGCGGAGTGGCGGAGCTTGTCGATCTCGTCATTGATGGCGCTGTCCTTTTCGATATAGGTATCGGTCGAGGGCACGTAGGCCTCCGGCTGATAATAGTCGTAATAGCTCACGAAATATTCCACGGCGTTGTCCGGGAAAAACTCCTTGAACTCACTGCAGAGCTGGGCGGCCAGCGTCTTGTTATGGGCCAGCACCAGCGTGGGGCGGTTCACTTTGGCAATGATGTTCGCCATCGTGAACGTCTTACCCGAACCGGTGACGCCGAGCAGCGTCTGCGCGCGGTCGCCGCGCAGCACGCCGTCGGCCAACTGCTTGATGGCCGCGGGCTGGTCGCCCGTCGGCTGATAAGGGGAAACAAGATGAAAGGTATCCATGGAAAAGCCCTCCGGGCACGGAAACACGTGCGGGAACCGCGGCGCGCGTCATCGCGCGGCAACGGCCGCATCAAGTGGGACGAAACATCCCTACTGAAACAGTATACCACAAAAAGCAGGCGAAAACGCGGGCATTCCGCAGGAAAAGGACACACCGCTTACAGAACCATTGATGGAGTCCGGATACGCGTCCGGGCGGAAAACCCGTCTTGCCCAGTGCAAACTCCATCCGGTCTGATCTCTCAGAAAACCGCAAATCCGTCGCGCACGGCGAACAGATGCCCGGTGGTGGGGGTGGCCGCGAGGGAAACCCAGTCCTTCCCCGCAATGATGAGGTGGTCGAGCAGGCGGATATCCACCGTGCGCAGAGCGTCCGCCACCTGCGCGGTAACGTGCACGTCTTCCTCAGAGGGGATGGCTAACCCCCCCGGATGGTTGTGCGCGAGGATGACGTCGGTGGCGGCGTAGCGCACCACGATCTCCACGATGCGCCGCACACTGACCGACGCGGCGTTTACGCTGCCCTCGAACACCTGCCCGCAGAAGAGCACCTTGCCCTTGCCGTCGATGCACATGAGCGCGACGATCTCGGCCGTGCGCCCCATGAAAAACGGTAAGAGGTATTTTGCAGCATCTTCGGAATCCCGGACGATGCGCCCCGCGTCGCTGAGATCCATCAGGTAGCGGCGGCAGACCTCGGGAAACAGCTTGAGGAGAATGGCGGTGTTCTGCCCGATGCCCGGTACCTTTTGCAACTCCTCGAGCGGGGCGTCGAACACGCTGGAGAGGGAACCGCCGAACGCATCGAGCAGGCGATGGGAAAGCTCGTTGGTATCCCGCCGAGGCAGCGAGTAAAACAGGATCATTTCCAGAATGACATGCGGCTCAAAATGGTCCAGCCCTTCCGCGGCAAAGCGGGCTTTCAGCCGCTCGCGGTGCCCTTCGTGCGCGTTTCCCTCTTTCTGCTTCACGGTGTCGTCCCCTTACGGCCATCCGGCCTGCGTATGTTTATATCATACCAAAAAAGAGCATGTTTGAAAAGTACCGCACGCGGGCGGGATGTGGTATACTGTAGATATCCGTATCACAGGCGGTCTTTACCGCCAAATCAACCGAAACGGGGATTTTTGAAGTGAAAGCATTCACCGTCGGGCCAAACGACGCCGGGCTGCGGGTGGACAAGTTCGTCGCTAAAGTCGCGCCACGCCTGCCGCAGGCCCTGCTTTACAAATATATCCGGCTCAAGCGCATCAAAGTGGGCGGCGGACGCGCCGCGATCTCCCAGCGCCTCGCCGTGGGCGACCGTGTGGAGCTGTATCTCAACGATGAGTTTTTCGAGGAAAAAGCGGCCACGTTTTTCGATGCGCCCACCGAAGTGGATATTTTATATGAGGACGAAAACATTCTGATAGCCGACAAAAAACCGGGACTGGTCGTGCATGAGGATGAATCCGGTTCGGCGGACACGCTCATCGGCCGCATCCAGCACCTGCTGTACGACCGCGGCGAATACGACCCGGAGCGGGAAAACGCGTTTGCCCCCGCGCTCTGCAACCGTATTGACCGCAACACCGGCGGCATCGTGCTGGCGGCCAAAAATGCGCCCGCTCTGCGCGTGCTCAACGAAAAAATCAAGGCGCGCGAGCTCCGCAAGCAATACCTCTGTGTGGTACACGGGCGCATGGAGCGCAGAAACGACACGATCACGACCTGGCAGGTAAAGGACGAGACGGAAAAGAAAGTGCGTGTCTATGACCGGCCCGTGCCGGGCGGCCTGACGGCTGTGACCCGCTACCGCGTGCTGGACGAGCAGGACACGCTCTCCCTTCTGGAAGTGGATCTCGTAACCGGACGCACCCACCAGATTCGCGCGACGTTCGCGCATATCGGCCACCCGCTGCTGGGCGACGGCAAATATGGCGACAACGCGCGTAACCGCCCTTACGGCGTGCGGTATCAGGCGCTGTACGCCTACCGCGTCACGTTTGCTTTTGCCGCGGATGCCGGCCCGCTGGACTATCTGAAAGGCAGGACCGTCGAGACCGGGGATATCTGGTTTGCGCAGCGCACCCGTGGGGCGCAGCCCTCCTTCCGTCTCTGGATGGACGCGCTGAAGCCCGGCCGCGCCAAGCTCTGAAACCAGCACGAAGCATACCTCAGTCGCGCCCGTTTCCACCCTCTTGAGCCATTGGTTTGGGCTGCAGATTTTTGCGCAGAAACGGCACCTTGCGCAGCAGCCGCAGCAGGCGCCCGCCCATCGGCAGCTTGGCGATGTCCTCGGCGGAGACGCCCCCGATCTTGATCATGACGGAAAAATAGATGAAAATGCCCGCCGCCACCGTGATGAGCAAAGATACGTCGCTGGCGGCGATGTTCATTTCGCCCGCACGGCGCGGGGCAAACGGCGTGTAAAGCGCATGGTAGATGAGCCAGCACGCGCCCCCCATGACCGCCGCGCCGAACACGGGCGCGCGCAGGCTGCGCAGCCCGCAGGAACCCACGCCCAGACGCTTGCGCGCCACGCGGTCGTTGAGCACGATGGTGACCAGCCAGCCCACGGCGTTGCCAATAATCGCGCCCTTTACATTCACCGAATGGATGGGAACAAGCAGAAGATTGCACAGGATTTTGGGCCCCATGCCGATGATGGTGTTGACCGGGCCGGCGAGCGGCGCCCCACCTGCGATCAGCAAGCCGCCCTGTACCGCCGCGATAACCGAAAGCACCGCTGTCCACACGCCGAAAACAAGCAGGTCGGAGCCGTTGTTGCGGTGGAAGAAAATGAGCGTGATGGACGGTTTGGCCAGAAACATCATGCCGGAAATGATGGGAATCATCAACAGATAGACCAGCTTATAACTTTCCGCCAGCCGGTGGCGGAACAGCTTTCGGTTGCCCACGGCCAGCGCCGCAGCCACGGCCGGCACCATCGTAAAGACCAACGGATTGGTGAACCCGATGGCTACTGTGAACAGACGACCATATTGGGTGGTGTAGATGCCGTACAGGCTGCTGGCCAGATCATTGGCCATGCCACCCCACTGCATGCTGCGGATGCAGGTGTAGGTGTCGATCATATTGGCCGCGTTCGCCGCGATTGAACCGATCAGCGCCGGAACGGCATAGCGCAGAATCTCCTGGAAAATCGTGCGGGAGTCCAGCGTGGGTCCGTCATATGTCTGTTCCTGTAATTCCTTGTGGCGCTGTTTTCGCATGACCACTGTAAAGAGATAACCCAGAAAAAGCGCCGAGCCGATCGCCCCCACCACAGTGCCGACGGCCGAACCGGCCGCACCGAAAGAATAGGAGGTATGGAGATCGGCGCCCGCATGCTGCGCAATGCGGTAGAGCAGCCAGACAAACAGCGCGGTGAAAATGGTGTTGAGCACCTGCTCGATGAGCTGCGCGATGGCTGTGGGCACCATGTTTCGCCGTCCCTGGAAATAGCCCCGCAGCGCACAGGAAACACAGGAAAACAGCAGCGTGGGCGCGATGACTTTGAACATCAGCACCGCTTCGGTGGGAAACGCCGCATAGGCCGCCAGCGCGCCGGCGCCAAAATAGGTAAACAGCGTAGCCGCCACGCCCAGCACTCCCAGCATGACGGAAGCGACACGCAAAATGCGCTGGGTGCAGCGGTAGTCGCCCAGAGCCGAGCGCTCGGCCACCATTTTGGAAACGATGCTGGGCAAGCCCACGTTGGTAACGGAATAAATCATCATATACAGGGTCATACCGGCGGCGATGATGCCGTTGCCGTAGTCGTGCATCACGGCGGCCTGCACCGGCAGATAGACCAGCGCCAGCACCTTGATGAGCATGGTGGACACGCTGAGGATTGCAAACCCCTTTGAAGTTGATTGCTGCTTCATATCGTTCCCCGGACGTCTGAAAGGCGCATACGCGGCCTTTTTAACGAAAATTCACAAAATATTCGTTTGCTGCAAAAAGAGTATGTTATAATGAAAACCGTACCTTTATTCGACAGGCGGCCGCAAGACACCGCGCGTCCGACACGCCGCAAAAAAACAAAAAAGGGAGTTTTCCATGCCAACCATACAAACTCTGATCGAAATTTTCCTGCATATCGACAAGCACCTCGGCAACTTCATGCACGCCTACGGCACCGTTGCCTACGTGCTGATGTTCCTTATCATCTTCTGTGAGACCGGGCTGGTGGTTACGCCGTTTCTGCCGGGCGATTCGCTCATCTTCGCGGCCGGCGCGCTGGCCGCCAAATCCATCGTGGCCCCCGCCGCAGTCATCATGTTCTGCGCCGCGGCCATCCTCGGCAATATGTGCAACTACCAGATCGGCCGCGCGCTGGGACATCGCGTGGAAAACGGGCACATCCGCTTTATCAAGAAAGAGTATATTGAGCGAACGCAGGCGTTCTTCCAAAAATACGGCGCCGTCACCATCATCATCACACGTTTCATGCCCATCATACGTACATTCGCCCCGTTCGTGGCGGGTGTGGGCGAGATGCGCTACCGCAAATTCCTGCTCTATAACACCATCGGCGGTATTGTCTGGGCATCGTTCTTCTTCGGCATCGGCTATTTCTTCGGCAACCTGCCGTTCTTCCGCGACCATTTCAGCATGGTCGTCGTCCTCATCGTGGTGGTTTCCCTGCTTCCGGCCGTCATCGGTTTCATCAAGGCCAAATTCGGGAAGGCAAAAAAAGCCGCTTAATCCATCTGCAAGATCACACACTTGAGGTAAAGCGATTCCTCGGCGCCCAAGCCGATGGGATGATCCTTCGCCTGATAGCGGATTTCCAGCACGCGCGCGGTTCTGCCCACATCGGCGGCCGCGCGCTTTATCATGTCCAGGAACAGCGGCGGCGTCATGAAATGCGAGCAGGAACAGGTAACGAGGAAACCGCCCGGGCGCACCAGTTGCATGCCACGCAGGTTGATCTCCTTGTAGCCGCGCGCCGCGCTTTGCAGCGCGGACTTCGATTTGGCAAATGCAGGCGGGTCGAGGATGACCAGATCATACTGCCGCCCTTCCTGCTGGTAGGCTTTGAGCAGGTCGAACACATTGGCTTCAGTGGTCGTGATGTTCGCAAGGCCGTTAAGTGCGGCATTTCGGCGCACCATTTCCAGCGCGGCGGAAGAAATATCCACCGCTTCCACCGTATCCGCACCGTACCGGGCCGCGTGCAGCGCAAACCCGCCGGTATGGCAGAAACAATCCAGCACCGCACCGGATGAGAACGGCGCGAGCGCCGCCCGGTTCTCGCGCTGGTCGAGGAAATAGCCGGTCTTCTGGCCGCCCACCACGTCCACCAGCACGCGCAGGCCGTTCTCTCTGATCTCCACCAGCCCGGGTTCCTCCCCATAGAGTACGCCGGTCTGCTGCGGCAGGCCCTCTTTTTCACGCGTGGGCAGGTCATTGCGCTCATAGATGGTACGCGGATGCAGCAGGTCCGCCAGCACATCCACCACCACATCCTTGAAACGCTCCATGCCCAGCGCCGCGATCTGCACCACAAGCACGTCGCCGAAACGATCGACCGTCAGCCCCGGCAGGCAGTCGGCTTCCCCATAGACCAGACGACAGGCTTCGAAATGCCCGAGCCGCCTGCGCAGATCGATCGCACGTGCAAGGCGGTGCGCAAAAAAAGCGCGGTCAATGGGCTCCGCTTCCCGCGTAAGCAGGCGGACACGAATCTTCGAGCGCATGTTACAGAACCCGCGTCCCAAAAACACGCCTTTTGCCGCAAACACGTCCACCAGCCCGCCGGGCTGCACATCGCCGCGGATACCCGCGATCTCGTTGTCGAACACCCAGAGCCGCCCCTCCTGCACATCACGTTCCTCGCGGGGGCGCAGTGTGACGGCGGGCAGCGCCGCCGCGCCCGCATTCTGCCCGCTCAGCATTTTTCCTCGCAGTACAGGCAGATGTCGTGCCCGTTCTCATCCTTGCAGACACTGCGCGACAGGTATTTTTCGGTGTGGGTGATGCAACGCGGATTGGAACAGACCGCCGCGTGCAGGTGATGTTCCCGCTCGGAATGGATGGTGATATCGTCCTCCAGCATACGCAGCATGAGCGCCATCCGGCCGAACATGCCCAGGCGCGCCTGCGTAAAATAGAGCGCGCGTGGGTCCTCGTCAATGGCAGGATCGATCTCGTCCACACGGGGCAGCGGGTGCAGGATGGCGAGGTCCGCGCGCGCTTTTTGCAATTTTTCGGGCGTAAGGACAAACACGCCGCGCTGCGCTTCATAGGCTTCCGGCGTGGCGAAACGCTCCTGCTGGATGCGCGTCATATACAGCACATCAAGCTCGCCGATGCAGTCATCCAGCGCAGGCACTTCCTCATATGGGCAGCCCGCGTTATCCAGTATCTCCTTGCAGTAATCCGGCACCGAAAGCTCCGGCGTGGAGATCAAGTAAAAGCGATTGCCCTCGAAACGGCTCATGGCCTTGAGCAGCGAATGCACCGTGCGGCCGTATTTCAGATCGCCGCAGACGCCGATGCGCAGCCCGGTGAGCCTGCCTTTGACGGTAGAAAGCGTAACCAGGTCGGTGAGCGTCTGGGTGGGGTGCAAATGCCCGCCGTCCCCGGCGTTGATGACCGGGCAGCGCGCATAGAGCGACGCGGCGCGCGCCGCGCCCTCCTGCGGGTGGCGCACCACGATGATGTCGGCGTAATTGCTGACGATGCGCATGGTATCCATCAGCGTTTCGCCTTTGGAAACCGACGAATTGACCGGATTGTCAAACCCGATGATCTGCCCGCCAAGCCGCAGCATGGCCGCCTGGAACGACATCTGCGTGCGGGTGCTCGGCTCATAGAAGAGCGTGGCCAGCACCTTGCCTTCGCACCGATGCATATAGTCGCGCGGGTTCAGACGGATGTCGTCCGCCAGTTTGATGAGGTTTTTCCAGTCGGTCACGCTGCAATCGTTCAGATCCAGCAAATCTCCGCATGGCATTCCGCAATCATCTTCCTTATCGCAAATTTCCGCATTTGTCCCACTGATCTGACACAAATCTTCTGTTTATTGTATCATACCGCCCGCCAAGGGGCAAGTTGCCGGTTTACCGCCGCTCCGCTAAGATGCCGCGGTAGGCCGCCAGCGCCTCCGCAGCGATGGCCGACGGCGCATACCGCTCCAGTGCGTCCGCTTTCGCGGCCCGCCGGATGCGCCCGCGCAGCTCTTCGTCGTCGATAAGCGATTTGATGGCCGCGTACCATTCTTCCTCCGTTTCAGCCAGCAGGCCGTTTTCACCCGGGCGGATGCACCGACGGAAGGTATCGGTGGGCGAAGCTACGGTGGGCACCCCCACCAGAGCGGCCTCAAAATATTTCAGTTCGCTCTTGGCGTGGCAGAACGGGCTGGACGTATCCAGCGGCGCGATGTTGAGATCACACGCGGCGCAATAAGCGGGCAGCTCCTGCCACGGCATATACGGCGCGCGGGAAACCCGCCCCGGGAAACGCGAGGAAAGGTCTTCGTCCAGATACCCGGCCACGCGGAGCCGAACGGACGGATATTCTTCCAGAATACGCGCAATGGCGGGTTTGGCCTGCGCAAAATCGACGTTGTGCGATTTGCTGCCGCTGAGATAGCAAATGCGGAACACCTGTCCCCGCGCGGTTTCCGGAAGCCCGCGGGCGACATCCATCTGCGTCTCGTTCAGCCCGTTGTGGATGACCCGCGCGGCTTTATACGGCTGCATCCGTTCGGCGATATAGGGCGTGCTGGCCGTGGCAAAATCACACCGCATGAACGCCTCATGGAACTTGGCGAACATATCCGCGTACATGTCTTTTTCAAACCCGTCTTGCACCGCGAGCGCCTTGCAGAACCCGTCGTAATAGTCGGGCAGGAAGATGAGATCGTCGATATCAAACACCGCGGGCACGGCATGCCGCGCGGCGAGGGCAAGCAGGCGGCGGAGCTGCGGCGTATCGAACACCCGCATGCAGACGAGGAGGTCCGCCCGCGCCACCTGCCAGTCGTCCAGATACACGCCGTCTTCCAGCATGGACCAAGATGCGTCCGCCTGCCCGCGCAGCGCTTCGATGAGGTTGAACACGCGGTAACGCACCGTCTGCCCGCCGGACATCTCCACCTCATTGACGATATACAGCACCCGGAGCGTTTCGCCCGTGTCCGCACGCAGCAGACGGGTGCGAAACAGCATGCCGCGCGCGGCATGTGCGGCACGCCGGGCGGCGCGCGCCGTTTTGGCCGAAAACACCGCCCATACGCTTGCGATGCCTTTGGTGCGCAGCAGCTCCGCCGCTGTTTTCAACTTGTGTGCGATGCCCATGCGCGTGCCCCTTCCCTGCCCCGTTCTGCCGTTTATCCGCGCAGGCGGCGGTAAAGCCCACCCGCCCACACGGCGGCGCGTTTGATCTGTTTTTTGAACGGATACTGCCCGCGCAGCAACGCGTCGGCCAGCGGGCGCGGCAGCACGCGGCGCAGTTTCTGCCGCAGTCCATCCAGCTGCGCGCCGTATGCCATCCCCATGGTCTCGGTGCCTTTCGCGGCGGCTTCCACCGCCGCCACGATCAGCGCCCTGTCGTATCCCTGGCCGACATGCGGCGCACCGAACAGACGCTCGTACAATCCGACATAGCCCGCCGCCATCTGCTCCGTCGTGACCGGCCGGAACGCCGCCAGCGCTTCCATCCGTTTCGCATACCCGGCGGCATCGTCACGGATGGCGCGGATGCGGCGCACGATCTCCTCGGTGCCGGCGTCCGGCGGCAGCAGCCAGCCGCAGCCGGTCTTACGGATGCGGCCGCCCACCGCACCGAGATCATACCCCAGCACCGGCACCCCAGCCAGCCAGCATTCGGTGAGCACATAGCTGTAGGTTTCCGGCCAGGTAGGCAGGAAGCATGCCAGCCGGATGCCGTGCCGACGCAGCAGCCCGACGATCTCCGCCCCCTGATACGGGCCGTGCAGATGCAGACTCGAATTGCGCGGACGGAACGTTTTGTCCTCGATGTTGCCGAACACATGCCAGTCGATATCCGCGCCGCCCCGCTCAATCACGTCCGCGATACGCGCGCTGCCCTTGTGCCGGGCAATGTTGCCCACAAACGCTACGGGAAATTTCCCGGAAGCGCCCGCGGAAACGGTCTCTGCCTGTTCCTGCACCGCCATGCCGTGCTCGTGCACTTCGACGGACAGATCCGGAAAAACCTGTCCAAACAGCGCCGCCACCGAATCATCCGGCGCCACCACAGCCTGCGCCTGCGCGAGCGCCTGTCCCATTTTCGCGCGCCACGCGGCGATGTCGATCCCCGCGCAGGCAGGGCAATTCGCGCACTGCGACGCATCCGCCCCGCAATACACGCCGTTTTTCAACAGATTGACCTGCGGGCAGAGCATATAATAGTCATGCGCCGTGAACACGCACGGCACGCCCGCACGACGCGCGACCTCAAATACGGCCGGCGTGAGATGCAGAATATGGTGGACATGCACCAGATCAATCGAAAAGGCCTTGAGAATCTCGCTGAGCACCTGCCGGATCTTGTCTTCATACGAGAGCGAGGTGACAGCCTTGAGCGGGAAGAACAGTTCCTTCCATTCCGTCCCGTTGCTGCCGATGAAGCAGATTCCGTCCTCTTTCTCCGGCCACAGGACAAAGACGTTATACCGCCTGTCCAACGCGCGGCAAAGCTCCAGCACATGCTTCTGCGTGCCGCCCATCTGGGAGTCCCCCTGCCGGTAGGGTACCGGCATATGCAGGATATACAGAATGTTCCGCCGCCCGTTGTCGAACGCGCGAAACACGTCGATATTTTCCCACAGGCGGCGCAGCGGATGAACCCGGCAGAACAGGTCGGTCTGGTGTTTTTCGTGCGGATGGCGTTCGGCCAAAATCTCAAGGTTTTTTTGTACCTGCGCCTGCTTTTGCGCATCGCCGAACGACGCACTGCCTTTATGGTAGACGAACACATCGTCGCAGAGCACATGGTGATAGCCTGCCTTCAGGGCACGGTAGCAGAAATCGTTTTCTTCCCCGTAGCCCTTGCCGAACGCTTCTTCATCAAACAGCCCGACCTGCTTGATGACCGCACGGCGGATATACATACAGAACCCCACTGCCGTCGGAATCTGCGGGTATTCCCGCAGACTCACCCGCTCAATCAGGGCGGCATACCGATCCGCCGCAAAGCCTTCGGGCAGCGCGTTGTCCCGCAGAAACTGCGGCACCGAGCAGATGGTGCCCGCGTTGGTGAAAGGCGTGGCCGTGGCCGTGCGCGGATCACGGCAGGCACAGGCGGTCAGCCTCTCCAGCCAGTGGGGCGTTACTTCGGTGTCGCTGTTCAAGAGCACCACATCGTTCTCGGACGCCTGCATCCCGCGGTTGACGGAATGGACGAACCCGCAGTTGGCCTCATTGCGGAGGACCACCGCGCCGGCGTCGGCCAATGCGCGCAGGAAGGGGGCGATGCGCGCGTCGGTGCTGCAGTCATCCACCAGCACCAGACGGAACGGCTGCTCCCCCGCGTTGCGGCGGATGCTTTCCACACAGGCCCGCAGATACTCGAATGCGTTATAAACGGGAACGATGATATCGACCGTCATGCCGTTATCCAATTGCCGCTCATCTCCGTCTGAATAGCCGTTTCAAAAATTTGAACGGGTTGGCGATTCCTTTGAACTTATTGAAGCGGTCATTCATCATATACGACCACGTCTGCAATTCCGCCAGCCGCTCGTTGGCGTCGCGCCCGTCGTGGGAAACGCGGCGGATGGATTTCTGCAGCTCGATCTGCCGTTGCTCGATCTCATAGAGCATCTGCTGCACCGAGCCTCGGCGGGCGGGACGGCCCACCGACGGCAGACGATCAATTTCGCGCACTTCCTCGCGTTCTCCGGATTCCAGTTCGGCGATATGGAAGGTCAGATCGCGCAAATGCACCGGATTCTGGCAGAAATCCACGATCGGCTTGCTCACCTTGCTCCAGCGGTAATCCTCGGCCACCTGCGCGATATGCTCCTTGCAGCGGGCATAGAACGCTTTGTCGTCCGCCAGCTTGCGGATGGCCTGCGCAATTTCGTCCACAGCCTGGAACCCGACGGTGACGCCCATTTCTTTTTCCCGGATGAGTTCGGCGAAATAGTCTCCCTCCGTGCCGATGATGGGCAGATTGGCCCACAGATAATCCAGGATGCGCGTGCGGAACGAAAAATGTGTCTCCACCGTGTCGAAATGGAAACTCACGCCCGCGTCCGCTTCCAGCAGATAATTCTGCCGGTCGTTATAATCCACCCAGTCGAAATTGAAAAACACATGGCGGTCATAAAGGTCCAGCTCTTTGGCCAGCGCCACCGCATCGTTGAGCATCCGGATCTCGGGAGTGGTGGGATTGGGGCGTTTCACGCCGAGGAAAAACAGCTTGATATCCGACCGCTCTTCCGAAAGGATCTTGACGGCCTTGATGAGCGAAATGGGGTCAAACCAGTTCCAGACGCCGCCGCCCCAGATCAGGATGAAATCTTCCTTGTTGATGCCGGGCCAGACGCCCCGCAGCACATCGCGCGCGTGCACCGGCTCCTCATCCGCAATGCCGAAAGGAACAAGGTTGATCATCTTGCTGAAATTGTTGCTGATGTCATAGGCTTCCGGCGAGATGCGGTTGACCGACGTGAGCATGCCCATCCAGTAATCGCGCTGGACGATATTGGCAGCCACAAAAAAGTCGCCAAGCCGCAGTTGCTTCAACAATGCTTTCAGCGAATAGGCCGCATTGCCTCTGCGGTGTGTCAGGGGCTGATCCTTGAGCGCCTCAATGTTCTCGATGACAAACGGATCATACAGGTCAAAAATCAGGTATTTCTGTTTGGCTATATCCGGAAAACTGCGAGTGTTGTCCAGGATGAAGCCCTGCAGGAGGATGACGTCCGCCTCGACCGCCGCCTGGCAGAGCTTATCCTCCATTTCAAATGTATACTGCACCGTTTTAAACCGGGTATCCTCCAGTCCTTCCATACCGTAGGAGGCAAGGGTCACGTCGCAGGTTTTGCTGATCGCTTTTGCAAATTCAAAATAACGGATCGCAGGGCCCGCCATCTTTTTGCCGGTCTGATCCGCGGTCACCAGAAGCACTTTCCGCTTGAACGGATGGTGGAAAGCCTGGTCGATGCCAAACAGATGGATCAGATCGTATTTCAGCGCATGGTAGGCATAGGCATCCGCACCGACACAGGCAAACGGGTCTGTGAAAAACGCTGCGATCTTGTCGTCGTCCATTTTACGGTTCTGCTGGATATACGCGCGTTTTTCCGTCATGACCCGCAGGTTCCGGACAAACGCGTTCTGTGCCGCCAGATGCGACGCGCCCAAATGGGTGATGTGCGCCTCTTGATGTATGAAATCCCCGCTGGATATCCGCAGGTCATAATCTTCCTCGTTCAGGCCGGATTCCTTGAAGATCAGGGCATTGTTCATCAACAGGGTGGGCCAGAACGCTTTGTTCAGCATCTCGTCGCTGGAGTTTTTATATACGGTATACAGGCTGTTTCGGAAATACAGGTAGCGCATCCGCTCACGCGCGAACGTGGAGCCGGTGCTGTGGTGTTTATGATTGACGCGCGATTTGGCCGACAGCACCACCCGATAGCCCAGGGTATTCATCCGCCAACCCAGATCCGCATCTTCAAAATAGGCAAAGAAATCCTCGTCAAACCCGCCGATTTCCAGAAAAATCTTCCGGTCCACCAGCATGGCGCCGCCGCAGGCAAAAAAGAGGTCTTTGTCCTGCGTGAAAAGCGGCTCCAACTCTTTGATCGGCTCATGGAAATGGTCTTGAAAACCCATCCCGTAAAACGTCAGGCTGCCGCCGGCAAAATCCAGCAGTTCGCCGTTCCAGTTGAGAATGACCGAACCCGCGCAGGTGGCCTGATTGACTTCAATGGAGCGCACCAGTTCGGCCAGCCAGCGTTTGTGCACCTTCATGTCGTTGTTGAGAAACGCCACATATTCGCCGGAAGCGGCGCGCGCGCCGTCGTTGCTTGGCTTGGCAAACCCCTCGTTTTTGGTATTGCGGATCAGCTTGACCCATCTGTATTTTTCCCGCACGAATTCCACGGAACCATCTTTGGAGCCGTTGTCTACCAGGACCACTTCGATCTTATCTTTCGGATAATCCAGCCGCTGGATCGATTTGAAGCATTCATCCAGATGGCGCAGGCCATTGAGGTTCACGATCACAATGGAGACCGACGGTTCAAAAGGCATTACATTCCCACCCATTCTTTGATATTCTTTCTTTTTATATGTCTTTTAGTTAAAACCCGGAATTAAAACCCGGCGAGGTCATTCCTGCTCCAAATGGCAGAAATCGGCATACGCCTCCAAAACAGCGTCGGTGTCATCAAGCATTTTCATATGGCCGTGATCCAGCCAGAGAACCTGTTTGCACAGCCTTTTGATGTCCTGCATGGAGTGCGACACGAACACCACCGTGGCGCCGCCGTGGATCATATCCATCATTTTATGCTGGCTTTTCTGCTGGAACGGCGGGTCGCCCACCGAGAGGATCTCATCCACGATGAGGATCTGCGGTGCCACCAGCGTGGCGATGGCGAAGGCAAGCCTTGCCACCATACCGGAGGAGAAGTTGCGCACCGGCACGTCCATGAATGTGGAAAGTTCCGAAAAATCGACGATCTCCTGGTATTTCTCCTGCAAAAACTGCTTGCTGTAGCCGAGGATGGAGCCGTTGAGGAACACATTCTCCTTGGCGGTGAGCTCCATGTCAAACCCGGCGCCCAACTCGATCATCGGCGCGATGGTGCCGTGCAGCTCCACTTTCCCGGCGGTGGGCTTCATCACGCCCGAAATCACCTTGAGCAGCGTGCTCTTGCCGGCGCCGTTGGTGCCCACCAGACCCAGCACCTCACCCTTTGGCACTTCGAAGGAGATATCCCGCAGCGCCCAAAACTCCTCTTTTTTTGCCAGATCGTGCTTCAGAGAACGAATCAGGAACTCTTTGAGCGTGTTCACCCGGTCTTTGCCGAGATTGAAGCGCATCGACACATTTTCTACTTTAATCAAAAGGAAAACCCCCGTAGCGGACATCCTGAAAACCAGCCGTTTTCAGATGTAGTAGATGAAGCGGTCCTGCTTCCATCGGAAAAAGAGGGCGCCGATGAGCAGCGTGAGCAGCGACGCGGCCAGACAGATCAGGTTGAGATGCAGCGTGGGAAGCTGGCCGTCGAGAATGATGTTCCGGGCATAGGTGATGTAGTAATACATCGGGTTAAGCTTCATGAGAGGCATCATAAACCAGTGGTATTTGCTGTTTTGAATGGTGTCGATCGAATAGATGATTGGCGTCATATACATCCACATGGTGATGACCACGCTGTAAATATAGAACATGTCCCGGAAAAAGACCGTGATAGCCGACAGGAACAGCGCCACGCCCATGGCGAAAATAATGACATAGATCATGTCCAGCGGCAGGAAAACATGCAGCCAGGTGACCTGCACCGGCTGGAAGAAAAGAATGACATAGAGCGCCACCAGCGAAAACACGAAGTTGATGGCGCTGGAAAGCACCTTGGAAAGCGGGAAGATATATTTGGGCATGTAGACCTTGGTGATGAGGTTGAAATTGTTGACCACCGCGCCCATGGCCAGACTGGTCGCCTCGGAAAAATAGTTCCAGAACAACAAGCCCGAAAGCAGGAAGACCGGGTAGCTCTTGATGGTGCTGTTGCCCCGCAGCTGCATGACTCCCTCAAAAACGACCGTCAGCACGATCATGGTAAGCAGCGGGTTGAGCACGCTCCAAAGCACGCCCAAAATCGACCGCTTGTATTTCACCTTGAAATCACGGATGACCAGCTGCTGCAACAGATAGGAATATTTTTTAAAATTTTTTAAAGTTTTCAGCATGACACACTCCAACAGTCTGCAAAAACTGTTTTCAGAAAGCCGAGACGGCCGTTTCAGCGGTTCTGGTACATTTTTTCGTAGTAATCCTGATAATCGCCCGCGAGGATGGTCTGCCACCAGTCCTTGTGCTCCAGATACCACGCGACGGTCACCTTGATGCCCTCGTCGAACCGGTAGGTCGGCTGCCAGCCGAGCTCGGTCTCGATCTTGGTCGGGTCGATGGCATAACGCCGGTCATGCCCCTTGCGGTCGGTCACATAGGTGATGAGGCTCTCGGGTTTGCCAAGCTCGCGCAGCACGGTCTTCACCACGTCGAGATTGCTGCGCTCGTTGTGCCCGCCCACATTGTAAACTTCGCCCACTTTACCTTTGCGCAGCACCAGATCGATGGCGGAGCAGTGGTCGCCCACATACAGCCAGTCGCGCACGTTTGCGCCCGTGCCATAAACCGGGATGGTCTGATCGTCCAGCGCGCGGGTGATGATGAGCGGAATGAGTTTTTCGGGGAAATGATAGGGACCGTAGTTATTGGAGCAGCGCGTGATGGTCACGGGCAGGCCGAACGTGCGGTGGTAGGCCAGCGCCAGCAGGTCGGCGCCCGCTTTGGAGGAAGAATAGGGAGAAGAGGTGTGAAGCGGCGTCTCCTCGGTGAACATCAGGTCCGGGCGGTCGAGCGGCAGGTCGCCGTAGACCTCATCGGTAGAGATCTGATGGTAGCGCTGCACACCGACTTCACGGCTGGCGTCCATCAGAACGCCGGTGCCGAGAATATTGGTCTGGAGAAAAATGCCCGGGTTCTCAATGGAACGGTCTACATGCGACTCGGCTGCGAAGTTGACGACCATGTCCGGTTTTTCTTTCCGGAACAGGTCGAATACGAACGCGCGGTCGGCGATGTCGCCTTTGACAAACCGGAAATGGGGGTTCTTCATCGCGCCGTCCAGCGTCTGCAGATTGCCCGCGTAGGTCAGCAAATCCAGGCAGAGGATCTCATCCTCCGGATGGTTCTCCAGCATATAGTACACGAAGTTGGAACCGATGAAACCGGCCCCGCCCGTCACCAGAATCTTCATACATTTTCTCCTTTATTTTTACGCCGGGTAAGTGAAATTGCAGTCGCTGTCCGCAAGCAGGGGCGCACCGAGGTCTTTCTTGGAAAGGATGGGGGCTTTTATGCCCCAGTTCACACCGATGGCCGGGTCGTCGAACCGGATGCTGCGGTCGCAGTCGGGCGCGTAATATTCATCTACCTTATACTGCACTTCCACGTCGTCGGTAAGCGTGACGAACCCGTGCGCGAAGCCCGCCGGGATGAACAACTGCCGCTTGTTTTCGGCGCTCAGTTCCACCGCCACCCATTTGGTGTAGTTGGGCGAGCCTTTGCGGATATCCACCGCCACATCCAGAATTGCGCCGTGGGTGCAGCGCAGCAGCTTGGACTGGGCCTTGGGGTGCATCTGGAAATGCAGCCCGCGCAGCGTGCCCTTCTGGGCGCTGAACGACTGGTTGTCCTGCACAAAATCCACCGTGACGCCAAGCGGCGCGAGCTTTTCCTTGGAATAGGTCTCCATGAACCATCCCCGGTTGTCGCCAAACACCCGCGGCTCCACGATGAGCACGCCGTCGAGCTCCGTTTTGATTACGTTCATAAGGACACTTCCCTTTCTATTCTCTGCAACTGTATCAGTATGACAAAATTCCCATCAAAAATCAATCTTTCCGGCCTGATAATCGAAATATTCCCGCAATGCGTCTTGCCAGTCCGCCGGGCGGTAGCCGGTGACGGCTGCGATCTTGTCCTTGGAAAGCACCGAATAGGCCGGGCGGTGCGCCGGACGGACAAATTCCTCGGATGTCACGTCCTTCACGTTCACTTCCACGCCGGCCAGCCGGAATATCTCGCGCGCAAAGCCGTTCCACGACACCACACCCTCGCAGGTGGCATGGAAAATGCCGGTGGATTTGCAGGCGACAACGGCGTCGATCATGCGGATGAGTTCAAATGTGGAAGTCGGGTTGCCCACCTGGTCGGTCACCACGCCAACCTCGCCTTTTTCGGCCAGCTTGAGCATGGTCTTCACGAAATTGTTGCCATGAGGCCCGTAAAGCCACGCCGTGCGCAGGATGGCGCTGTTGGGGCAGAGCGCCTGGACATGCCGCTCACCCGAGAGCTTGGACGCGCCGTAGACGTTCTGCGGATCGGGGCTATCGGTTTCCACATACGGGCGGCTGCCGTCCCCGGCGAATACATAGTCGGTGGAAATGTGCACCAGATGCGCGCCCACGCGGGCGGCCGCCAGCGCCACCAGCCCCGCGCCGTAGGCGTTGACCCGGTAGGCCTGCTCCGCCTGCGACTCGCAGCCGTCCACATTGGTCATGGCCGCGCAGTTGAGCACTGCGTCGGGCTTCACGGCCAGAATCGCTCCGTTTACCCGAATGGGATCGGTGACGTCCATATCGGCCGTTTTAAAAGCGGATACGTCGTATTTCTTTGAAAAATAGGAAACCGCATCGGTGCCAAGCTGCCCGTCGGCAGCAATAATCAGCATACGCATGGTAAGACCCCCGTCTTTCGTCATTTTTTCAGGGAACCGCTGATTGAATGGAGATTGCATGTCTGGACAAGACCATTTTTCGTTCGGCAAGGACAACAGCGCATGAATACTTGCCGTATCGGAGCATTTTGGACGCAGTCCGGACAGAAAAGCGGCCGTTCAGACACACGCTCGGCATCAATCAGCGGTTCCTGAGCTTCAATGTATGCAACGCCTGCTTGAGCAGGCATTCGCAGGTGCCAAGCGCCGTGGCCGCGCGCAGCGCAAACAGAGCGGCGGAACCGGCGCGCCGGTAGACCTTGTGATAATAGAAACGGCTGCGCTGCATGATGCGGTATTTCCGCAGGGAGACTGCGGCGGAAACCCCCTCGAGGTGGCGGTAGGTACAATCGGTGCAGACGGCTTCGCCCAGGCCGATGCGCCGCAGCTTTTCGCCCAGGATATCCTCCTCATAAAAGAGGAAGGAACGCTCGTCGAAATACCCGCAGGCCTTAAACGCGTTCGCCCGGATGAAAAAGCACGCGCCCGCCGCGCAGTCCACCCGCACAAACGACCGCTCATTCCAATACGACGGCGGATAGGCTTCGCGCCGCATGCCAAGCGTGCGCGCCAGAATGCCGGAACTGTAGGCCAGATCGCCGCGCACGGTGCGCCTGCGCCAGCCGGGCAGGTCGTGCGGAGTGCCGTCGCCGCGCAGCATGCGCGGGGCGGCGAGCGCCAGCTCCGGGTGTGTCCGCAGCAGGCGAACACACCGTGCGACAGCGTCCGCGTCGATGAGAATATCGGGATTGGCGATCAGGAAAATTTCAGGCAGGCCACATTGGGATTCTACGGCGGAAATTCCAAGATTATTCCCTTTGGAATAGCCGTCGTTGGCTGTTTGCAGAAACAGGACGCCGCTTTCTTTCAGCGGCTCCTCCCGCCCCGTGAGCCCCCCGGTCTCGGAGTTGTCCACCACGCAGATGGGGCCGACCTCCGCGCAGCCGCGCAGGGTGCGCACCAGCCGCAGCGCATTGGCGTTGTCCTTATGGTTGAGGATGACCGCCGCGACGCGGCCCGCCGGCGCCGTCATGCGTCTGCAAGCGAGAGCAGGTATTTGCCGTAATCAGTCTTTTTCAGGGACTCGCCGGCCGCCCGCATGTCTTCACGGCCGATGAAGCCCTTGGTGTAAGCGATCTCTTCCAGGCAGGCGATGTAGAGCCCCTGGCGGGTCTGCACGGCTTCCACGAAATTGGCCGCCTGCAGCAGGCCCTGGCAGGTGCCGGTATCCAGCCACGCCACGCCGCGCCCGAACAGCTTGACCTTCAGCCTGCCGCGCTCCAGATAGGCGTTGTTTATGCTGGTGATCTCGATCTCGCCGCGCGCGGAGGGCTTGACCGCCTTGGCGATCTCCACCACCTGGTTGTCATAGAAATACAGGCCAGGCACCGCATAATTGGACTTCGGCTTTTCCGGTTTTTCTTCAATGGAAAGCACGTTGCCCTGCGCGTCGAAATCGACCACGCCGAACGCCTTGGGGTGCTTGACATAGCAGCCGAACACCACCGCGCCGTCCTGCACGGCGGAAGCTTCCTGCAGCAACTGCGTGAGGCCCGCGCCGTAGAAGAAATTGTCGCCCAGCACCAGGCAGACGCTGTCGCCGCCGATGAACGACTCGCCCACGATGAAGGCATCCGCCAGCCCGCGGGGCTGATCTTGCACGGCGTATTCAAACCGCACGCCGAACTGCGCGCCGTCTCCCAGCAGGCTCTCGAACAGCGGCAGGTCACGCGGGGTGGAGATGATGAGAATATCCCGGATACCCGCCAGCATGAGCACCGAAAGCGGATAATAGATCAAAGGCTTGTCATAAATCGGCAGGAGCTGTTTCGACACCGCCTTGGTGATGGGATAAAGCCTCGTACCGGAGCCTCCCGCCAGAATGATACCTTTCACAAAGATGCCTCCATTTCAAAATCAATACGTAAATTTCCGCTTTTTGCGGAACGAGGATTTCATCAAACGGTATGCCTTGTTGAGCAGCGCCTTGGTGAAGGCCGTGCGCAAAAACAGGAAGCGCGTGCGCCGCAGCAGGCGCAGGTAGGCGTTTTCGCCCATCATAGCATAAAGCGCTGCGTCGTTCTTCTGCAGCCATGCGTCAAACCGGCGGGCGCGCCAGCCGCCGCGCTTGAGGTCGGGGTCATAAAACGCGGCGATCATGTACTGGGTAAAACACAGCTTGCGCAGCACGCTATAGGCATACGCCCTGCGCACCGCGTCGAGCGGCTTGTCCCGCACAAAGGCGACCATGCGCTTGACCACCCGCTCATGGTCGCCGTACCGGCGCACAAAACTGTCCACCGCGATGGACTGCGACGCGCGCCCCACCGCATAGCGGTAGACGACGGCGTCCAGAAACGCCACTGTATGGACATACGGGACGGGCAGCAAGCCATATTCCACATCCACATAGAACGTATGCTCCTGCAGACGGATATCGTGCTGCCGGAGAATCTCGGTGCGAATGGTGATGGAATGGATGCCGAAATACATCCCGTTCTCCACCGGCAGGTCCGCGAACGTGTAGACGCGCCCGAACTCCACGCCCTCAAAGCGCATCGGCTCGGGGTGGGCGGGATCGTTCGCCGGCACCTTTTCATAATGCGCCAGCACCAGATCGGCCTGCGTAACGTGCAGGCAGTCGAGCAGGCGCGCAAAACCGTCGGCAGCCAGCGTATCGTCTCCGTCCACCACTTTGAAATACCGCCCCACTGCGGCCGTGATTCCCGTGTTCACCGCGCCGCCGTGCCCTTTGTTCTGCTGCGTGATCACGCGCACACTGTCGGGATACCGCGCGGCGAACGTGTTTGCGAGCGCGGCCGTGCCGTCGGTGGAGCCGTCGTCCACCACGATGATGTCGAGCAGCGGCAGCAGCGACGGCAGGCACAGCGAGCACAGCGTGTTCCCCAGTGTTTGCTCCACATTATAGGATGGGACCGCGATGCTGAGCAGTTTCAAGCAAGCCCTTCTTTCTTTCCGCCGCGGCATCCCTCCCGGCCGGGCGGGCCGGATATCCTCCGCGGGATCGTTTCCGGAAAAGGCATCACATCCCTCGGCGGGAAATCCTTTCGTTTTACAAGGAATTATTGTATCATAGAAGTACCGTTCTGTTCAATACCCCGTGTGTTTTACACGGATGTCGGCGCCCGAAACGGGCCGGCGGAAAGGAAGCGCCATGCCTGCGGTCAGCATCATCGTCCCGGTCTACAACGCGGAAAAGACCCTGCCGCGCTGCGTGGATTCCCTGTTGAACCAGTCGCTGCGTGATTTGGAGTTGATTCTGGTGGACGACGGTTCCACCGACACGAGCCTGTCCCTCTGCGACACATTCGCCGCAAAAGACCCGCGCGTGCGCGTGCTGCACACGGCCAACGCCGGACCGGCCGCTGCGCGCAACGCGGGACTGGGCGCTGCCACCGGGAAGTTCATCGGCTTTGCGGATGCGGACGACCGGGCGGAACCCGGCATGTTCACCGAATTGCACGGGTGCGCGCTGGAAACAGAAGCGGATCTTGTCGTCTGCGACTATTTCGCGGACAGGCCCGGCCGCGCGGAGATCCGCAAGCCGTTCGCCGGAGGCAGCCGCGTGTTTGAAGAAGTAGACATCCGCGCGCGCATCCTGCCCTATTTTTTTGGGTACGCGCCGGGTGAACTGGCCGCTTTCGCGGACTGCTGCCCATTCGCGGACGCGCGCTCCTATGTGTGGTGCTGCCTCTATCGCGCGGCGCTGCTCAAAACGAACGGCATCCGCTTCCCAAACGAAAAACTCTATTATACGGAGGATAATCTGTTCAATTTGCTGGTGACGGCGCGCGCTGCGCGCATCACCTATCTCGCGCGGCCGCTCTACCACTATGTGGAACAGGCCGAAACCTTTACAGGTCGCTTCCAACCGGCATATTTCGACTGCCGGCTGCGCAAATACGCGTTTCTTTCAACACTTGCTTCACAGGAAAGATTAGATGTGCAGGCGCCCACGCGCCTGCCCCGCAAGATTTGCGCAGAAACGCCCACCCTTTTGAATTATTATGCCGCAAACGCGCCGTCTTTTTCAAAAAAATACCAATTTGTTTCCATAATCCTGCATCACCCGGTCATCGCGCAGGCACTGGAGGCAGTGCCTTCCTCCGAGTGGCCCGCCGGGCGGCTGGGCGCCACCCTCACGTTTGCAAAGCGAAAGCAGGCGCTGCCCGTCGTGCTCGCCTGCCTGGGGCAGAAAGCCCTGCGCGCGCTGAAAACATAAAACGCTTTTATTTGGCCAGTCCGGCAAACCCGTCCATGCCGAAAAACACCGCGCCGATGAGAATGGCGACGATGCCGATGAGTTTCTGCTTCGTGAACTTTTCTTTCAAAATGAGCCGCGAGAACACCATCGACCACACATAGGTGATGGCGGACATGGGATAGACCACCGAATACGGCAGCTGCTTGAGCACGAGAATGTTGGCTACGGCGCCGGCCAGATAGAACAGCACGCCGATATAAACGAATTTGCTTTTGGCGATCTCCCAGATGGTGGCGCCGCTGGTGCTGCGCTTGAAGAAAAAACCGCCGAGCGACCCAAGCAGTGTCATGCCCAGGATGCCGCCGACGCAGGACAACACGAAAATCATACCGTTATGCATCTCCGACCCCCACCATCGTCACACCGAACAGGATAAACAGCAGCCCGATGATTTTGTAAACGTCGATCGTTTCCCCCAGAAGCCCCACGCTGATGACCATGCCGAAAATATACCCCAGGCTGAGCATGGGGTGCAAAACGGAAAAGCTGCCGTAGCGGAACGCCAGGATCATGGTGAGCGCACCGAACCCGTAAAAGACGAACCCGATGAACATCAGCAACAGGTTGGAACCGTGGGACGCCTTCCAGAAATACTGACCGAACGCCGTAAAGGCCGCCGAAAGCGTCATGATAGCCATGCCGACCTTGTTTTTTTGCAGGGAAACCAGGAAGCGGTTGTCCATTTTTTCACCCAGACTTTCATATTGCAAAAGCCGCGCCGCAGCGGCCCCGCAGTTTTTGGAATCTCCAACAGAGCATGTCAAGTATATCGCCGCGGTGTGTTTTTTGCAAGACGGTTTGGTGAGAAAGATGTGCCCGTTTCGTGAATTTCTACGCAAAATCGACGGCATCCGCCCGCGCCGGAGCGGCTTTGCATTCCCCCGATCCGCAATTTTACAAGAAAGCATCGGAAATCATCTTGAAAAGCGGGCTTTCATGTTGTAAAATTTGAAAGGACTGCGGACAGAATGCCGCCGCACAGGGAGGAAACACAGATTGCTCCATATCGCGCTCATAGAACCTGAGATCCCGCAGAACACGGGCAACGTCGCGCGCACCTGCGCGGCCACCGGCGCCCATCTGCATCTGGTGAAGCCGCTCGGCTTTGCCATTGACGACGCCAAACTCAAGCGCGCCGGGCTGGATTACTGGCACCTGCTGAATATCACCTATTATGAAAACCTGGCGGATTTCCTGCGCCGCGCGCCCGGCCCGTGCTTCTTCTTTTCCTCCAAAGCGCCCCGCTCCTATACGGACGTGCACTATCCGCCGGACGCCTGCCTGGTGTTCGGCAAGGAAACGGCCGGGCTCCCGGAGGAACTGCTGCTCGCGCACGAGGACAGCGCCGTGCGCCTGCCCATCCGGGCGGAAGCGCGCTGCCTCAACCTTTCAAACGCGGTGGCCGTGGGCGCCTATGAAGCGCTGCGCCAATGGGATTTTTCCGGCCTGCGCGCGGACGGCGAGCTCACGCGGCACACCTGGAGCGGGTACCCGCCCGCCCCGTGAACGCGCGTCGCTTTTCCGCAAGTTTCCTTTTCTCTGTGCAAACCTCTTGAAAAACCCTCCGCCTTCGTTTAAAATAGGAGAGGTTGATTGTTTTTTATTTAACAATTAAACTGTATCCCGATGATGAAGGTAAATTTAATAATCAGGGAGTGCTAATTGATGACTTACAACAAGAAAACCATCGAAGACGTAGATGTGGCGGGCAAACGTGTGTTTGCCCGCATGGACTTCAATGTGCCCCTCGATGCCAACGGCAACATTACCGACGACAAGCGCATCACCGCTTCGCTGCCCACCATCGAATACCTGTTGAACCACGGCGCCAAAGTGGTGCTTTCCTCTCACCTGGGCCGCCCGAAGGGAGAATTCAACCCGAAATATTCCCTCGCACCGGTCGCCAAACGCCTGAGCGAGCTGCTCGGCAAAGAAGTCAAGATCGCAAAAGACGTCATCGGGGATGACGCCAAAGCGCTGGCCGCGAACCTGAAAGACGGCGAGGCCATGCTGCTTGAGAACGTGCGCTTCCACAAAGAAGAAGAAAAGAACGATCCCGAATTTGCCAAAGCGCTGGCCGGCTACGGCGAGATTTTCGTCAACGACGCGTTCGGCACCGCCCACCGCGCTCATGCGTCTACCGAGGGCGTGTCCCACTTCATTCCGGTCTCCGTTGCCGGCTTCCTTATCGGCAAAGAGCTCTCCGTGATGGGCAAGGCGCTGGACGACCCGAAACGCCCGTTCATCGCCATCCTCGGCGGCGCAAAAGTCTCCGATAAGATCGCCGTCATCAAAAACCTCATTGAGAAGGTCGATACCCTCATCGTAGGCGGCGGCATGGCCTACACCTTCATGAAGGCGCAGGGCCACCACATCGGCAACTCCCTTTGCGAGGAAGACAAACTGGATCTGGCCAACGAGCTGATGGCCGCCGCCAAAGCCAAGGGCATCAAGTTCCTGCTGCCGGTGGACAACCGCGTGGGCGACAAATACGATCCGGACTGCGAGAAGCAGGTTGTGGATTCCGATGAGATCCCCAACGGCTGGATGGGTCTGGACATCGGCCCGGCCTCTGAGAAACTGTTCTCGAATGCCATCGCCGGCGCCGGCACCGTGGTTTGGAACGGCCCGCTGGGCGTGAGCGAATGGGATTACTTCGCCGCCGGCACCCGCGCCGTCGCCACTGCGATCGCCAACTCCGGCGCCATCTCCATCATCGGCGGCGGCGACTCCGCCGCGGCCATCGAGAAACTGGGCTTTGCCGATAAGATGACCCACATCTCCACCGGCGGCGGCGCCTCCCTCGAGTTCCTCGAAGGCAAGGTTCTGCCCGGCATCGCCTGCCTCAACGACAAATAAAAAAACCGCATATCCGCGCCGCACAGCCTGCGGCGCGCCTGATAAATCGCAGACAGGTGACAAAGGCGGCGACGGCGTGCAGCCGCGCCGCCTTTGTCCGTACATTTGGAGGAATGGAAATTATGAGCCGTAAAACCGTCATCGCCGGCAACTGGAAAATGAACAAGACCCCGGATGAAGCCGCCGCCCTCATCAATGAGATGAAACCCGCCGCCGACAAAGCCGCCTGCGACGTGGTGCTCTGCGTACCGTATGTGGACCTGCCCGCCGCCGTGGAAGCCGCCAAAGGCTCCAAGATCAGCATCGGCGCCGAAAACGTGCACTGGGAAGAAAGCGGTGCCTTCACCGGCGAGATTTCCGCGCCCATGCTGAACGCACTGGGCGTGCAATACGCCATCGTGGGCCACAGTGAACGCCGCCAGTATTTCGGCGAAACCAACGAAACCGTTAACAAGCGCACCGCCGCCGCCCTGGCGCACGGCCTGACCGTGCTGCTGTGCGTTGGCGAAACGCTGGAAGAGCGTGAAAAAGGCATCACCTTCGATGTCATCGCCATCCAGCTCAAAGTGGCGCTGGCCGGCATTTCCGCCGAAGCGTTCAAAAACGTCATCATCGCCTATGAGCCGGTCTGGGCCATCGGCACCGGCAAGACCGCTACGGCGGAGCAGGCCAACGAGGTCAACAAGTTCATCCGCGACACCGTCGCCGCGCTCTATGGCAAAGAAGCCGCCGAGGAGACCACCGTGCAGTACGGCGGCTCCATGAACGCCAAAAATGCCGCGGAGCTGCTCGCCAAACCCGACGTAGACGGCGGTCTGATCGGCGGCGCGTCGCTGAAACCGGCCGATTTCGCCGTGATCCTGGAAGCGGCTTCCAAATAAGACAGCCCGCAAACCGCACGGCATCAGCCTTGGCTGAAAGGGGTAGTACAGCATTATGAAAAAACCGTTGGCTCTCATCATCATGGACGGCTTCGGCATGAACCCGTCCGACTACGGCAACGCGATTGCGGCGGCCAAAAAGCCAAATCTCGATCAATATTTCAAGGAATTTCCGAACACCCAGATCGGCGCTTCCGGCATGGCCGTGGGCCTGCCCGAAGGCCAGATGGGCAACAGCGAGGTCGGCCACACAAACATCGGCGCGGGCCGTGTCGTCTACCAAGAACTTACCCGCATCACCAAGTGCATCCAGGACGGCGACTTCTTTAAAAACGAGGCGTTCAAAGCCGCGGTGGAGAACGCCAAAACGCACGGCAGCGCCCTGCACCTGATGGGCCTGCTTTCCGACGGCGGCGTGCACAGCCACAACGAGCATCTGTACGGCCTGATCGATCTGGCCAAACGTGCCGGGCTGACCAAGGTGTATGTCCACGCGTTTCTGGACGGCCGCGACGTGCCGCCCAGCTCCGCTAAGAAATACATCACCGCTCTGGAAAACAAGCTGAGCGAAGCCGGCGTGGGCAAGATCGCCACGCTGGCTGGCCGCTACTACGCGATGGACCGCGACAACCGCTGGGAGCGCGTCGCCAAAGCGTATAACGCCATTGTAAGCGGCGAAGGCGTGCAGGCCGCTTCCGCGGCTGCCGCGGTCGACGCCTCTTACGCCGCCAACAAAACCGACGAATTCGTCGAGCCGGTGGTCGTGGACGCGGCAGGCGCCATCGGAGAAAACGACTCCGTCATCTTCTTCAATTTCCGTCCGGACCGCGCGCGGGAGATCACCCGCACCATCGTGGACCCCGCTTTCGACGGCTTTGCGCGCAAGAAGGGCTTCTTCCCCACCTTCTTCGTCACGATGACGCAGTACGACGCCACCATGCCCAACGTGGACGTGGCATTCAAACCGCAGACGCTGCACAACACGTTTGGCGAATACATCAGCGACAAGGGCCTGACCCAGTTGCGCATCGCGGAAACCGAAAAATACGCGCATGTCACGTTCTTCTTCAACGGCGGCGTTGAAAAAGTCTATCCGGGTGAGGAACGTGTGCTCATCCAGTCCCCGAAGGTGGCCACCTATGACCTTCAGCCCGAAATGAGCGAGCCGGAAGTCACCGAAAAAGTGGTTGCCAACATCGAGAGCGGCAAATTTGACGTCATCATCCTCAACTTTGCCAACTGCGACATGGTCGGCCACACCGGCGTGTTTGACGCGGCTGTCAAAGCAGTGGAAGCTGTGGACGACGGCGTGGGCAAAGTGGTGGATGCCGTCGCCAAAATGGGCGGCACCGCCCTCATCACCGCCGACCACGGCAATGCCGACCAGTTGAAAGCCGAGGACGGTTCCCCCTTCACCGCACACACCACCCGTCCGGTGCCGTTCATTGTGATCGGCCAGGGCGACGTGAATCTGCGCGAGGGTGGCAAACTGGCCGAC